>JBCNOA010000083.1:0-16096 GCA_039594095.1 Dyella sp.
TCGGCCTTGCCGTTCTTGCGGAACTCGCGCAGGCGCTGGGCCAGCTCGCTCACCGGCTTGAGCACTTTGCGCGACAGCCATAGGCCCAGGGCGAGCGAGATCAGGCCGAACAGGAAGACCGCCGCGATGACCGCGGTCAGCAGCTGGCGCTTGCCCAGTTCCTCGCGCGAGACGTCGTAGCGGATGAAGCTGATGATGCCGTTCTCGCGATACACCGCCAGCTTGTAGTGGTGCATCTGGCCGTCGTCGCCCGGCTCGTTGATGTCGTGGACGCCGGTTCCCAGGTTCTGCCAAGTGAGCGGCGCCTTGTAGAGCGTGCGCTCGCTTTTGATCATGCCGGTCAGCAGGCGCGAGCCCGTGCCCGGCTGGTCGGGATGCTCGTAGGCCTGCCGCGCGGCCCAGCGGGCATCGTCCAGCAGGCTGTTGTTGACGAGTTGATCTTCGACCCGCGTGCGGATGTTGAGGGCAGCGAACGCGAACAGCGCACTCAGCCCGAAACCGAACAGCGCGAAAGAGACGACCAGGCGAAAACGAAGCTTACGTCTGGACCGCATCCGGGTCGACCATGCGATATCCGATACCGTGCCGCGTGTGGATCAGCGGCTTGTCGAAGGGTTTGTCGATGGCCGCGCGCAGGCCGTGGATGTGCACGCGCAGGCTGTCGCTGTCGGGCAGCTCCTCGCCCCACACGCGCTGCTCGAGATCCTGGCGGGTGACCACCGACGGGCTGGCCTCCATCAGCGCCTGCAGCAGCTTCAGGCCGATGGGGTTCAACTGGATGGACTTGCTATCGCGGGTGACGGTGAGCGTGTCCAAGTTATAGGTGAGGTCCGCCACCTTCAGCACGCGGCTCTGGGGACCCTTGCCGCGGCGCGCCAGCACTTCCAGGCGCGCGGCCAGTTCCTGCAGCGCGAACGGCTTGGTCATGTAGTCGTCGGCGCCGGATTCGAAACCGGTGAGCTTCTGCTCCAGCGCGTCGCGCGCCGTCAGCATCAGTACCGGGGTCTGCTTGTGCGCCTCGTGACGCAGCTTGCGCGCCACGTCCAGGCCGTCCATGCCCGGCAGGGTCAGGTCCAGCACGATCACATCGAACTCGTTGACCACCGCCAGGTGCAGACCGGTCACGCCGTCGCCGGCGAAGTCGACCACATGGCCGCGGTCTTCCAGGTAATCGCCGATGTTCGTCGCGATGTCGCTGTTGTCTTCGATCACCAGTACGCGCATACGCCACTCCGTGTCGCCGCCGGTTCGGGCCGGCCATGGCGGCAAGCTTAACAATCTGTGCCGGGGAAAGGTGGCCGATTCGCCACCGGGCGCGGACGGCGGAGGTTCCGCGCCCTTCCGGAGCAAAAGAAAAGGCCCGGAGGCGCGGCGGAAACCGCTCCATCCGGGCCCAAGCTACTGCCCCGATACCGTAATCTGCTGTCACTAGACCTAGCGGTTGAAGTGCCGAGCAAATTGCAGTGGGACCTTTATAGGGGCGCCGTAGTTACGGTGGAGTTAACCCGTACTCACTTCGCCGTTAACCGTTCAGCGCATCGTCGGACTGCGCCGCCGGCGATCACTTCCGCGCGTGCTGTTCGAGGTGCTTGATGATGTGCGCCGACACGTCCACGCCCGTCGCCGCTTCGATGCCTTCCAGACCGGGCGAGGCGTTGACCTCGAGAATCAGCGGGCCGCGCTTGGAGCGGAGCAGGTCCACGCCCGCGATGCCCAGGCCCAGAGCCTTCGCGGCGCGCACCGAGATCTGGCGCTCTTCGGCGCTGAGCGTGGCCGACTGCGCGGTGCCGCCGCGGTGCAGATTGGCCCGGAAGTCGCCTGGGCTGGCATCGCGCTGCATCGCGGCCACCACCTTGCCGCCCACCACGAAGCAGCGCAGATCGCTGCCGTTGGCCTCGCCGATGAACTCCTGCACCAGGAAGTTGGCATAGAGGCCACGGAACGCCTCGATCACGCTCTGCGACGCGCTGCGTTTTTCCGCCAGCACGACGCCGGTGCCCTGGCTGCCTTCGTTGAGCTTGATCACGTGCGGCGGATCGCCAAGCATGGCCAGCACGTCGGACGTATCGTCCGGGTTGTCGCCGAAGACCGTCACGGGCATGTCCAGCCCCTGCGCCGCGAGAATCTGCAACGCGCGCAGCTTGTCCCGCGCGCGCAGCACCGCGTCGGAGGGGTTGGGCGTGTACACGCCCATCATTTCCAGCTGGCGCAGCACCGCGGTGCCGTAGAAGGTGCTAGTGGTACCGATGCGCGGAATCACCGCGTCGATGTCCTTCAACGGCTTGCCTTTGTAGCGGATCGCCACGTCGCCCGGCGCGATGCGCACGTAGCAGCGGAGCGGGTCGAGCACGCGCACCACATGGCCGCGTTCGCGGGCCACTTCGACCAGGCGCTGGGTGGAATACAGACGAGCGTTGCGGGAAAGAATGGCGATCTTCATGGGACGTCCATGGCCGCCAAAGGATGGCGCGGCTGGGTGTAAGAGAGGGCGGGGTCCACCGCGAAGCGCCCGTGCAGCGCCGTGCGTCCCAGCAGCATGGGAAACAGCATATGCCGGCGGTCGGTGAGATTGACGTCGACGCTGAAGCGTCGCCCGGCCAGCACCGCCTCGGTACGGATGAACCAGCGCTCGGTGCTCCGGCCGCCGGTGTCCATCACGGCGCGCCGATAGAGCGCCAGCGCCTCGCAATGCCTGACCAGACGATGGCGGCGTCCCGTGCTGACCACGAAACGCAGCCAGGTGGCGCCATCGCGCTCGAACGTCTCCAGGTCGTCTACGTGCAGCGAGCTGCTGCGCGCACCGGTGTCGAGCTTGGCCTTGAGCGAGTCGATGCCGAGGTCGGGCAATGCCAGGCGCTCCCGCCAGCCGAGTGTGATCACATCCGCCATCTTCAGCGCGCTGGTTGGGAGAGAGGGGCTCGGTGGGGCGGGCGGGGAATGGAGCGGGTGAAGGGAATCGAACCCTCGTCAGTAGCTTGGGAAGCTACAGCTCTACCATTGAGCTACACCCGCGTCGCCGCGGATGGTAACCGGGACCCGCGCGCTTGGGAACAACCCCTCGGCAGGCACGCGTCCGCGCTCGGCACCGGCCGGCACAACGCGCGGTGAACCGCACATGGCGGCCGGCTGAATCGTCCGCCGGAACAATGCCCAGCCGTCCGCGCGGAGCACGAAAAGGCGTGCACATAATCGGGCCGTCGACGTCCGGCCACTCCATGCGTTTCACGGACGTCATCGATGCGCACGCTCCGGAGAACGTCATGCGTCTTCCCCATCTTTTCGTATCACGCGCCTGGCCGCTGCTCGCCGCCTCGCTGCTGTGGTGCGCGGCCGGCCTCGTCCAGGCTCAGTCGCAGCCCGACGGCGACGCAGGTGATCCGCCGGCGCGCGTGGCGCGACTTTCCTATCTGTCCGGCGATCTCGGCTTGCTGCCTACCGGCGCGAAGGACTGGAGCGATGCCAGCCTCAACCGCCCGCTCACCAGCGGCGATCGGCTTTCCACGGGCGGCGACGGCCGCGCCGAACTGGAACTGGGCGGCAGCAGCCTGCGCATGGCTCAGAACACCGACTTCGGTTTCCTCAGCCTCGACGACCAATTCGCCCAGGTGGAACTCACCCAGGGCACGCTCAACCTCGCCGTCCGCAACCTGGGCGAAGGCCAGAGCTACGAGATCGACACGCCCACCGTCGCGCTGGTGATCGATCAGCCCGGCACGTTCCGCGTGGACATCGATCGCGACGGGCGCACCACCGAGGTCACCGCTTTCCGCGGACGGGCCACGCTGTACGGCGAGAACAACGCTCAGCGCACCGTTAATGCGGGTACGCGCTACGTGATCGCCGACTCTTCGCTGGACCAAGTCACCCTGGAAGACATCGGCGATCGCGGCGATTCGTTCGACGACTGGTGCTACCAGCGCGACCAGCGCTATGAGCGTTCGCCGAGCCGGCGCTATGTCTCTGAAGACGTCGTGGGCTACCAGGACCTGGACCAGAACGGCGACTGGCAGACGGACCCTGAGTACGGCGCGGTGTGGTACCCCTCGCACGTCGCGGTCGACTGGGCGCCGTATCGCGACGGCCACTGGGCCTGGGTCGCGCCCTGGGGCTGGACCTGGGTGGACGACGCGCCGTGGGGCTTCGCGCCATTCCACTATGGGCGTTGGGCCTACGTGGGCAGCCGCTGGGGCTGGGTTCCGGGTCCGGTGGCCGTGCGACCGGTCTATGCGCCTGCACTGGTGGCCTTCGTCGGCGGCGGCAACTGGAGCGTGTCGATCGGTATCGGCGGCGGCGCACCGGTAGGCTGGTTCCCGCTCGGCCCGCGCGAGGTCTACAACCCGTGGTATCGCGCCAGCCGCAACTACTACACGAACGTCAACGTCACCAACATCAACGTGCGCAACATCAATCGCACGACGGTGATCAACAACATCAACAACCAGTACAACTATTACCGCGACGGCCGGCCGACGCCGAGCGTCGCCTACGCCAACCGCGGCGCGCCCCACGCTTTCAGCGCCGTGCCGGGCCAGAGCTTCGCCAGCGCGCAGAACGTGCGGCGCAACCTGGTGCATGCGGACCCGCGCCAGTTCGCTACCGCGCCGGTGCTGCCGCGCGGTGTGCCGATACAGCCGACGCGCGCGAGCTTCGCTCCGCCCCGCCCCGCCGACGCGCGGCCGCTGCCGGCGGCCGGCTTCCAGCGCGAGGTGGTCGCGCGACGCGCTCCGGCCGCCAATCCGGCCCAAGGTCCGGTCGCTGCTGACGTCCGGCCGAATCGCTTCGGCCAGCGCCCTGTCCCGCCGGTAGCTTCCGTGCCGTCCAACGTGCGTGTGCTCGGCAGCGGTGGCCCCGGCCGCCCTGGCCCGATGCCTGCGCCCGCACCGACCCGCGATGCCGCCGCGAGCGTGCCCGCCCGCCTGCCCCCAGTCGGCGACAACCGCCCGGGCAACGCTCCCGCGCCGGCCGACCAGGCGCCGCGCCGCTTCCAGGCCAATGACCGGCCAGACCCTCGCCAGGGCGGACGTCCGGACTTCCGGCCGAACGAACTGCCTTCGGCACGTTTTGCCCACCCTGACGTCGATCGCGCCGCCGCACAGGACCGACGCGACGCTCAGCCCGCTCCGCGCAACGAGGCGCCACGGCCCGGCGTGAGCTTCATCCCCAGCGCCGAGCAAGACCGCGCGCGCGCGGCCGTCGCGCAGCCGCAGGCCGCGCCGCAGCCGCGCAACCTGCCGGACGTCCCGCGCTTCAACCGGCGCGACGAACCCGGGGCCACGCCTCCGCCGGAAGCGCGCCAGCCGCGCTTCGAGCCGCCGGCGTCCCGCCCCGCCGATCGCCCACAGCCGGCGCCGGAGAACACCGCCCCACGCGACGTCCAGCGCTTCCGCGACCTGCGTCAGGCCCAGCCGGAATTCCGCCCGGAGCGCAGCGAGCCTCCGCCGCAGCCGCGCATCGAGCGCGCGCCACCGCAGCCTATGCCGCAACCCATGCCGCGCGAATCGCGCCCGGCCTTCGAGCGTCCGAACCCGCCGCCGCCCCCGCCGCAGAACGCGCCGCCGCCGCGTCCGCAGGGACAGCCCGCGCAAGGACAGGGGCAGAACCATGGAGGCGAACACCGGCCCCACGGCAACAAAGACGAACGTCAGAACTGACCGCACGAAGAACCCGGCCCGGCCGGGTTCTTCTTTTTCGCTGGGGCAAGACCGCGCCTGCCGTTACAATGCGCGGATGCAGATCACGCTCAACGGCAGTCCGCGCGACTGCGCCAACGCCATCACCGTCGCCCAACTGCTGCAGGAAGCCGGCTACGGCGACCGCCGCGTGGCGGTGGAAGTGAACCGAGAGATCGTCCCCCGCAGCATGCACATCCGCTGGGTCCTCGCCGAAGGCGACCAGGTCGAGATCGTGCATGCCATCGGCGGCGGCTGAGCCGCCGTCCCGCGCTCCCCGAGCAGTCGAGACCCATGAACACCAAGACCCATGACACCGCCGATCCGCTGATCATCGCCGGCAAGAGCTATGCCTCGCGCCTGTTGACCGGCACGGGCAAGTACAAGGACTTCGACGAAACCCGCCGCGCCAGCCAGGCCGCGGGCGCCGAGATCGTCACCGTGGCGATCCGCCGCGTGAACATCGGCCAGGATGCGAGCCAGCCCAACCTGCTAGACGCGCTGCCGCCCGACGAATTCACCCTGCTGCCCAACACCGCCGGCTGCTACAACGCGGTGGATGCGGTACGCACCTGCAAGCTGGCCCGCGAACTGCTGGACGGCCACAAGCTGGTGAAGCTGGAAGTGCTGGGCGACCAGCGCACGCTGTTCCCGGATGTGGTCGAGACCCTCAAGGCCGCCGAGACCCTGGTCGCCGACGGCTTCGACGTCATGGTGTACACCAGCGACGATCCCATCCTGGCCAAGCGCCTGGAAGAGATCGGCTGCGTCGCGGTGATGCCGCTGGCCGCGCCCATCGGCTCGGGCCTGGGCATCCAGAACCGCTACAACCTGCTGGAGATCATCGAGAACGCCAAGGTGCCGATCATCGTCGATGCCGGCGTGGGCACGGCGTCCGACGCCGCCATCGCGATGGAGCTGGGCTGCGACGGCGTGCTGATGAACACCGCCATCGCCGGCGCCAGGGACCCGGTGCTGATGGCACACGCCATGAAGCTCGCCATCGAGGCCGGCCGCGCCGCATTCCGCGCCGGCCGCATTCCGCGCAAGCGCTACGCCTCCGCATCGAGCCCGATCGACGGCACGATCGGCTGAAGGTCGAGGGCGGCAAGGTGGCGAGTAGCGAGAGCGCGAAAGCCGCGCTCCGCCGCCCGCATCGAAGCGACCAGCATCGAAGCGATACGGGCGCCCTGCTCCGGCCGGGCGCCCCTCCACCAAACGTCCGCCACTGTCCAGGCCTGCCATGAGCGACCGCCCCGAAGACCACGACTCCGCCCCGCATCTGCGCCGCATCCGCAGCTTCGTCCTGCGCGAGGGGCGCATGACGCCGGCGCAGCAGCGCGCGTTCGACGAGCACTGGGCACGCTTCGGCATCGACTACACCGGCACCGCGCAGGACTACGCCGCCCGATTCGGCCGCCAGGCGCCGCTGGTGATGGAGATCGGCTTCGGCAATGGCGAGGCGCTGGCCTGGGCCAGCGAGCACGACCTGGAACGCGACTACCTGGGCATCGAGGTGCACGGCCCGGGCGTTGGCCGGCTGATGAACGCACTGGCTGCGCGCGATGCCTCCAACGTGCGGATCTACAAGCACGACGCGGTCGAAGTGCTGGAGCAGGAGATCGCCCCGGGCACGCTGTCCGAGGCTCGCATCTGGTTCCCCGATCCGTGGCACAAGAAGCGCCACAACAAGCGCCGCATCGTGCGGCCCGAATTCGTCGCGCTGCTTGCCTCGCGCATGGCGCCGGGCGGCCTGCTGCACCTGGCCACCGATTGGCAGCCCTACGCAGAGCACATGCTCGAGGTGATGGAAGCCGCACCGGACTGGCGCAACGACATCGCGCCGGGCCAATACGCGGAAAAGCCGGCATGGCGTATCGAGACCCACTTCGAGCGTCGCGGCCTGAAGCTGGGCCACGGCGTGTGGGATCTCCTCTACCGCCGCAAGTAACGCTGTCCCGCAGCGCGGCGGCTGCACGTATCGAGCAGGCGAACCGCGCACCGGGGACGGCTCCGATTCACCAGTACGGCGGCCGCGACGCTTATACTCGCTGACCAGAACAGGGACGGGTCTTCGCCGCATGACGCAAGCCAGGTCCAACCGCATCCATCGCCGTCCACGGGTTCGTAAGGAAGCCGGCTAGTGGGACTATCGCTCACCCCCGAAATGATCCTGGTACTCGGGCTGGTGGGCTTCACCATGCTGATGCTGGTGCTGGAGTGGATCCGCGCCGACATGGTGGCTCTGCTGGTGGTGGTGGTGATCGGCCTCACCGGTCTGATTCCCTCCGACCGCGTGTTCAACGGTTTCGCCGGTAACGCGGTCATCGCCATCATCGCCATCATGATCATGGGCGCCGGGCTCGACCGCGCCGGCGTGCTCGGCCTCACCGCCAATTTCGTGATGCGCATGGCGCGCGGCGTGGAATCGCGGCTGGGCGTCGTGATCAACCTGGTCACCAGCCTGTTCAGCGCGGTGATTCCCAGCCAGGCGCTGGCCGCGCTGATGATTCCCGTCACCAGCCGCCTGGCCGCCCGCACCGGCGTGCCGCTGTCGCGGCTGCTGCTGCCGATGGCGTTCTGCATCCTCACCGCGACCAACACCACGCTGATCGCCAACTCGCCGCTGATCGTGCTCAACGACCTGATCGCGAGCGCGAACGCCAACCTGCCGCCCGGCGCCCACACCATCCCGAAGTTCGGTCTGTTCAGCGTGACGCCGGTGGGTCTCGTGCTGGCGCTGGCCGGCGTGCTGTTCTTCTATCTCTTCACCCCCAAGCTGCTGCCGGAGCGCGAGGACGAGCGCCTCAAGGTCACGCCCGGCCGCACCGAGAGCTACTTCGCCGATACCTATGGTATCGGCGGCGAAACCGCGGAGCTGACGGTGACGGCGGAGAGCCCGCTGGTCGGCATGAGCATCGGCGAGGTCGAGCAGCTGTATGGCGCGCCGCTGATCCTCGCCATCAAGAGCGGCACCGAGTCGCGCATGGCGCCGCCGGTGGACCACGTGATCTGGGTGGGTTCCGTGCTCGGGGTCCTGGGGCCACGCGAGCAGCTCAATCAGTTCGCCAACAACCAGCTGTGCAAGCTGTCGCCGCGCATGCGCCAGTTGGGCGAGCTGTTCAACCCCACCCGCGCGGGCATTTCGGAGGCGGTGATTCCGCCCAGCTCGCGCTTCATCAAGCAGACGGTGGGTGAGCTGCGCCTGCGCAAGCGCTATGGCATTTCCGTGTTGGCGGTGAATCGCGGCGACCAGGTGTTCCGCGACGACGTACGCGCGGTGAGCCTGCGTGCCGGCGATACCCTCGTGCTGCACAGCAGCTGGCGCGACCTGGGCCTGGCGACGGAAGACAAAGATCTCGTCGTCGTCACCGACATCCCCAAGGAAGAACAGCGCCCCGGCAAGATCTGGCAGGCGGTGGGCTTCTTCGTGCTAGCCAAGTGCCTGGCCCTGTTCACGCATCTCGATCTGTCGGTGGCGATGATGACCGGCGCCATCGGCATGCTGCTCACCGGCGTGCTGAACATGGACGAGGCCTACAAGGCCATCAACTGGAAGACCATTTTCGTCACCGCTTGCCTGATTCCGCTGGGTTGGTCGATGGACGCCACCGGCACGGCCTCATGGCTGGCGCAGGAAGTGCTGCAGCACCTTGGCAATGCCTCGCCCTACGTGCTGCAGTTGTCGCTGGCGGTGCTCACCCTGCTTTTCTCGCAGGTGATGTCCAACGTGGGCGCCACGGTGATGATGGTGCCGATCGCGATCAGCGTGGCCGTGGCGACGGGCGGCAATCCGTCGGCCTATGCGCTCATCGTCGCCGTGTCGTCGTCCAACACCTTCCTGCTCAGCTCGGGCCATCCGGCGCTGATGATGGTGGCCGGCCCCGGCGGTTATCGCGGCAAGGACTTCCTGCGCGTAGGCCTGCCGCTCACGTTCATGGTGCTGGTGATCACCCTGGTGGCGATCAACCTGATGTTCCGCTAGGAAGCTTCAGCCGAGGCGGACATCGCCGTCCACCACATCCACCGGCACCGCCCTAAGGTGTTCGCCGCGGCACGGACCGCCGATGCATAGGCCGTCGACCGCCTGGAAGCTCGCGCCATGGGCCGCGCAGATCAGCACGTCGTTCTTGATGAGGAACTTGCCGGGCGCCCAGTCCAGCCGCCGGCCCGCGTGCGGGCAGATATTGAGGTAGGCGTGCACGGCGTTGCCGCGGCGGACGACGATCAGGCTTTCTTCCCCGTCGCTGAGCATGGCGTCCACAGCGATCGCTTCGCCGTCGGGAATGTCGTCGACGCGGCAGAGCGTCGCGGCGGGGGTGGTTGTATCCATCGGCACTTGTCTCTCGGGGGCGAAAGCCCCATCGTTACGCACGTAAGTCGTTGATTTTACCACACGGATTTTTAACACATGCGCTTCACGCTGCCTTCTCCGCGTCGTTCCCGCCATCCGCTGGTCCGTGCCCTGTCGCTGCTCGTCGGCGTGGCGCTGGTAGGTGTGCTGCTGGTGTTCGGCCTGGTCGTGGCCGGTGTGCTACTGGTGGGCGGCGGCCTGCTGCTGGCCGTGCGCCATTGGACCCGCAAGGGTAGCGCGGCGCGTCCGGTCGCGGGCGCGCGCCAGCCGGAAGTGCTGGAAGGCGAATTCGTGGTGCTCCGCCAGACCGGTCCCGCCGCGCACTGATCGATCGCGCAAAAACCGGATAGTCCCTCGCGGGCGGGGCGTTTAGCCTGTTGGCATGGACACCCGCACCGCTCCCATGAAATCCCGCCGCAGCACCGAGGCCGCCCTGGAGCACGTCCGCGCCCTGATCGAGCGCGCGGAACAGGCACCCGGACTCGATGCGCTCGCCAAGTCCGCCGGCCTCAGTCCCACCTACCTGCAGCGCGCATTCCGGCGCCGCTACGGCATGAGCCCGGCCGAATACCATCGCGCCCGCCGCTTCGGCCAGTTCAAGGCCTCCCTTCGCGAGGGCGCCGCGGTGACCGATGCGGTCTATGACGCCGGCTTCGGTTCCGGCAGCCGCGTGTACGAGCACAGCAACCGCCTGCTCGGCATGACCCCGGCCAGCTACCGGGCCGGCGGTCTGGGCGCGAGCATCCGCTACACGACCACGGACACGCCGTTGGGGCCCTTGCTTGTCGCGACGACTTCGCGAGGCATCTGCGCAGTCACGCTGGGCGATGACGACGAAGACCTCGTGCGGCGGCTGAAAGAGGAATTTCCTCGCGCCGACCTCGAACGTGTGGATGCCGGCCGCGAGGAATGGCTGGATTCCGTGATCGCGCACATCGCCTCCGAACTGGGATGGAGCGATGCGGAGGCACCGGAGCTCCCGCCCTTGGACATCGCCGCCACCGCGTTCCAGTGGCGCGTGTGGGACGCGCTGACCCGCATCCCCGCCGGCAGCACCCTCAGCTACGGCGAGCTCGCCGCCGAGCTGGGCATGCCCAAGGCTGCCCGCGCGGTCGGCCAGGCCTGCGGCAGCAATCGCGTGGCGCTGATCGTGCCGTGTCACCGCGTGGTCCGCGAGGACGGCTCGATCGGCGGTTGGCGCTGGGGCGTGGAACGCAAGCGAGAGCTACTCGCCAGCGAACGGCGCCGCGCTTTGGCCAAGGCGGGCTGAAGCGGAAGCCGCCTACTGGCTTGAGGGCGCCTCAAGGCAGCCTTGCAAAGCGCTCACTACTCGCCGGCTCCGCCACGAATTATTTTGTTCGACCGTTAGACTCGTCGTCGCCACCCTCGCACCCTCCCCGCCATGACCGACCAGTCCGTTTCCAACGCCGCGCGCGTGGCGCAAGGCTCGCTCGCCGATGCGCGGGTGATGATCCCGCTCGCGCTGTTCGCGCTCTACATCATCTGGGGATCCACCTACCTTGGCATTCGCTATGCCTTGGAAAGCTACCCGCCGTTCCTGCTGGCGGGCATCCGCTTCCTGGTGGCTGGCGTTCTGCTGTTCGGCTTCCTGCGCCTGCGCGGCACGGCCGCGCCGACCGCGCTGCAGTGGCGCAACGCCGCGGTCACCGGCGTGCTGTTGCTGGGCTTCGGCAACGGACTGGTGTGTTTCGCTGAGCAAAGCGTGAGTTCCGGCGTGGCCGCCGTAGCGGTCGCGAGCGTGCCGCTGTTCGCGGCGCTGTTTTCCGGCATGTACGGCCAATGGCCGTCCGGGCGCGAGGCGCTGGGGCTCGTGATCGGTTTCGCCGGCGTCGTGGTGCTCAATCTGGGAAGCAGCCTGTCGGGCTCGCGGCTGGGCGCCATCGTGCTGATCGTGGCGGCCGGAAGCTGGGCCTTCGGCTCGATCTGGAGCAAGCGCCAGGACATGCCGGCCGGCCCGATGAACACCGCCGCGCAGATGCTATGCGCCAGCGTGGTGCTGCTGCTGGTGGGCTTCGGTACCGGCGAGCATCTGCCCGCGCATCCGACGCTGCGCGCCACGCTGGCGGTGGGTTACCTCGTACTGTTCGGTTCGCTGATCGCCTTCAGCGCGTATCTCTACGTGCTAAAGCACGCGCGTCCGGCCATGGCCACCAGCTACGCCTACGTCAATCCGCCGGTGGCGGTGCTGTTCGGCGTGCTTTTCGCCGGCGAGCACGTCGGTGCGTACGACCTCGCCGGCATGGCGGTGATCCTGGTCGGGGTGGCCACCATCACACTGTTCAAGCAGCGCGCGAAAGCCTGACCTACGGCGGGCACGCCGGCTGCGACCAAGATCGTATTGCCCTGCCCTCCACGCCGCACCACCATCGCCCCATTTGGGGAGGGTGACTATGTCGACCGCGAACGAAGGCGCGCTGGCCCGTGCGGCTCTGCGCAGTTCCGCCTGGGCCGAACGCTGGTTTCCCGACGCCTGGGTGTTCGCCGCGCTGGGCGTGGTGCTGGTGGCCGGAGCCGCGCTGGCCTTCGGCGCGACGCCGGCCATCACGGTCAATGCTTTCGGTGACGGCTTCTGGAGCCTGATTCCCTTCACTATGCAGATGGCCTTCGTGGTCATCGGCGGCTACGTGGTGGCGACCGCGCCGGTGGTGGCGCGCTTCATCGACGTACTGGCGCGAGTGCCACGCAGCGGCCGCGGCGCGGTGTGTTACGTGGGCCTGGTGAGCATGCTCGCATCGCTGCTGTCGTGGGGCTTCTCGCTGGTGTTCGGCGGGCTGCTCGTGCGCGCACTGGCGCGACGCGCCGATCTGCGCATGGATTACCGCGCGGCCGGAGCCGCCGCCTACCTGGGGTTGGGCGCGGTGTGGGCCATGGGCCTTTCCTCGTCCGCGGCCCAGTTGCAGGCCAACCCGAAAAGCATGCCGCCGGGGCTGCTCAACATCACCGGCGTGCTGCCTTTCAGCCAGACGATATTGCTGTGGCAGTCCATCGTGCTGACGGCGGTGCTGATCGCAGCGTCGCTGCTGATCTGCTGGTTCACCGCGCCGTCCGACGCCAGCGCGCGCACCGCGGAGGATTTCGGCATCACCGAAACGACGGCGACGCCTCCGCTGCCGCCGCGCACGCGCCCCGGCGAATGGCTGGAATACAGTCCGCTGCTGTCCGTGCTGATCGGTCTGCTCGGGCTAGGCTGGCTGGGCTACGAGTTCGCGACCAAGCCGACAGTAGTCGCCATCGCCAATCTCAATACCTACAACTTCCTGTTTCTCACGTTGGGCCTGCTGCTGCACTGGCGGCCGCGCAGTTTCCTCAATGCGGTGGCCCGGGCGGTGCCCAGCACCGCGGGCGTGCTGATCCAGTTCCCGCTCTACGGCGGCATCGCCGCACTGCTCACCCACGCGCCGGGCTTCGGCGGCGACACGTTGGCTCACCGCCTGTCCGGCCTGTTCGTGCATATCGCATCCACCGACACGTTCACGCTGGTGATGGGCGCGTACTCCGCCCTGCTCGGTTTCTTCGTGCCTTCGGGTGGCGGCAAATGGCTGGTGGAAGCGCCTTACGTGATGCAGGCGGCCAACGATCTGCACGTGCACCTGGGTTGGGCCGTCCAGGTCTACAACGCCGCAGAGGCGCTGCCGAACCTGATCAATCCGTTCTGGATGCTGCCGTTGCTGGGCGTGCTGGGGCTGAAGGCGCGCGACGTGGTGGGCTTCACCTTCATCCAGTTGGTGGTGCACGTGCCGCTGGTGCTCGGCTTGCTGTGGCTGCTCGGCATGACGCTCACGTACGTGCCGCCGGTGATGCCGTAGCGGCGACGCTGGCCTTCAGCGCGGCAGCGAGGATGCGTACCGCCTCGCGCGTGCGCGGGTCAGCGGAACGCTGATGCAGCACGATCCGCGTCAGCGGAAGGCGCGGCAGGCCCAGGACCTCTCCGACGTCGACGATCGACGGCGGGCAGACGCGCCGCGGCAGCGGCGCCACCGCCAGCCCCGCGCTGGCAGCCGCTACCACGGCAGGAAGACCGCCGCCGACGAACACCTCGGTCCAGGCCACGCCGGCATCGTCGAGCGTCTTCAGCGCCATCGCGCGCACCGCGCAGGGCGCGGCCAGGGCAGCCAGGCGCAGCGGTTCGCCGGCCGGCTGCTTCCAGTTCGGCACCGCGTACCAGGCGTAGGGCTCGGTGAACAGCAATTCGCCGCCGGGCCGGCCATCGGCCCCGCAGACGATGGCCGCGTCCAGTTCGCCGTCGTCGAAGGCCGCGATCAGGCTGGAGGAAGAACCGATGCGCACTTCGATGCGCAGCGAGCGATCGTAGGCGCCCACCTTCGCCAGCAGGTTCGGCAACTCCGTGCCGGCCGACTGGTCGCTGATGCCCACGCGCAGGCTGAGCCGGGCTTCGACACGCCCATGCAGCGCCCGCTCGTGTGCCTCCAGCAGGTCGCGCGCCGCATCGAGAAAGGCGGCCCCCTCCTGCGACAACCGTACGCGTCGCGGCGTGCGCTCGAGCAGGCGGCGGCCCAGCCGTTCCTCCAGCCGCTTCAGTTTCAGACTGACCGCCGATTGGGTCGTATCCAGAGCCTCGGCCGCGCGGGTGAAGCTGCTGAGATCGGCGACAAGGACGAATGCCTGCACGGCATCCAGGTCCAGAGGCCGGACCAGCGATCCATTTTCGATATTCATGATTGAAATATTCATCGATCAGTTTTACTCATCTTAGGCCCGCACTAGCATTCTCGCCATCCCCATGAGGCACGACTCCAAGGAGGCGACATGACCCCGACCGACGCGGGCGACCCGCGGCGTTGGCTGGCGTTACCCGTGCTGCTGACCGGCGCGTTCCTGCCACCGCTGGATTTCTTCATCGTCAACGTGGCGCTGCCCTCGATCCGCGGCTCCCTGCACGCCACCGCGGCGCAGACGCAGTTCGTCATCTCCGCCTATGCGGCGGTCTACGCCGTATGCCTGATCACGGGCGGACGGCTGGGCGACCTGTACGGGCGGCGCCGGCTGTTCTTGCTGGGCATTGCCGGCTTCGTGCTGGCCTCCCTGCTGTGCGGCCTGGCCTGGTCGCCGAACGCCCTGCTTGCCGGACGGCTTCTGCAGGGATTGGCGGCCGCGGCGCTGGCTCCGCAGGTGCTCGCTTCGATCCGCGTGATGTTTCCGCTGGCCGAGCAACCGCGCGCGCTGGCGCTCTATGCGGCGACCTTCGGCCTGTCCGCGACGCTGGGACAGATTCTTGGCGGCGTGCTGATCTCCGCCGGCTGGTGGGGCATGACCTGGCCCTGGATCTTCCTGGTGAACCTGCCGGTGGGCATCGCCGCGCTGATCGGCGGGTTGCTGTTCCTGCGCGAGTCGCGCGAACCGCACGCGATGCGATTGGACTTGGGCGGCGTGGCGCTGTTGTCGTTGGCGCTCGCGGCACTGGTATATCCGCTGGTGGAAGGTCGCGAGCAGGGTTGGCCGTTGTGGACTTACGCGATGCTCGCCGCGTCTCTTGCACTGCTCGGCACGTTCCTCCGCTTCGAGGCTCGCGTGGCGCAGCGTGGCGGCACGCCGCTGGTCGACGTCAGCCTGCTCCGCCATGCGGACTTCACGCTGGGCATCGTCGTCACGCTGGGCTTCTACCTGACCTCCGCTTTCATGTTCACGTTCGCGGCGTATCTGCAGGGCCTTGGCCGCGATGCCCTGCATACAGGCCTGGCGACGCTGCCGTTCACGCTGGGCTATCTGTTCGCCTCGATCGCGGCGGCGCCGGTGATGCGCGGCCTGGGGCGCGCGGCGCTGCCGCTGTCGCTCGTCGCACAGGCCACCGGTTTCGCGCTGCTCATCGGCTGCGTGAAGGGTGCGCTGCCGGCCCCATGGCTAAACCCTGGACTGGCCGTGGCGGGCGTGGGATTCGGCATCGCGTTTCCTTCGCTGATGCGCGCCGTGCTCGGCAGCGTCGATGCACGCCATGCGGGATTGGCCTCGGGCATGGTGATCACCGCCCTGCAGATCAGCGCGGCGCTGGGTGTCGCGGTGATCGGCGGCGTGTTCTACGGCGCCCTCGGTACCG
>JBCNOA010000084.1:0-16063 GCA_039594095.1 Dyella sp.
CGACGAAGCCTGCCACCACCGCCGACCAGCGCCGCCAGCCCACGTGTTCCTTGAGGAACAGCACGGAGAGCAGGGTCACGAAGATCGGCAGCAGGAAGATCAGCGCGAACGCCTCCGCCATCGGCAGCGCGGTGAAGGCCATCACGGCGGAAATATTGCTGACGGCCCCGGCGATCGCACGGGTCCACCACAGCATCGGCCGGCGCGCCTTGAACACGTCGATCCAGCGGTCGTCCGGCCGGCGGATGAACGGCAGGGCCGAAAGCATCAGCACGGCGCCGAAGAACACCGCCTCGTAGGCGGGCAGCGTGCCGCGCAGCGACTTCACGAAGGCGTCGCTGATCGCGTAGGCGGCGTAGCAGGCGAAGCCGAGGAGTACACCTTTGAGCATGGGGACTGGGGGACGGCAGCGGGGGAAAGGGGGCATGGTCCCATAAGCAACCTCCCCACGTGGGAATTCTTCTCCCTCCCGGGGAGACGATGCCGGTCCCACGGGAGCCAGTGCTGCACCTCGTCATGACCCGACCCGAGCCCCCCGGCTAGAATCGAAAACTTCCCACCCACCGTACGGAACATACGCATGTCCGCCCGCCTGAACCCCCTCGACCTGTACGACGTCCGCTCGCTGCTCACCGACGAGGAGCGCATGGTGCAAGACACCGTCGGCCGGTTCGTGGACGAGAGGGTGCTGCCGATCATCGGCGACGCGTTCGACCAGGGGCGCTTTCCCAAGGAGCTAATTCCGGAGATCGCCGGGCTGGGCCTGCTGGGTGCCACCATTCCCGAGAAATACGGTTGCGCCGGCATGAACGGCGTGAGCTACGGCCTGATCTGCCAGGAGCTGGAGCGCGGCGACTCGGGCCTGCGCAGCTTCGCCTCGGTGCAGAGCTCGCTGTGCATGTACCCGATCTACGCCTACGGCACCGAAGAGCAGAAGATGCACTACCTGCCGAAGATGGCCGCGGGCGAGGTCATCGGCTGCTTCGGCCTCACCGAGCCGCACGGCGGCTCGGACCCGGCGAACATGAAGACGAATGCCAAGAAGGATGGCGGCGACTGGGTCATCAACGGCGCCAAGATGTGGATCACCAACGGCAACCTCGCGCACATCGCCATCGTGTGGGCGCAGACCGAGGACGGTATCCAGGGCTTCATCGTGCCGACCGACAGCAAGGGCTTCACCGCCCAGGAAGTGCACAAGAAGATGAGCCTGCGCGCTTCGGTCACCTCGGCGCTGTTCTTCGACAACGTGCGCGTGCCGGAAGCCAATCGCCTGCCGAACGTGAAAGGCCTGAAGGGCCCGCTGGGCTGCCTGACCCAGGCACGCTACGGCATCACCTGGGGACCGATCGGCGCCGCGCAGGCCTGCCTGAAGGAAGTGTTGGACTACACGCAGGAGCGCGTGCTGTTCGGCCGCCCGCTGGCCTCCAATCAGGCAGTGCAGATCAAGATGGCCGAGATGGCCCGCCGCATCACCATGGCGCAGCTGCTGTCGCTGCAGCTCGGCCGCCTCAAGGACGCTGGCACCATGCAGCCCACCCAGGTCTCCCTGGCGAAGTGGAACAACTGCCGCATGGCGATAGACATCGCGCGCGAATGCCGTGACATCCTCGGCGGCGCGGGTATCACCACGGAGCACGTGGCCATCCGCCATGCACTGAACCTGGAGTCGGTCATCACCTACGAGGGCACCGAGACGGTGCATCAGCTGGTGGTGGGCCGCGAGCTGACGGGCATCAACGCGTTCTGATCTCGTGCCCGCGCCCGACATGACCTGGGTGGACCTGCGCATCGAGACCGATCGACTCGTGCTGCGTCCGCCGCGCGGGGAGGACTTCGACGCCTGGGCCGCCAACATGGCCGATGCGGAGTCCGCCCGCTTCATCGGCGGGCAGCAGCCGCGCGCGGTGGCATGGCGCGGCTTCCTGACCATGGTCGGGGCATGGGCCATCCAGGGGTTCGGCATGTTCTCGGTGATCGAGAAGAGCAGCGGCCAATGGGTCGGCCGCCTCGGGCCGTGGCAGCCGGAAGGCTGGCCGGGCCCGGAGGTGGGCTGGGGCCTGGCGCGTTCCGCCTGGGGCAAGGGCTATGCGATGGAAGGCGCGGCCGCGGCGATCGACTGGGCCTTCGATCACCTCGGCTGGACCGACGTGATCCACAGCATCGATCGCGACAACACCGCGTCGCAGGCGCTCGCCATGCGGCTGGGTTCGCGCAACCGCGGCCCAGGGCGCCTGCCCGAACCGTTCCAGGACGTGCCCATCGACATCTGGGGCCAGACTCGCGAGGAGTGGCGCCGCCGGCGCACCTGAGGATTCCCATGCATGACGCCCTGGAGCAAGCGATCGCCGAAGCCGTGCCGGAACTGCGGCGGCATTGCCGTCATGCCTGGCAGCTGATCGGCAGCGCCGCCGCGAAGCTGGTCGGCGCGGACGTGACTGTCGCCGACCTCGACGTACTCACCTCCGCCGAAGACGCCGATCGCCTGGCCGAGGCCTGGTTCGCGCGGCGCGAGTCGAGCTATGAGCCCGCCGGCGCCGAACGGTTCCGTTCGCGCTTCGCGCGCTTCCGTTTCGCCGCCATGCCTGTGGAAGTGATGGGCGCACTGGAGCTCAATGCAGGGCAGGGCTGGCGACCGGTCACGGTCGGCGAGGTCATTGCCGTGCGCGTCGCGGGCATGGACGTGCCGGTGCCCAGCGTGACCGAGCAGATCCGCATCCTGGAAAGCTTCGGCCGCCCGAAGGACCTTCACCGCGCCGCGCTGCTGCGCGCGCTCGACCGCAGCGCCGAGGTGGGCGCCACCTGATCTTTTCGGCCGGCGCCAGCCGGTCCCTCCCATCCGCCGCGGTACCGCGGCCAACATCGAATCCGACCCGACCCATGATCGCGCTCCCGTTCAACCTCAGTGGCCGCCACAAAGGCTTCAACCGCGCCGAGATCGTCGACCAGAATTTCATTGAATTCGTCCAGCTCTGGCAGGGCCATGCCGCAGCCGCGCCCCGCGACGGCGAGCCGGTGCTGCCCGGCAGTGCGCTCGACGCGCGCGGCTTCCGCGAACTGCTGGAATCGCAGCTCATCTCGCGTCACCTGGATTTGATGGCGCGCGTGCTGCGCGTGCAGAACAAGGTGTTCTACACGATCGGTTCCAGCGGCCACGAAGGCAACGCGATGGTGGCGCGCCTGACCCGCCATACCGATCCCGCTTTCCTGCATTACCGCTCCGGCGGCTTCATGGCCGAGCGCTTCCGCAAGCTGCCGGGCATGGATCCGGTGATGGATTCGGCGCTGTCGTTCGCCGCCAGCATGGAAGATCCGGCATCCGGTGGCCGCCACAAGGTGTGGGGCAGCAAGCCGTTGTGGGTGCTGCCGCAGACCTCGACCATCGCCTCGCATCTGCCGAAGGCGTTCGGCACGGCGGTGGCGATCGAGCAGGCGCGCCGCATCGGCCACACGCTGCCGATCCCTGAGGACAGCATCGCGATCTGCTCGTTCGGCGATGCATCGTCCAACCATGCCAGCGCACAGACTGCCTTCAACGCCGCGGCGTGGACGGCGTACCAGAAGCTGCCGGCACCCGTGCTGTTCGTATGCGAGGACAACGGCATCGGCATCTCGGTGAAGACGCCGAGCGGCTGGGTCGCTAACAATTTCCGGCACCGTCCGGACCTGGACTACTTCTTCGCCGACGGTCTCGATCTCGCCGAAGGCTACGCCCAGGTGCGTGACGCCGTGGAACACTGCCGCCGCACGCGTCGCCCGACCTTCCTGCATCTGCGTACGACGCGCGTGATGGGCCATGCAGGCACCGATTTCGAAATCGAATGGCGCAGCGTGGAAGAACTGTTCGCGCTCGAAGCCACCGACCCGCTGCTGCGCTCGGCCGAGATAGCGCTGGCCTCCGGGCTGTACACGCGCGAAGCGCTGCTGGAACTTTACGAGACGACTCGCAAGCGTTGCTTCGCCGCCGCCGAAGAGGCCGATCGCCGCCCACGCCTGGGCACATTGGCCGAAGTGATGAAGCCGCTCGCGCCATACACGCCGGAGGCGGTGAAAGCCGAGGCCGAACGCGCCGATTACGCCGCGCGTCGCGCGGAGGTATTCGGCGGCGAGGACAAACTGCCGGAGAAGCAGCCGCCGCGCCATCTGGCCATCCAGATCGGCCAGGCGCTGCACGATGTGATGGCCAAGTATCCGGAGTCGCTGCTGTTCGGCGAGGATGTGGCGCAGAAGGGTGGCGTGTACACGGTCACCAAGGGCCTGTTCAAGACGTTCAAGGGCAACCGCGTATTCAACACATTGCTGGACGAGACCGTCATCCTCGGCCTGGCCCAGGGCTACGCCAACATGGGCATGCTGCCGCTGCCCGAGATCCAGTACCTGGCGTATTTCCACAACGCCTGCGACCAGATCCGCGGCGAGGCCTGCAGCCTGCAGTTCTTCTCCAACGACCAGTACCGCAATCCGCTGGTGATGCGCGTGGCGTCGCTCGGCTACCAGAAGGGTTTTGGCGGGCATTTCCATAACGACAACTCGATCGCCGCGCTGCGCGACATTCCGGGCCTGGTGGTCGGTTGCCCCAGCCGAGGCGACGACGCGGCCACCATGCTGCGCACCCTGATGGCGCTGGCGAAAGTCGACGGGCGCGTGTGCGCGTACCTCGAACCCATCGCGCTGTACATGACCAAGGACTTGTACGAGGCGGGCGACGGCCAGTGGCAATTCACCTATCCGGCGCCGGGCGAAGCGATGCCGCTGGGTGAAGGCCGCGTCTACGACGCCGATGCCGACGATCTGGTGGTCTTCACCTTCGGCAATGGCGTGCCGATGGCGCTGCGCGCGGCGCGCGAGATCGAGAAGAAGCGCGGCTGGCGCACGCGCGTGGTGGATCTGCGCTGGCTGGCGCCGCTCAACGACGCCTTCATCGCCGAGCAGGCCCGTGGTGCCAAACGTATCCTCGTGCTCGACGAAGGCCGCCGCAGCGCGGGCGTGGGCGAGGGCATCATCACGGCCATCGTCGAAGGCGGTTTCGGCGCCACGCCACTGCAGCGCGTGGTCGGCGCGGACACCTATACGCCGCTGGCCGGCGCAGCCCTGCTGGTACTGCCGGGCGAGGCGGAAGTAGTGGCCGCCGCCGAACGCATGGCGTGACGCAGCGCACGGCGCGGGGACGGTAGCGATTCAGTCCCCGCACCGTATGGTCTTCTCCCTTCGAGCCAGAACGAAGGGAGGCACCCATGAAACACGCCGTTCACGCGCTTCTGATCGCCTCGGTCCTCGCCGTCGCCGCGTGCACGCAGGACAAGCCGGAGCAAGGCACGCAACCGGCGCCATCCACCACCGCCACCGCATCGGCGGCGAATCTCGCACCCGCGCCGGAGAGCAGCATCGCCGAAGCGTCGTCCACGGGCGGCCCGGCCGCCAAGGGCCCGTATCTGTTCGACTTGCTGCAGCAGCCGGATTTCGCCGCGGCCTTCCAGTCGATGTCCGGCGCCAAGGAACTGCCGGAATGGACGCGCCAGGGCGGCACTTCGACGCCAGCGCAGAAAGTGACCGTGGACGGCAAGACCTTGCAGGAGGCCTCCGGCTGCAAGCCGCACGACTGTCCGAGCGAACGCATCGTGTTGCTCTATGACGAGAAGACCCACGGCATGTGGGGAGTGTTCGCGCGCCGCCAGGGCGAGGCGCCGGCCGACGTCAGCGACAGCAGCAACGATCAATTGACCTGGCTGGGCGAGCCCGACGACCCACTCAAGGACGCGCTGAAGAAGAAGCTCTACTACCCGGAATAGCTGTCGCGCCCCCGGTGAGGCGGCATCCGTAACGCTGCCTGCGATCGACCGCCGTTTCGCTCATCAGGGCTCTTCGCGCGCCGGGTCTTCCATCGTCGCCCGCCATGCGTCGGCACCGTGCGTCGCTGCGTCTTCGGCTACGCGCACGCGATTGCGTCCTTCCAGTTTCGCGCGGTACATGGCGTGGTCGGCGCGTTCGACCAGCGATTCCGGCGTATCGTCCGGCCGGCGCATCGCCACGCCGACGCTGACGGTGAGCAGCTGCTTGGCGCCGTCCACGGGAATTTCCAGCCGATGTACGCGGCGGCACAGGCGAATGGCCACCTGGACTGCCTGCGCCTGGGGAACGCCGTGCAGGGCGGCGACGAACTCCTCGCCGCCGTAGCGCCCGAGCAAGTCCTGCGGTCGCAGCTCGTGACGCAGCGCGCCGGCCACCGCCACGAGTGCGCGGTCGCCGGCGTGGTGGCCGAAGCGATCGTTGAGCATCTTGAAGCAGTCCAGATCTAGGAAGAGCAGGGCGACGGGTTCCTGGTCGGCGGCCAGCACGGCCTGCAATCCTTCGTTCCAGGCGCGGCGGTTGAGGACTTGCGTAAGAGCGTCCACGTCGGCCAGCTCGCGGACCGCCTCGGTATCGTGGCGCATGGCCAGCGCCCGGTCGGCCAGGCCGAGCGCGAGCACGAGCGCCTGGACGGCACCCGCAACCAGGGCCGCATCGCCCAGCCAGTCCATGCCGGGCAACGCCCCGCTGGCCTGCGCGCTGTTCATGGCGGTGAGCGCGAGCAGCGGCGTAAAGCCCAGCAGAAAATAGCGGGCCGGGCGCGAGCCTCGCCAGGCCGAGACCAGGCCCGCGCACAGCAGCAGTACGGCGCCGATGATCAGGGCCGGATAAAGCAGCGCCCGCGAGGCCGTCACGAGCGCCTCCACGCGGCTGATGCGCATCACCACCAGCGGCGGTACGCCCAGGGCGAGGGCAAGGGCACAGACGTGCAGCGGCGGCGAGAAGCGTTCCAGCTCGCAGAAGCGAGCGACGAACGCCGCCGCGAAGGCCATCGACAGGAGCGCGGCGGCGGCTCCGGCGAGCGATGCCGTGCCGGCCAGCCAGGTCCACTCCATGGGATGGAACACGTAGCCGGTCTGGATGCCCTGGATCGCGCCGTAACAAATCACGTAACCGGCGTACCAGGCCAGCGTGGCGTCGCGCAGCATCGCCGCCAGGCACAGCGCCATGGCGGCCATGGCGAGCATCACCGCGAAGCACGCGCTGGAGAGCATCAGCCAGCGGGCATCCTCGCGCAGGTAATCGTTCCAGGGCGACCATCCGAAACGGACCGGGGCAACGCCGGCGGCATCGGCCTCGAAGCCCAGCAACATGGGTTCGGCGGGCGCGACGTCGGCGGCGATCCGCCAGGTGAGCCGGCCATGGCCGTGCACGGCGGCGTCGAAATCGTCCAGCGCCAGGCGCTGGGGTGCCGCGCCTCGCCGGTAGAGGGTCACGGTCCCGAGCGGCGGCGGATAGATGGTGAGCGCGTGCTCATCGGTCACGGGCGACGGCAACGGCCGCAGCACGACCCAGCCGCCCTGGCCGCGCCCGGCGACGCGGTTCAATACGGAGGGATCGAAGGGATGGAACTCCCCACGGTCGTAAGCGGCCCAGACACTGGCCGGCGTGTCGCCGGGGCGCGCTTCGCGCCACGCGGCATCCAGCGGAGACGCCAGCACCGCACGCCATGGGACGAGCAGAAGCAGCACGATGCCTAGCGCGCGCCGCCATGCTGCCCACCCGCGTGTTACGCCAGCCCGCACCCGAAGCCCCCCTTCGTGCCCGACCGCCCGTCCGGAAGCTTTCCGGCGAATGGGCGGTCAGGCTTTGCATTCTGGCCGAGCGGCGCCGATGGCCCCATTCGGTCGAACGGCATAGAAGGAAAAGCTGGCGGCCGCGCCGGCGCGAGGCGTCACTCTGCCTTAACCGTCGGTACGGAAGCTTGGGGGACCGGCCTCCTGATGGCCCTTTTCGACGGAGCAACCGATATGAGCCAGACCAAGGTCGCTGTCTTCGTAGGCAGCCTGCGCAAGGAATCGATCAATCGCAGGCTCGCCCTGGCGGTGGAGAAGCTCGCGCCGAAGGAGTTTTCGTTCGACCACGTCCCGATCGGCGGATTGCCGCTGTACAACCAGGATTTCGATGGCGCCTACCCGGCCGAGTGCAAGCAGCTCAAGCGCACGGTCGAGGCGGCGGACGCCTTGCTCTTCGTGACGCCCGAGTACAACCGTTCCGTCCCGGGCGTGTTGAAGAACGCGATCGACATTGCGTCGCGGCCATGGGGTACCAATTCGTTCGCCGGCAAGCCCGGCGCGGTGATCGGTGCCTCGATCGGCGCGACCGGCTCGGCGTTGTCGCAGCAGCATCTGCGGAATGTCTTGACCTATGTCGACGTGGCGTTGCTCGCGCAGCCGGAAGTGTTCGTGCAGTTCAAGAGCGACGACCTGATCGGTCCGGACGGCCAGATCGGCAAGGAAGACACCAAGACTTTCCTGCAGGGCTTCGTCGACCGCTACGTGGCCTGGGTACGCAAGCAGCTGGGTCGCTGAGCGAGCTTGCTTTCCGCCAGGCGTATGCTCAGGTGATCGCTGCGGATGCGCTTCGTCAGGCCAGCTGCCTGGCGAAGCGCTCCAGCCATAGGAACGACACCAGCAGCGCCGTCGGTGCGCGCGCACGAGTGGCGGCAACCGTATCCAGCAGACCGATGACGCCGCTCGGGTCCACCAGCCCCAGGTCCGCGAGCGCGCATTCGCGCAGCTGGGCGGCCAGTGTGTGTGCGTGCCTGGCGATCCGCTCGGGAAAGACCTGTTCAAAGGTTTCCTTGCGGTAGCTGGCGGGAAAGGTTTCCTCGCCCAGGCGTGCCTGCAGATACAGCCGCATCAGGACGCGTTGCCGGCGTTGCTCTGGCGGGAGCCGATGACAGAAGCGAGCCAGACGAGGATCGCTCAGCGGATTGACGGGCCACAGCCCGCGCCGCGCGATGTCGGGTGCTCGGCAGGCCTGGGCCGCGAGCGCGGTCGCCGGCACCGGGCTGGCGGGAGCGCCGAAGCAGTGCAGGCCACGGGCCGCCTCGCGTGCGCGGGGCGTGAGCAATCGGTCGAGCTCCGCCCGGTGTGCACGCTCGCGCTGGGTTTCGAGCGCTTCGACAACTGCGTCGCCACCGTCCGTGAGCTCATGCATGTAATCCGGAAACAGCTCATCGCCGCCGAGGCCCGTATAGAGGCGATCGCATCCCTGAGCGGCGGCCGTCTCCCAAAGGCTGGTGCAGGCCTCCAGGTAGTACTCCTGCTGGAACCCGAGCCGGGCCTCCGCTGGCGGTCGCAGGTCGAGGCTTGGCGGGAACGCCGCGATCTCCACCGTCCGGTCGCGCAAGCCGAGTCGCTCCACGATGGCCTGACGGCGCGTGAGTTGGGCCTGGCGGGTATCGCCATCGAGCAGAATGCCGAGACTCGCCAGTGGGCCGTGCGCGGCCGCGAGGCCGCAGGCGACCGTGGCCGAATCCATGCCGCCGCTGAGTTCGAGCGCGGCCCGATCGGGCGCGAACGGCCGGGCTTCCAGCGCTTCGTGCAGATGAGTGGCGAAGTCTCTCAGCGCACCGGCTTCGCGTATCGGTTCCGGTTGCGTTTCTGGCGCCGGCGGCGGATATCGATAGCCGGCCTTGCCTGGCTCCACGGACAGCACGGCGCGCTCGGTAAGCATCACGATGCCCACGCCTAGCTGTCGCGCCGAATAGACCGTATGCAGTGCGAGCCGATGGCTGGCCATTTCGAAATCGAGTGCTGTCGGAATCGCGATCAGGTCAGCCGCGTTCCAGGACAGGACGAGCCGCTCGTCCGTCACGCGCGCATAGACCGGCAACGAGCCGAAGACGCCTGCGCGCAGCTTGACGCGGCATCCGGCCTGCGCCGCCTCCAACATGACGTAGTCGAGCGGCCACAGCAGGCATTCGCGATGGCGTCGCTCGAATTCCGCGGCATCGACGTCCAGGCAGATCGTCTGCGCGGCAGTTTCCGAACGGCGTTCGCGCACGGCAGCGAACCATTGCCCGTCCGTGCGAACGAAGAGCGTCTCCAGCGCCTCGTGTCGGAGCGGTTCGAGGCTGCTCGAGCCGAAGGCGATGGTGCCATCGCTCCATTGCGGCGGAAAGGCGAGGTCGGCTAACGCGATCGTGGCCTTGAGCATGTTCCGTCCATGAGAGCCGTCCATGAAAAAGCCGCCCCGGTATCGGGGCGGCTTCACGATCACCCGCGAACGGGCGTTGCTATCGGCATGGCCGGCGAATCAACCGCCGTCGCCACGGCTGCCGAACGTACCGATGTCGCCATCCCAGATGGTTTTCGGCGCATGCTTCTGCATCGGAGCCTGCTTCTTCATCGGCGCTTCGATCGCCACGCCGAAGAGATCGGTTGCAATCACGCCTTCTTCACGCACGAAGAGTTCCTGAAGTTCCATGTGAATGCCCTTTGCCTCGAGCCGCGATACTGCGGCTATTCGAGCCTAGCACCCGGACGGCGCCAAAACCGGTCACCGGTCACGCCGCCCCCGCGTCCGCCCCTTGGCATGTTTCGTCGGATCAGTCGGCGGGCGTGGCGCCGACACCGCAGATCCGCTCGAGCAATTGCGCCTGGACATTGCGTACGGTCTGGCTGCCCGGAGTCAGCCGCTGGTAGTGCCCGTCCGGCTGCAGCACCGAAGCGCTGCTGTTGTCAGCCAGATAGAGCTCCAGCTCCTTCTTCAGGCGTTGCTGCAGTTTCTTGCTTTCGATCGGAAAGCCGGTTTCCACGCGACGGTCGAGGTTGCGCTCCATGAGATCCGCGCTGGCCAGGAACAGGTCGTCGTCGCCGGCATTGGCGAACCAGTACACGCGGCTGTGCTCGAGGAAACGATCGACGATCGAACGCACGCGGATGTTGTGCGACACGCCGGGCACGCCGGGGCGCAGACAGCACATGCCGCGCACGATCAGATCGATCTTCACGCCGGCCATGCTGGCCTTGTACAGCGCGCGGATCACCTTCGGGTCGGTGAGCGCGTTGACCTTGGCGATGATCTGCGCGGCGCGGCCGGCCTGCGCGTGCGCCGTCTCGCGCGCGATCATTTCCAGCAGCGTCTTCTTCAGGGTGAACGGGGCATGCAGTAGTTTCTTCATGCGCAGCACCTTGCCCATGCCGGTGAGCTGGCTGAAGAGCTTGTGCACGTCCTCGCACAGCGCCTGATCGGAAGTGAGCAGGCTGTAGTCGGTGTACAGGCGCGCGTTGCCGGTGTGGTAGTTGCCGGTGCCCAGATGCGCGTAGCGCACCAGCTCGTCGCCTTCGCGGCGCTGGATCAGCATCAGCTTGGCGTGCGTCTTCACGCCGACCACGCCGTAGATCACCATCGCGCCGGCCTGCTGCAGGCGCGAGGCGAGGGTGAGGTTGGACTCCTCGTCGAAGCGGGCGCGCAGCTCCACCACCACGGTCACTTCCTTGCCGGCGCGCGCCGCGTCCACCAGCGCGTCGACGATCTCGGAGTTGGCGCCGCTGCGGTAGAGCGTTTGCTTGATCGCCAGGACGTTCGGGTCCTTGGCGGCCTGGTGCAGCAAGTCGACCACGGGCGCGAAGGACTCGAAGGGATGCAGCAGCAGCACGTCCTGCTTGCCGATCACCTGAAACAGGTCCTCTTCCTTCTTCAGCGCCTTGGGGATGGCCGGTGTGAAGGGCGGATAGAGCAGCTGGGGCGCATGCGACTTATTGACCAGGCCCATAAGCCGGGTCAGGTTCACCGGGCCGTTGACTTCGTACATCTCGGCGGCGGTGAGGCCGAACTGCTTGAGCAGGTAGTCGGTCAGCTCCTTCGGACAGTTGTCGGCCACCTCCAGGCGCACGGCGTCGCCGAAGCGGCGGGAGTACAGCTCGCCGCGCAGCGCGCGGGCGAGATCCTCGACGTCTTCCGGATCGATGGTGAGGTCGGCGTTGCGAGTGAGGCGGAACTGATAGCAGCCGCGCACCGACATGCCAGGGAAGAGTTCTTCCGCATGCGCATGGATGATCGACGACAGCAGCACGAAGTTCTCGCCGCCCTCGCAGACGTCCTCCGGCAACGGGATCAGGCGCGGCAGCACGCGCGGCGCCGGCACCACGGCGAGGCCCGAGTCGCGGCCGAAGGCATCCACGCCTTCCAGCTGCACGATGAAGTTGAGGCTCTTGTTGACCAGTAGCGGAAACGGGTGAGTCGGGTCCAGGCCGATCGGCGTGACCAGGGGTGCCACCTCGTGCCGGAAGTAGCGCCGCACCCAGAGCTTCTGCTTGTGCGACCACTCGTTGCGCCGGACGATGCGGATGCCCTGGCGGGCCAGTTCCGGCAGTACGCGTTCGTTGAGGATGGCGTACTGGCGCTCGATCTGCCGGTGCGCGAGCTCGCTGATCTCCTGCAGCGCGCGCCTGGGCGCGATGCCGTCCGGCCCGACGATCTCGTGGTCGAAGGCGATCTGGCTCTTCAGTCCCGCCACGCGGATCTCGAAGAATTCATCCATGTTGCTGGAGAAGATCAGCAGGAACTTCAGACGCTCCAGGATCGGCTTGCGCTCGTCCAGCGCCTGTTCGAGCACGCGTATGTTGAACTGCAGCTGCGAAAGCTCGCGATGGATGTACAGGCTGGTATCGCTGAGGTCATGCGATCCGCCAGCGCTGTCGCCGGCATGCGTTTCCACGCCGATGGCTTCTTCGACCGTAACGCTGGTGCGGTTTTCGCTGCTGGACATCATGTCGGTCCTGGCCCTGTGGGGCGGGGCGGTGGGAATAGGCATGCTACCCCGTTCCCGCGGCAGGCATGTCCGTGGCCCATCGGTCATTCCGGGCCATTTCGCAGCCGGTCATATTGCGGTGGGGATTTGACGTCGGCATGACGGCGTCAGCCCTTCGCGTAGTCGATCAGCGCTGCGGCCAGGTGATCGAACAGGTGACGCACGGCAGGGGCGCGGCGCATGTCTTCGTGCATCACCGCCCAGGTTTCCATCGGCACGGACAACGATTCGCCCAGGACGCGCACCAGCTTCGGATCGCGTGCCGCCAGCGGCACCTGGCAGAAGCCGATGCCATAGCCGGCGCGCAGCGCGGAAAGCGCCGCCAGGTCGTGGTCGGTGCGCAGCGCGAACCATTCGCGCGACCAGGGCAGGTCCTTGGGACGCATCGCCCGCACGTAGGCCGGTTCGTGGTCGAAGCCGATCAGGCTGTGCCCGCGCAGGTCATCGAACACGCGCGGTGTGCCGTGCCGGCGCAGATAGCGGCGATGCGCGAACAGGCCAAGTTCGATCCGCCCCAGCTGCCGGGACACCAGGGCCTGCTGGGTGGGACGGGTCATTCGGATGGCCAGGTCGGCGTCCTTGCGCAGCAGATCCTCCGAGCGGTTGGTGACCGCCAGTTCGACCGTCACTTCCGGATGGGACTCGCGGAATGCGGCGAGCATCGGCGGCAGCACGTCCACCCCGATCACTTCGCTGGCCGTCACGCGGACCACGCCGCGCACCGCATCGTCGCCCGTGGTAGCGGCGCGTCGCAGGGCGGCGGTGGCCGAAGCCATGGCCTCGGCGTGCGGCATCAGACGGACAGCCGCGTCGGTAGGCACCAGGCCCTGCGGCGAACGGGTGAACAGCGCCAGCGCGAGCGCGGTCTCCAGTTCGCGAATGTGACGGCCGAGGCTCGGCTGCGTCATCGCCAGGGTTCGCGCCGCGGCGGACAGACTGCCTTCGCGCATGACGGCGAGGAAGGAGCGGTAGAGATCCCACGAAGGTTCGTTCATGCCCATGCATATTTGTATAGCAGATATTCGATGATCGTGGATTTTCTTATGGGTCGCGCGCGCCCATGCTTCGCCCATCCCAAGCGGAGGACAGCTCCATGAAGCAGGCAAAGACGGTTCTGGTGGTGGGCGCCAATGGCGGCGTCGGCGGCGAGACGTGCAGGGCGCTGTTGCGCCACGGTTGGACGGTGCGTGCCCTGGCGCGCAGCCCGGGCAACCTGGATGGCGTGGAATGGTTCCACGGCGATGCCATGGTCGCCGCTGACGTGGCGCGCGCGGCGGCCGGCGTGGACGTGATCGTGCATGCGGTCAATCCGCCCGGCTACCGCGGCTGGGAGCGCCTGGTGCTCCCGATGCTGGAGAACACCATCGCCGCTGCGAAGGCGGCGGGCGCCCGCGTGGTCTTGCCGGGAACGATCTACAACTATGGCTTCGATGCTTTTCCGGTGTTGACGGAAGATGCTGCCCAGCATCCGGTGACCCGCAAAGGCGAGCTGCGCGTGGCGATGGAGCGGCGCCTGGCGCAGGCGGCGAGCGAGGGCACGCCGGTGCTGATCCTGCGCTGCGGCGACTTCATCGGGCCGCGCAACACGGGCAACAGCTGGTTCTCGCAAGGGCTGGTGAAGGCTGGGCGTCCGGTGAACGCGGTGAGCTATCCGGGGCCGCCGTCGCTCGGGCATGCCTGGGCCTACCTGCCGGACGTGGCCAAGACGCTGGCGCGATTGCTCGACCGGTCCGACGAACTGGAGCCCTTCGCATCGTTCCATTTCGGCGGCTATTGGCTGGACGGCCACCAGATGGTCGAGGCGGTCCGTGCGGCCACGGGCAACGCCGCGGTGCGCGCGACGCGTTTCCCCTGGTGGCAGGTGGCGCTGGCCGCGCCATTCGTGGAGACGCTGCGCGAGCTGTGGAAGATGCGCTATCTGTGGAAGACGGAAGCGCGTCTGGAGGACGCGAAGCTGCGGCGCTTCCTCGGCGACGTTCCGCAGACGCCGATGGTGGAGGCATTGAGGAGCGCGCTAGCCGGCGCCGGTTGTCTGTAAGCCGTGCCTTGGAGGCTTGCCCCAGGCGGATCAGGCCGGCGCCCCTTTGGCCCGCGGCTGCTGTTCCCCGGCCAGGTAACGGCTCGGCGGCTCGCCGAGTACGCGCCGGAACGCCGCGGTGAACGCGCTCGCGCTGCCGTAACCCAGCTCCATGGCCACGTCGGTGATGGACTGGCCGCGGCTCAGGCGGGTCAGGGCGGCGAGCAGGCAGGCCTGCTGGCGCCAGCTGGCGTAGCTCATGCCGGTCTGCTGGCGGAAGGTGCGGGTGAAGTGGCGACGGCTCATGCCCGCCTTGGCGGCCATCGCATCGATGTCGATGTCCAGCGCCGGGGCGTCCAGCATCGTGCGGCAGAGCGCGTGTAGTCGCGGATCGGCGGGCAGCGGCGTATTGAGCGCGAGGGTGGGCATGGCGCGGATCTCGTCCAGCAGCAGCGCCATCAGGCGGCCGTCGCGGCTGTCCAGCGCGTACTCCGCGGGAAGGTCCACGGCGACCTCGAGCAGCTCGTGCAGCAGCGGCGACACGGCGATGACCTGGCAGTGCGCCCACAGGTCAGGCGCGGCCTCGCGCTGGACGTAGGCACTGCGCGTGCTCACCTCGCCGTCCATATGCACCTCGTGCATGACGCCGGCCGGAATCCACAGGGCCCGCCGCGGAGGAACCACCCAACTTCCTTCGGGCGTGACGGTCTTCACCACGCCGGTGGCGGCATAGAGCAGCTGGTGGCGCTTGTGCGCGTGGGCGGGCAGCACGAAGCGCGCGGGATAGTCGTTTCCGGTGGCGACGATCGGACGCGGGATGTCCTCGTACCGGGTGACGCGTGTCTGGCGCATGGTTGGCCCGAATTCGACGAAAACTGACCCGCTGGCGTGAGCGGGCCGAAGGCCTCCAATCTAAGGTGCTCGCCTGGCCGCGGCAAGTTGCCGCGGCATCTTCTCCCCCGTCCCCCACTGCGTCGCCTATCCCTCATGCAGACCCGCGTCGACGATTTACCCGCATCCGCCCCCGTGTCCGCCGCCCAGGCCGAACCGCGCACCGAGTTCGGCATCATCGGGGCGATCAGCTTTTCGCACCTGCTCAACGACATGATTCAGTCGTTGATCCTCGCCATCTACCCGATCCTGAAATCGGGCTTCGACCTCAACTTCGCGCAGGTGGGCCTGATCACGCTCACCTATCAGGTCACCGCGTCGCTGTTGCAACCGCTGGTTGGCATGGTCACCGACCGCAAGCCGATGCCGTTCTCGCTGCCGGTCGGCATGGGCTTCACGCTATGCGGCCTGCTGCTGCTGGCCAAGGCGCCGAATTTCCCCTTGCTGCTGGTCGCCGCGGCGCTGGTGGGCACCGGTTCGTCGGTGTTTCATCCCGAATCCTCGCGCGTCGCGCGCATGGCCTCGGGCGGCCGGCACGGGCTGGC
>JBCNOA010000085.1:0-16050 GCA_039594095.1 Dyella sp.
CCGGCCGGCCAAGTCATTCCGCCCCGCCGATCGCGTCCAGCAATGACCAGGTCAGCAATAGCCACACCAGCGACGACAGCACCAGATAGCCGATCGCGCCATACGCGGCCGCGCGCAGCCACGGCGCCAGCGCGATGCGCGTGTTGTCGCGGTCCGACACCACCGTGTAGTCGTAAGCCTGCGGAAACGCTCGCGCCTCCACCGCGCCGAGCTTGCGCCCGCTCGCCAGGGGATACAGCCGCGCACGATAGTCGCGCAGCTTCTGCCGGCCCTCCGGCCCGCGGTACATGCCCTGGAAGCCGAGCTGCATGGCCAGCAGAAGCACCGACGCCAGGTCGGCGTCCAGCGCGGTGCGCTCACCCACGCCCATCAGGTCCTCGACCAGCGTGAAGAACCGGCGGCCGGCGACGCGCGTGCGCTCGACCGTGTATTCCAGCAAGTGTTCCGGCCAATGCTCTGCGCCGGGCCAGTGCAGCTCGAGGATGAAGATCTCGTCGGCCAGCGCCACCATCGCGTAGCGCGCGCGACGGTACGCCTCCAGCTCCGCGCCGGTCGCCGCCGCCTGCACGTCGCGCGACTGGCGGTCCAGCACGGTCAGCAGCCGGTGCGCGATGCGCTCGGCCATATCGTGCGGCGCCAGCTCGGCGTGCGGGTTGTCCGGCTGCAACAGCTTCACCAGCCCGCCCTTGAGGACCGCGAGCTTGATCTGCGCGACCTCCTCGTAGAACGAGGCGAAGCGCGCGAGCAGGAAGCTGGGAGCGGCGTCGTTCGCGCTCATGGACGCGGCGGTGCTCCTTCGCGAGGCAGGTAGAGGGTGATCGCCGCGGGCACGTTCTCGTCCGGCTCGCCGAGGATGACGAAGGTGTGGCCGTCGTTGACCAGTGGCCGCGAGGCGCCGTCCTCGCCTTCGATGGTGGCGTTCGCCACCTCGTAGACATAGGCCCCAGCGCGCAGGTTGAGCGCGGCCACCTGCGCGGGCATGGCCTCCTTCACGGTGGCGCCCGGGTAGCGGCGGCGCACCAGCAGATAGATCAGTTCCTCGCTGGCGATGCGCGCGCTGCCGAGCCACTGCGACAGGGTGGCGGCGTTCTGGCCGGCGCGCGGAATCAGTTCGATCAGCAGCTTGCCGGTGTCGATGCCGCGCGGCAGCTGGATGCGGAAGCCCGACGCCCCCACGCGCTGGAACTCAAGCACGCGATAGTTGGCGTTGAGGCGGGCGAGCTGGTCGCGCACATAGCCGATCGCGCGCATGAAGCCCGGCAGACAGTCGCCGTGATCGTAGGCACCCAGTACCGGCGGCGGCGGCGCGCCGGGCGTGGCGGCGACGAAACCCACCAGTTGCGAAAGCGCCAGGTAGAGGTCCGCCGGATGCGTGTTGCCGGCTTGCAGCAGCACGTCGAAGGCCGGCAAGGCCATCACCAAATGACGGGCCGCCTGCACCTGCGCGCTGGTCTCGGCGTCCTGGCGCGACTGCCCGCGCTCGTCCAGGCGCAGGCCAAGCAGTTCGCGGTACTTCTGCCACAAGAGCTCCGATAACGACCCCAGCGCGCGCTGCAGGCTGGCATCGCCCTGGAAGGACGAGGCGTCGATGCGCAGCATGGGCGGATGGAACGGGGCAAGATGCACGCCGCGCGAATCGCCATAAAGCTCCAGCAGCGGCACCGAGCAATAGCTCTTGGCGATGCTGTCGCCGCAGGCCAGGCTCAACTTGGGCCGCATGCGGTCCACCGTGATCTCGTCTTTGCCGGTGTTCTCGTCCGCTTCCAGCTCGCCGCGCTCGATGGTGTAGCGCTGCATGTCGCCGATGTCGCTGGCCGCGCCCTTGCCGCGCACCGGCACGCGCAGATGCACGCGTACGAGCTTCTGCTGGTTCCAGTCGTTGCCGCTCAGGTCCAGCGACAGCATGGCGGGCGCGAAGTGGCCGGGGTAGTCGATCACCAGCCCGTCCGTCATCACGCAGCGCAATCGCTGAAAAACCACCCGCCCCTTGGCCAGCTCGGTCGTGTCCAGCGCCATGTCCAGCACGCCCCAGCTGTTGGAATCGAGCATCAGCAGCCGCCGGTGCAGCAGGTTGTTCCAGTAGATGTCGTTCTGCTGGAAGTGATGCGGCGACAGCAGCATGCCTTCCGACCAGGAGACCGGCTCGGGCAAGGAATCGAAGGCGTCGACGGCTGCGTTCATGGCGCTTCCCCGGCAAAGGTCATGGCTGTTCGGTCACGGCGATCTGGGTGGATTGGAGCCACACCACGGCGCGCCGGAACCGGGTGAGATCCGCGCGCGCCTGGCCGTCCTTGGCCAGGTAGTCGGCATAGGCGTAGACGCCCACCGCCTTGCCCGCGCGCTTGGGCAGCGGCACCGGATCGATCACCAGTGCCGGCGGTATCTCGAGATGGACGACGTCGATCTTCGGGCCCATGCCGCTCTGCAAGGCGATCTTCTGGGCGAACCACTCCGGACCGGTCTTGGGCAGCATCTCGGCGCTCGCCGCGTCGTACAGGAACACCAGGTCCAGCTGCGCGGCGGAGTTGAGGTTGGCGCCCGGCGGCGCCGCCACGCGCACGCTCGACAGCGTGGTGGTCGGCGTGCGGCCCAGCAGCTTGTCGACCGTGCCGCAGCCAGCCAGGCCGGCCAGCAGCAGCACGAGAACGACGGTGCGGACGAGGCAGTGCATCAGCTGAGCACCATCACGGTGACCTGCGAGGGCGTCAGCGACACGCCCACCATATTGGGCAGCAGGCCGTTCTGCCCCACCACGCCGAACGTGTGCGTGCACGGAATGCAGCCCATGAATACCTTGAAGCTGCCCAGCAGCGCGCGGAACGGCCCCATGAACAGGTGCGACACCACACCGCCCTCGGCGCCGGGCTGGTCGCCGTTGCTGATCGCACCGACGGTGACGAGGTTCTCCGCCAGGCCGCCGCCGATGATCACCTGGAACTGCGCGGGGATGTCCGCGAACGACAATGCGATGTTCGGGAACGGCATCGGCGTCGGCACCCCGAGCACCGGCACGAAGCACACGTCCGGAAAGGCCAGATTGAGCACGCCGAGGTTGGTATTGGCGAACATGGCTCACCCCAGGCTGATGCGCTCGGCATCGATCTTGGCGTCCTGGCGGGCGGTGATCATCGCCTGTTCGCCGTGCAGCCGGAGGAACTGGCGCGCGTCGAGCAGGAACTGCTCGACCTGGCCGACATAGGTGCGCGCGGTCTGCACCAGCGACTCGGCGGCGCTGGCGAACAACTGCCGCGCGTTGAGCGAGAGCGCGCCCTGCACCGAGGTCACCTCCACGTCGCCGGCGGCCCGCAACGCGATGCTGCGTGTAGCGGCGATATCCACCTCCGCCTGGCGGATCGACAGCGCCTCGGCGCCGGGCACGGCCAGCGTTGCGCAGCCCCCATCGACGCGCGCCAGCACGTGCAGCACGAAACACTCGCCGCTGGCGGTGCCGACCAGCAGCACGCGGTCGCCCGGCTGCGGCGTGACCAGGCAGGACACCGCCTGCCTGGCGGAGCGGCCATCGTCCAGCCGCCAGCTGTCGCGGCCGGCCGGTTCATGGATGACGGCTTCGAACCACGCCGGGGCGGCGGGAACGGATTTGGCTTGGCGGGCGGCGAACATCAGGGCGTCTCCAGGGCAAGGGCGCGGGCCTCGGCGGCGAGGCGCTGCGGCGAGGTGCCGCGCACGCGGTGCGTATGCGCACCGTGCAGGTCGGCATCGACGAAATGGGTGTGGTGGAAGCTGGCGTGATCCAGCCGCGCCCGCGTCAGGCGGACGCGCTGGCCGGTGGCGTGATCGAAGCGCGCATAGGCGAGTACCGCGCCGCTGGCGTCGACGTCGACGAGCCGTGCGTGATCCCACACGGTGCCGGTCGCGCGCGCGCCGGCCAGCGAAACCTTGTGCAATACGGCCGACTGGAACAGCGCGCCGTCGCAGGCGAGTCCGGCGGCGTCGACGTCGTCCCACTGGGATTCCAGCAACAGCGCGTTGTCGAGCAGCGCCTCGCGCAGGACGGTGCGCGCGAACACGGCCTTGCGCAGGTTGGCTTCGCGCAGGTCCGCGCCGTCGAGCCGCGCGCCGGTGAAGTCGGCGCCTTCGAGCAGGCAGCGCTGCAGCACCAGACCGCGCAGGTCCATGCCGTCGAAGCGCGCGCCCTGCAGCACGGCCGCCTGCGCGATCAGCCCGGTGACGTCCATGCCTCGCGCATCGAAACCCGGAATCACCGCCTGTTCGAGCTTCGCATGGGCCAGCACCAGGCCGGCCAGTTCGCATTGGGTGGCGACACTGCGATGCCAGGTGGCATGGTCGAAACCCGCGGCTTTCAGATCGGCTCGGGTGAATGCGGACAACGCGAGGCTGGCATGCGGCCAGCGCGATGCGGACAGGTCGGACTGCGCGAACGCCACCTGTTGCAACGATGCGCGGTCCCACTGCGATCCGGCCAATCGGCAACGGGTGAAGCTGCAGCCTTCGAGCGAGGCGTCGCGCCAATCCGACTCGCGCAGATCGCAATCGACGAAAGTGACGTGCTGAAGGCGGGCACCGCGCAACAGCGCTCCGCGCCACGTCGTCTGGTTGACGATCAGATTCGCGATCGCGCGCCCGCTGCCGTCCAGCGCGCCCAGGTCGGCGCCATGCACGGGCCGCCCCAGGCGCTGCAGATGGGCGATGTCGTCCCAGCCGATCACGGCAGTCTCCGCCCGGGTTCCAGCCGCACGCCTTCGAGGCGTGCCTGGTCGAAGCGGGCCTCGGTGCATTCGGCCTGCACGAAGTTCGCTTCGCGCAGATCCGCCTGACGGAAGTCGGCGCGGCGGCACATGGCCTGGTAGAAATCCGCGGCTTCCGCATGGCAGCCGGTGAGCTCGCCGCTCATGAACAGCGAGCGGTAGAACAGCGTCCGCTCCAGAACCGCGCGCGGCAGCCGCGCGCCGCTGAAATCGCACTCGCGGAACTGCCCCTCGGCGAGGTTGGCATCGGCGAGATTGGCGCCGCGCCAGCTGCTGTGATCGGCGCGCACGCGCTGCAGGTCCGCGCGCGACCAGTCGGCGCCGCCGCCGCCCTGGACCCGGCTCAGGTCCGCACCGGCCCAGTGGCTGTCGGTGAGCCGGCACTCCATCAGCACGCTGCGCACCAGTACCGCTTCGCGCCAGTCGCTGGCGGCGAGGCTGGAACCGAGCAGCACCGTGCGCTGCAAGGACGCATGCGCCCAGCGGCTGCCGTCCGCCTTGGCGTGCAGCAGTACGCAATCGGCCAGCGCGGCGTGTTCGAGACAGGCACCTTCGAGGACGATGTTCGGCGCGATCCAGCGTTCGAAGCGGGCGCCGGCCAGATCGGCGCCGCGCCAATCCGCCTCGCCGGCCTGCGTACCGGCGAAGCTGGCGCCGCGGAACAGCGTCTCGCGGGCGCGCGTGCGCCCGAGGTTGGCGCCGTCGAAACGGGCCGAGGTGCAATCGGCGGCATCCAGCGTCGCGCCGGTGAGCGCCACTTCGCTGAGGTCCGCGCCGTCGAGACGCGCGCCGCGAAGGTCCGAAGCTTCGAGCAGCGCGCCGCGCAGATCCGCGCCGGAGAGCATGGCCCCGCGCAAGTCCGCGCCGGCCAGATCGCAACCGTGCAGCGACGCGCCTTCGCTCAGGCGCAGCAGGATCCATTGTCCGATCGCTGCCGCCACTTCCGGCTGCAGCGGCAGGCCTTGCACGCTGGGCTCGGGCGAGGCCAGCCGTCCCTTGCGGTGCAGCTCCTGGATTTGCGCCACCGCCACCGGCGGTACGCCCGCCGTGGCGCCGAATGCATTCAGCGCTCCTATCGCACCGGCGTGTCCCGCGGCGCGTGCGAGCGCTTCTTCCGTGGTGGTGGCCGCGGCCGGCGGCGCCGGCGGCAGTTCGGCGAGCTGGCCGGCCGCCGCCTCACGCAGGGCCTTGGCCTGATCGCGCGCATCCTGCGCGACGCGATCGGCGGCATCCAGCAGTCCGCCCAGGTCGAAGTCGCCGCGGCGTACCGCCGCTTCGGAAGGCGCCTGCAGTTCCACCGCCATGGGCACGGGCACCGGCGCGGGTGCCGGCATCTCGGCGGCATCCTCGAATTCGGTGGCCAGGCCGGCCTCTCGCGCGGCGCGCTCCTGGCGACGGCGTGCCTCTTCTTCCTGCACCTCGGCATGACGCGCCGCACGCAGGGCGGCGTCGGGCTCAGGGGTGAGCTGCGCTTCGTTGAAGACGTGGCGCGCCGCGGTCTCGCGGTTGAGACGCAAGGCGAGCACCTGCCCGTAATGCGATAGCAGCCGCGGCGCATCGGCGTCGTGTTCGTAAGCGACCATCAGCGCCTCGATGTCGAGCGCGAGGCTGTCCTCCACATCGATCTCGCCGCGATGGATGGCGATACCCAGCTCCGCGTCGGGGAAGAACCACACGGTGTCGAAAGCCAGGGCGATCTCCTCCGCCGCATCGGCCGGCTGGCCGGCCCGATGGGCGAAGGCGCGCGGGCGGAACTCAGGCAGGAACCCTTCGATCACCGCTTGCTGCGGATGCATGCCTTCCAGCCGGTAGGGCTCGCCGCCGGCGAAGAAGCCTTCGATGCGCTGGTCCAGCGGCGCGGCGTTGAAGAACTCCGCATGCGTGTCGTCGGCCAGCCCCGGATACGACTCGCTGCGCCAGCGTCGTCCATAGCGCCCGATCCATTGCCGCCGCGGCACCCAGCCGACATCCAGCTGGCCGAAGCCGGCGGGCGCGACGCGGCGGCGCGGACCGCGGACCGGCCGGCGCGGATCCTCGATATTGGGCATGTCGCCCTGATTGCGCCCGAAGAAGGCCGCGAGCGGATGACGCGCATGGCCGCGGCCTTCCGGATTGGCCGGATGGCCGGCGCCGCCGTAAGCGCGGGCCCAGGTCAGCGGCATGCGCGTGAACGGTGACGGTTCGGTGATCCGAAGCCACGGCAGCATGCCGTACATCCACTGGCGATCGCCGAGCACGCGCAAGCGTTTGTCGATGGCACCGACCTGCAGCCGCACCGCCATCTCGGTGGTCGCCAGCCCGTGCGCGGCATACGCGCTGCCGGCCAGCAACACTTCGCCGCGCGCCTTGGGCATCAGTTCGTCCAGCGGGCGCCCGGCGGGCAGCGCCGCCATCACTTTTCGCCACTGCAGGTTGTCGCGCAGCAGGCTGTCCGGCCGTCCGCCGAGCGCAAAGAAACTCAGCGTCGCCACCAGCAGCCGGTCCCTGCCCTGCCAGCGGTACGGGCGGTGCATCAGGCCGAGGGTCATCGGTTTGACGATCTTCATGCGCGCCTCATACGTAGATGTAGACCACCGGGATCGATACGCTCAGGCCGACGATGTCCAGCGAGATACGCGCGGCTGCGAGCGTCACCGACGTGCCGACGCCGGTGATGTCCACCGAAGTGGACGAGCCATGCACACCCACCCGCATTTCGTCGCCGGTGACGTTGACGTCGGTGCTGCTGCCGGTGACCGTCACGCCGGTACTGCTTCCGGTGACACTGATCCTCGAAGTACTGCCGGTCACGCCGATGTCGGCACCGGTGCCGGTGACCGAGATCTGCGTCTGCGCCCCGGTGACCGTCGTGCCCGAGCTGATGCCGGTCACGTTGATCTGGTTGCTCTGGCCGGTGACCGAGGTCTCGTCGCGGCTGCCGGTCGCCGATACCTGCTGCGTCACGCCGGTGACCGACGTGCCGGTGCTCATGCCCGTCACCGAGGTCTCCGACCGCACGCCCGTCATCGAGACCTGGTCGGTCAGGCCTACCAACGACGTCGCGGAACTCATCCCCGTGGCCGACGTCGAGGTGGTGCGTCCCATCAGCTCGGTCGACGTGTTCTCGCCGACCGTGGTGGTGCCTTCCTGCTGCCCGGTGAACGAGGTGCTTTTGGAGACATGGGTGTTGGACACGCGGGTGGCGGTACCCAGCACCGTGTCTTCGGCATAGGTGTCGGTGACCGTGCTGTAGCTGGTGCTCTCGCCGACCGTGCTCTTGTTCCAGGTGATCGCCGCTTCCTGCGTGTTGTACGTGCTGCCGTAGGATTCCGAGCGGCTGAGCAGGCCGTTGGCTCCGTCCTCGGAGGTCGAGTAGCCGTAGCTGGCGCCCTGCTGGTAGCTGGTGTCGCGGTACTGGCCCGTCTCGTAGGCGCCGTTGACGATACCCACGGCGCGGTCCAGGTCGTACGCAGAATGCAGGCCGAAGCGGATGCTCTGCCCATCGCCGTAGCTGGTGGAGTAGTTGCTGCCGACGTGCGTGTTGGCCGTCCAACCGGACGGCGTCACCACCAGGCTGCCGTTGGGCGCGACGATCTGCTGCACTTCCGGCAGTTCCGACTCGTCGCTGGCGCGCGTCACCAGCACGGTGACGCCGATCTCCGGTACGGAGTTCATGCTCGCCGACAGCTTCACCCATACCGGTTCCTGCGGCGATCCGGGCGTGGAGAACTGCACGTACACGCCCTTGGCCAGCAGATTCGGCGGCGCCGCCTGCGAATCGTGCAGCCGGCTGGTGGCCGGATCGAAATTGGCCGGCTCGTAATAGCGCCAGTCGGTGGGGCCGCGGCCGGCCTTGTCCACCACCTTGGCCAGGATGCCGCCCTGCTGCGTGTCCTGCACCGAGAACGCGGTGAGCATCGCCGCCGCGTCGGTGGCCTCGAACTGGTTGGTGTAGCCTCCATCCGCACTGGCCTTGTGCTGCACCTTGCTCAGCACGAAGGCCTTGCCTTCCAGCGACGGCCGCACCGGCGACGGCGACGTCCCCTGGGCCATCTCGCCGCTCAGGGTGAACTGGCTGCCGACGCGGAAGCCGCTGCAGGTGCTGCTGCCGGAAAGCTGGCGCGCGGACGCGGCCATGCTCGACGCCGTAGTGCGGATGTACTGGCGAACGGTGCCGCTGCTCATGCCGTACTGGTAAGTGCGGTACTGGTTGAACGGCAATTCGCCCGGATCGGCGGGGGTGAACGCGTCGAACGTCTGGAAGGTCGGCACCGGGTCCTCGTCCGGTGCGTTCTCCTGGTGCACGAAGCGCCCGCTCACACCGGTGCTGGTGAGCGACTGCTGGTAGCTGTACTGGAACACCACATCGTCCATCTGCAACCCCAGCTCGTCGATCGCGGTATGCGTGTAGCGCAACGGGCGATCGAAGGCCTGCAGGTAGGCCGGGCGGTTGGCGAACACCACGGTGTGGCCGTTCCCGGTGTGGCGGAAGTAGTAGTAGATCTGCGCCTTGGACATCATGCGGCGCAGGAACTCGAAGTCGCTCTCGCCCGCCTGCAGCCAGTCCTGCACGCGCGCCAGGGCGATGTTGTCCTCGCCCGACACCGCGTCCAGCGAAAAATCGATGTAGTGCTGGCGCATCAGGTCGGCGATCACGTCGCGCACGCTTTTCTGCGCGTGCACGACGTAGCGGTTGGTGAGCGCCAGGCGCCACAGCGCGGGCTTCATGCCGATGCGGTACACGCCCGGCTCGTCCATCGCGAACGAACTGACCATGCCGTTGTACAGCGTCATCGACGGCGCCGAACCCGTGCGAAGCGCCTGCGCGAAGCGCGCGGCGGCATCGGGAGGGCCATCCTGCGCCGGGCGGTTGATGCCCACGGTGACGGGGCGGCCGATCAGCGCATCGAAGGTCAGCGGCCGGCCGCCGCGCGGATCGGTATTGCCGCGCAGCTGCAGCTGGAAGTCGAACGGCTCGGACACCGATTCCTGGCCCTCGAACGAGAGCAGCCGGAAGGTCTCGTCGCCCAGCCACTGGTTGCCGGCCATGGAGATCGCGCAATGCAGGTACAGCAGCGGCGAGTCCGCCTGCCCGGACTGCCCGATCGGCTGGACGGCCGTGCGGCCGGCGGTATCGGTCGGCAGCGCGCTCATGCGGCCTCCGCCTGATCGTCGGCGCCGATGGTGAATCGCACCTCGCGCGGTCCGGGCGGCCGGCCGCGCAGCCATGAAGTCTGGCCCAGCCGCAGGCCATGGCCGCCGCCGAAACCGGCCAGACGGCGTGGGCGTCCCAGCCAGCTCGGCGGAATGTCGTCTTCCGCCACGGCGATCGACACCACCGCGTCCACATGGCGGTCGAACAGGTAGTGCACCATCGCGGCAAGTCCGCGGTAGCCGTCGCCGAAGCGTGCGCCGTGCGCGCCGTCGGCCAGACGCGCGCGGTCCTGCAACAGGAGACACAGCCGCGCGTACGGCACCGGGCCGATATGCAGCGCCACCGCGGCATGGTTCACCCATACGCGGCGCCCCAGCGGCGCGCCGTCGCGAAGCCGCCGCGATCCCAGCAGCGTGCGGTCGCTCGCCTCGATGTCGCGCCATGCGCCTACCAGCGCCTCCACCCTTACCGCGGCCTGCAGGTACACGCCCAGCACGATCTGCGCCTGTGCCGCGCTCTTGCGGCCGTTCGCCACCAGTCCGGCCAGGGCCAGCAGCGCGCGACGCGGCAGCGGCACGCGGTGAGCGAGGATGGCGGCGCCCTCGCCTTCGAACGGCGTCAGGCCCATCAGCGCGCCGACGGCTTCCGCCTGCCGCGTGTACTCCGGCCGCGTGGCGTCGAAAGCGGGTACGCTCGCGGCCTTGAGCTCGTAGCGCAGCGTGCTGAGCCGGTGATTGAAGATGTCCAGGAATTCCGCCATCGCCGGGTCGCGTTCGGCGAGCCGCTGACGAACCCATTCGGCGAAGCTGTCCGGCAAGGGGCCCAGCACGCCCGAAAGCGCGAAGTTGGAGACGAACAGCTCCGTGCGCGGATCGCGCACCGCGCGGCGGCGCTCCACGCGCAGGCGCCCGGCCGAGATCTCGGCGCCGGGAAACACGGGCGACATCTCGCCCCGGAAGCGCAAGTGCGGCGACACTTCCCGCGCGCCACGCAGGCGAGCGCCGGGATCGTCCCGCGACGGCCACGATTGCAGGCGCACCCACTGGAAGAAGTCGAAGCTGGCCGGACGCGCGCGCAGCCGGTCGGCTAGAGGTTCACCTGTGCGCCAGTCAGGGGTTGCCATGACTTGAGCTCTCCTCGGCGGTCGGAAGATTCGAGAACCAGTTCGACGACAGTGTTGACCTCCGCATAGAGCGCCAGAAAACGGTGCAGCACGCTGCCGAACAGCACGGCGCTGCCGCCTTCGAAATGACCCAGATCCACCTGCACGCGCACCTGCAGGCAATCGACGAAGCCGCGCCACGCCTCGCGCAGCGGCATGCGGCGCTGCACGCGCCGCGTGGACAGCGCGCGCAATCCGTCGATCTGGCGATAACCGGTGAGGCTGGCCGGCCCCACGTGCAGGCGAAGCATGTTCTTGAGCACGGGCGGCCCGCGCCGTCCGTCGACCAGCGACAGATGATTCAGGCACAGCTGCGACACCAGCGCCCACGGCCGTTCGCCCACCATCTGCGGCGGCTGGTTGGGCGTGGGCTTGCAGGCCACCTTCAGTGAGGCCACTGGTCCGGCGCCTTCCAGAAACAGCACGCTGCCCACCAGCAGTTGCGACGGCAACCGGCGGTTGGTGCACAGCGCGATGCCGCCGATCATCTCCTCCGGCGGCAGCACCGTGTCGAACTCCGGGTCGAGGAAGGACACGTACGTTTCGGTGCCGTGCACCGCGCCGGTCTGATTCACTTCGCGGCGCGTCGCGTAGAAGTAATCGATCTTGTCCAGCCGCTGCATATCGTCCAGCGCGAAGTACGGCGCGATCGGCCGCGGACTGCGGTCCGGCCGGATCGAGACCAGCTCTTCCAGGCTGTAGATCTCGCAGTAGCGATGGTTCTGCTCGTCCGCCACCAGGCGGTACTCATAGTGCCGCTGATCCAGCACGAAGGGCTCGATGCGCTGCGGAAACAGGTTGATCAGCGGCAGGCAGTTCAGGCGCAGCAGATGGCGGTCGTAGTAGTGGTCCTTCGACGGCGGCACATCTAGCAGGAACAGCAGATCGAACTCGCGATCCACGCCGGCCAGGTCCATCCCGGCCACGTCGAAGAACAGGTATTTCTGCGGGAACGCGAAATATTCCTGCAGCAGCCGGTAGCCCGGATGGGTCAGCGGGTTCACGCCGAGCACCGCCTCCTCGGGCGCGAAGCCGCGCCAGGTCAGCTGCGTGGCGTCGAGGTAACGCAACTCGCCGGTGGACGGAATCCGCACCGCCATGCGCACCAGGTGCATGGCCAGCGCGTCGTACAGCGCATACGCATGCTTGTGCTCGGCGTGGATGCAGAACCGCAGGAACGGCATCTTCATCGCATGCACGGGCTCCTTGCCCATGCAGTGGATCGTGGCGCGGACGATGGACGCCGTGCGCGTGTCGGTCGGATCCAGCGGATAGGCGTTGGCCGCCATGGCATCGACGTGGGTGATCTTCAGCGGCCACAGCGGCGTGTCGTAGCAGGTGCGGAAGCGGCAGCGCACTTGCTGGCCGGTATCGTTGGTGGCCAGCGCATACACGTAGCGCCCGCGCTCCAGCGTGGCGCCGTGGGCGAAATTGGCGCCGTCCGGCCGCACGTCGATCTCGCCCACCACCATCGACGGCAGCGGCGCCTCCAGGTGCGGATAGAGCTGGGCCAGCAGCGCGTTGGGCAATACCGCCTGATCGGTCTCCAGCTGATAGCGCAGCCGCCCGCCCATCCAGGCGAAGGACTGCATCAGCATCTCCACCTGCGGATCGCTGCTGCGCCCGCCGCTGAGCTCCAGCTCCTTGGCGATGGCCGGAAACGACGCGCCGAAGTCCACCGCCTCGTCGCGCAGCGAAGCCAGCTCCTGCTCGTACCACATCTTCAGTCGCGGCGCGTCGGCATTCATGCCAGGGAATCCGGGCTAGGCAGTTCGAAACGGAACGGATGGGTCTCGCCCTGGATGGACACGTTGCCGTGCACCACCAGCGCATACGGCCGCAACGCTTCGCCGCTGGCCAGCCACTCAAGCCGCGGCGCCCGCAGGCGCGGCTCGAAGCGCGCGATCGCCGCCAGCAGGCGCGCGCCGAAGCGCTCGTGGTCGGTCATGCCGATCGAGGTGTCCACGATCGGCGGCATGCCGAACTCGCAGACCTTCGCTCCCCGCGCGCCTTCGTACGGACGGCACTCCACGATGCGCTGGATCTGCGCGGCGATCGCCGCCGCCGGATCGAACGGCGGCGCCAATCCCATGTCCGGCTCGCTGCGGTTGACCAGGCGTTCCAGCAGAAATTGCACGAACTCTCTCCCCCGCCCCGGCAGCATCGATGCCCGGCAGAACCTTTGTGTTCAAACCGCCGCGGCTCGATATCCGGCGACGCGCGCGTGCGAGCGCCGCCGGGGCCGCCCTGCTAGCTCACGTGGTGAACTGCCCGATCGGGCGGTTGCGCGCGATACTCCAGCCCGCCGCCAGGTTGCCGGAGGTATTCATGTCGGCCTCCTGCACCGTGTACGTCCACAGCACTTCGGTGAAGTTGAGCTTGAACTGCTCGGTCGGCATGTCGTCCGGATTGGACTGGAACTGGATCTCGCTGATGATCGCGTCGCGCAACTCGATGGTGAGGATGTTGGCGGTCTTCTCGCCCGAGTTGCGCGCGATGTAGATCTTGGTCGGGTTCTTGTCGCCTTTGCCCAGCGGCTGCGCGCGCAGGCAGTACTCGTAGAACTTGACCGAGGTCTTGTCCACGTACTTCACGCAGGTGAACTCGGTGATGATCGGACGGCCGGACGTACGCGCCGAGTTGCTCACGTCGGTGGTGATCTGCTGCTTCATGCCCTGATGCACGGACACCAGCTCCAGGCATTGGCCGAGCTTGAGCACTTCGTCGCGCCACTGGTCGTCGATCAGGCTGCCGCCGCCCTTCCAGCCGTTGGGGCCGCCGAAGATCGATGAATCGCCCGGTTGCAAGAGAATGAGGTCCATGGTCGCTCCTGGTTGAGGTCGGTGGGTGCGCCCTAGGCGTCAGCCCGCCGGGAGATCCGCCACCAGGCGAATCGACGTGGTCAGTTCTTCGAGCTGGAAGTGCGGCTTGATGAACACCGTGGCCTTGTAGGAACCCGGCGAGCCGGGCACATCGGTCACGGTGATCTGCGCGGCGCGCAGCGGATAGCTGGCCTTCACCTCTTGCGAGGCGTTGTCGTCCAGCAGCACGTACTGCGCGATCCAGCTGTTGAGATAGGCCTCGATGTTGCCGCGGGTGAGGAACGCGCCGATCTTCTTGCGCATGATCACCTTGATGTAATGCGCGAAGCGCGAGGCCGCCAGGATGTACGGCAGCATGGCCGACAACTTGGCGTTGGCGTTGGCCTCGTCGCTGATGTACTGGCGCGGCAGGTTGGCGGTCTGTCCGCCGAAGAAGGCGGCCTGGCCGGTGCCCTTGCAGTTGCACAGCGCGATGAAGCCCAAGTCGTTGAGCTCCTTCTCGCGCCGGTCGGTGATGGAGACTTCGGTCGGGCAGATCATGTTCACCAGGTCCGCGTCGTCGCGATAGGTGAACACCGGCAGCCCGTCGACCAGGCCGCCGCCCTCCACGCCGCGGATCGCCGCGGTCCAGTGATAAAGCGCGAACGAATGGGTGATGCGCTCGGCCAAGGCGTAAGCCGCATTGCCCCACAGGAAGGCGTTGTGGTCCGGGCCGTCCGGACCGGTCACCGTCTCCTCATAGCGCAGGCCTTCCGCGGGACGCGCATCCTTGCCGTACGGCAGCCGCAGAAGAATGTGCGGCAGCGCCAGCGCGACGTAGCGCGAGTCCTCGCTGCCGCGGAACTCGACCCACTGCGCCATTTCCGGCGACTCGAACAGCTGGCTGAGATCGCGCGGCTTGGCGAGCTTGTCGAAGCCATCCAGGCCGAACAGGCCGGGCGCGGCGGCCGCGATGAACGGCGCATGCGCCGAAGCGGCGACCTTGGTCATGTTCGACAACAGAGACATGCTGGTCGGCGTGTGGTCGAACTCATAGCCGCCCAGCAGCAGGCTGTAGGGCGAGCCGCCGTACGTACCGAATTCGGCTTCGTAGATCATCTTGAAGATGCAGCTCTGATCGAAGTCGGCCGCCTTTTCCAGCTCCTTGCGCAGCTCCTCCATGCTGGCATTGAACACGCGCAGCTTCAGCAGCTTGCCGCTCTCCGTGCGCGACACCACGTAGTACAGGCCGCGCCACGTGGCTTCCAGATCCTTGAACGACTTCGCATGCAGGATGGCATCGAGCTGTACGCCGATCTGCACGTCGATATTGCCGGCGCGCTCATCGATGAGTCCGCTGGCGCCCAGGGCCACCTGAGTCAGCTCCTTGTTGCCCATCGGCACGATGATCTCGTTGGCGAAGCGTCCGGCGAGGCGGCGCGCCTTGCTCAGCGGATCGATTGCCAGGAACGCCTGCTGGCGGTCCGTGGCCAGCGCCGCCTGGCGCTTGGCCAGATCCGCCGCCGCGTCGTTCTTGGCCTGGGCCGCGAGCAGCGCGACGTCGGCGTCGTCCTTGTCCTTCTGCGCCTTGACCACGGCCGCATTGGCATCGGCGATCGCCTGATCGCCCTTCGCCTTGCCCGCCGCATCCTGGGCCTTGCCCAGCGCGGCGGCGGCATCGGTGGCCGCCTTCTGGGCCGCCGTCAGCCCGTCTGCCGCCGCCTTCACCGCGTCGTTGGCGCTCGCCGAAGCCGCGGCTGCGGCATCGGCGGCCTGCTTGGCGGACGCCGCAGCCTGCGCATTGCCGGCCATCTGCGCGGCCAGCAGACTGACCAGCGCACCCGGCACGGCATCGCCGGCCGCGTTCGCCGGCGGGTTGTCCTGCGCGGCGACATTGGCCGTTACCCACACATCCGGCGAGGCGTCGGCGAACGTCGTCTTGAGCGCCCCGATGGCGGCGGCATCGGTCGTGGTGTGATCGAGCAGCGTGGCCAGCGCATCGTTGCACTCGGCCATCGACTGCAACCCTCGCAGGTCCGCGCGCGCCTCGTAGCGCTGGCGCAGCGTCGGCACGGCATTGACGATCGCCAGCGGCTCGAAGTCGGCGAGGCCGTTGAACTTCAGCTCGCCCGTAAGTTTCTTGCCGTTGCCGGCGATGGTGTCGGCGATGCTGTTCAATTTGATCAGCGGCGTACTGTCCGCCAGGATCTTGTCGAACGACTCGCC
>JBCNOA010000086.1:0-15916 GCA_039594095.1 Dyella sp.
GGCCACTGCCGCGCCTTCACTTCGTCCAGCGCGCCGCGCTGCAGCGGGCCACCGAGACGCTGGACGAAGTGAAGGCGCGGCAGTGGCCTGCCGTGGGGCCCGTTTATCGTGCCGTGCGCCAGGCGGTGCTCGCCGAACTTGCCGCACCCAGCCTTTGCCCGCATTGCGAAGGCCGCGGCGAAGTGCGGGTGCACGACCGTCTGATCGTGTGCCAACACTGCGAGGGACATGGCCGCACGCCAGTGAGCGACCGCAAGCGCGCCTCGATGATCGAGCGCGACGAGGCCGGCTATCGCCGCGTATGGCGTCCGGTCTACGAATGGACGCTGGCCTTGTGCGCGAACGCCGAGACGCGCGGTGCACGCGCGCTGGAGAGAGCTCTCGCGCCGGCATGAACGGCGCACGGCGCGTGCGGCAGTGACGCCTCCGCAACTTCCATGGAAAATGTGCAACATGGACGAACGGACGCACGACGTTCGGACGTCTAAATAAAAAGCTCGCCAAGGCCGCCACGTGCGGCCTTTTTGTTTGCGGCGCCGCACCGAAAGACATCGTCGCCGCGGCATCGACGCTTCCGCACTTTCCGACGAAAATACGCATCATGGGCCATCGAGCGAACGGCGCGAACGCCTCGCTTCCCTAACGCGCCGCGGCGCGAACGCCCTCACCTTCCAGGCCGCCTCGCGCGGCCTTCGCTTTTTCCGGAGACCACTATGACCGAACCTGCCATGGCGATGGCGGCGGCCGCCAGCCTGGGCCTCGCCGCATCGCTTCCCGGCGTGGACGGCAACGCGCTGATCGGCGCGTTCGCCGGCGCCACGCTGTTCGTCGTCTCGTCCAAGGAGTTGCCGCTGTGGCGGCGCGTCGCTTATCTCGGCGTGTCGATCGCGCTCGGCTATCTCGCCGCGCCGGAAGTCATGCGCTGGCTGCCCTTGCAGGCATCGGGGCTGGCTGCGTTCCTGGGCGCGGCGCTGGGCGTCACCCTCACGCTTGGCTTGCTCGAACGCGGACGCACCTTCGACCTCGAAGCGTGGCTGCGCAGCCGGGGAGGTCCGCATGCGTGACCCGATCGAGCTGCTGACCATGCTCGCCTGCGCATCGATCTGCCTGCGCCTGATCACTTATCGACGCTCGCCGGACGCGCGCTATCGGCCGTGGGTATCGGCCTGCGCGTGGCTACTGATCGTTTGCAGCGGCGGCCAGGCCATCCATATCGCGCTGGGCCACGCCCCGCACGGTGAAACCACGCCATGGCAACTCGGAATCCTTCTGGTGCTTGCGGCATTGCTGCTGGCCGCGCGGGGCAATCTCGCCCGTGTATTGAGACTCGACACATGAATGCACAGACCATGCGGACCAGCCCGTTGGGCATCGCTCTCATCAAGCAGTTCGAAGGCTTGCGCACCTGCGCCTACCTGGATGCCGCCGGCATCTGGACCATCGGCTACGGGCACACGGGAGACGAGGTGCGATCGGGCTTGCGCATCGACGCGGCGCAAGCGGAGGCACTGCTTCGCCAGGATCTCCACGTCGCCGAAGAGGCCGTGCGCGCACTGGTCACCCAACCGCTCGCGCAGGCCTCATTCGATGCCTTGACGAGCTTCGTCTTCAACGTCGGCGCCGCGGCCTTCGGCGGCTCGACACTGCTGCGCAAGCTCAACGCCGGCGATGTCGAAGGCGCCGCGGCCGAGTTCGAGCGCTGGCGCTATGCCGGCGGCCGCGTGCTGCCGGGCCTGCTGCGCCGGCGCATCGCCGAACGCACGCTGTTCCTTTCGCCGCATTCGCTAAACGCCGCGATGCGGAAGTGACGCCTCCGCGCTTTCGCAAGTAATTTGGCTACAACGGCAGCACCGCAACGATTCCGACCCGCCCACCGAGGCGGGTTTTTTATTTTTCCGCCACGGGAACCCGCCATGAGCTTCACCAACATCAACGCCGCGCTCGTCGCCGGCTATCAGGCCGTCGGACTCGAACTACCCACCGCCTACGAAGGCCGCGATTTCGCACCCACGACGGGACAGCCCTGGGCCGCCGTGTCGCTGGTACCGCTACCGATCGTCGGCGGCAGCCTCGGTGTGGCCGGCAACGATCGCCACAGCGGCACGTTCCAGATCGACCTCAACGACACGCCCGGCGGCGGCATCGATCGCCTGCTGTCGCTCGCCGACGCGTTGCGCGCCTATTTCAAGTCCGGCCGCCAGCTCGACGGCAACGGCCTGCCGGTGTTGGTGAACGGCACCAGCCGCGCCGCCGTGATCAACAAGGATGGATGGCTGCGCATGACGGTCAGCGTCGCCTGGACGGCGTGGACGGATCACGGCTGATCGCAACGCCTTTCACTTCCGACCGGTCCGCCTCGGACCACCTCACGCGGCCGCCGGCCGCGTTTTCTTTTCCACCAAGGAGCCACCGCATGACCATCGCCACCGGCAGCCGCCACAGCCTCGCCTACATCGCCGAGGCCGCTTATGGCGCGACGCCCGCTACCCCGGCTTTGCGCCAGCTGCGCCACAAGAGCACCACGCTCGCCCTCACCAAGAACACCTTGCAGTCGGAAGAACTGCGGAGCGACCGCCAGATCGCCGACCTTCGCCACGGCACCGTCCAGGTGGGCGGCGACATCCAAGGCGAACTGAGCTATGGCGCGTATGACGACCTGTTCGCAGCCGCGCTCGGCGGCAGTTGGAACGCCAACGTGCTCAATGCCGGCACCGCCCGCACCAGCTTCACCCTGGAGCGCAACTTCGCCGACATCGGCCAGTACCTGCGCTACACCGGCTGCGAGGTCAACGGCCTGCATTTCGACGTGCAGCCGGGTGCCATCGCCAATGTCACCTTCGACGTGATCGGCCAGACCGAGGCCGTCGACGCCGCGCCCGTCGCCGGTGCCACCTACGTCAACGCGGCCGCCAACCGTCCGATGGACGCGCTCAGCGGCACGATCAAGGAAGGCGGCCAGGTGATCGGCGTGGTGACCGAGCTGAAGCTGGATCTCGCCAACGGCATCGAGCCGCGCTTCGTGATCGGCAGCGCCAAGACCCTGCAACCGAGCATCGGCCGCAGCAACCTTACCGGCACGCTCACCGCGTACTTCCTGGACGGCTCGCTGCTGTCCAAGTTCATCGGCGAGACCGAGAGCTCGCTGGAGCTGACGCTGTCCGACGGCGCCAACAGCTACGTGCTGTTCCTGCCGCGCATCAAATACACCGGCGGCCAGGCGGACGTGGCCAACGACGGCCCGATCACGCTGTCGCTGCCGATCCAGGCGCTGTACGACAGCACCACGGGCACGCAGCTGCGCATCACGCGGAGCGGCGCATGAGCACGATGGAAGCGTTCGCGATCCGGCAGCGCGCCAACGACGGCCGCCGGGTAGCGCTGACCCTGCCCGACGGCTCGCCCACCGACCACTGGCTGCAGATCCGCAGCCAGTGGTCGGACGCGTTCCGCCAGGCGCGCGAGGACGCCATGCAACAGGTTGCGCGCATGGCCCAGACCGGCAAGGCGGAACTGGATGCCGCGCTGGAGCAGAGCCTGCTCGCCGTGCGCGCGGCGCTGGTGTCTGACTGGAGCTTCGACGAACCCTGCGTGCCGGACAACGTCCGCGCCTTCCTGCGCGAGGCGCCGCAGATCGCCGAGCTGATCGACCGCGCCGGCGCCGACGACCAGGCTTTTTTCGGGAACGCCTTCGCCAGCTCGCCGACTGGCTGAAGGCGGAGCAGCAGCTGGTCCGCCCCGTCGGTGCGGGCGGCCAGCCGCTGCACCGGCATCTCGAAGCGGTGCAACGCCAGCTCGGCCGCATGCCGTCCGAGCTGGCCGGCCGCCCGGCGTGTCCGGCGGAACTGGCCTACCTGGCCGAGTGGCTGGTGCAACTGCCCACGCCGCTCACTCATACCGAACTCCATCACTGGACGCAGCTCACCGTCCGGCGGCTCGATCGCTGGGAGGTGGAAGCGCTGATGATGCTCGACAGGATACGCAGCGATGGCTGATATCGACAGCAACAGCCTCAACACTTTCATGACCGCCTTGAACAAGGCGAGCAAGTCGCTCGGCGACATGCAGAAAGCCGTGGATGCCACGACGAAGTCGGCGAAGGACGCCGGCAAGGCGGCGGACGCGGCGGCGCAAGAAGCGACCAAGGAAGCCGCCAAGCCGACCCAGGCCAGTCAGGTCATCGGTCCGACGGCGCAGAAGATAAAAGACGATTTCGCCAAGGACGTCATGGCCGCGTTCAACGCGGACGGCAAGGTGGCTCGCGACGCCCGCATCAAAGCGCGGAATGATCTCTATACCAACCTGAAACACGGTGTCGCCGATACCACGACGGCCGCCCTCGGCGATGCAGCGAGTTCCGGATACCGCGGAACGAACGACTATGTGCTGGCTTTCCTACGCGGTTATGCCAAGAACCCAACCGGCGCCAGTGACAAAGGGGCGGACGCGACATCGGGGGCTAAGGCGGGAGCGGCTACGGGCAACGCTACCGACGCCGGCAAGACCGAGGACGAAGTCGCCAAGAGCACGGATTTCATGGTCGCCCTCGCCGAACAAGCCGGCGAGCGGATCCGTGGCACCTTGGGCAGCATGCTGTTCGATACGCTCGACGGAAACTTCAAGAACGTCGGCAAGAGCTTTCGCACGATGCTTCGCCAGATGGCAGCCGATATGGCCGCTTCGCAGATTTCCAAGCTGGCCGGCAGTGCTTTGAGCTGGATCGGCGGAGCGATCGGCAGTCTGTTCGGCAATGGCTCGACCGCTCTACCTGGCTATAGTCCGGCCGCCGGCGGGAGCGTCGGCAACTACGGGGCGTCAACTTTCTTTGATGGCCCCATGGCCGCCAAGGGCATGGCCTTGCAAAGCGGCATGCCGCTGCGCGCCTTCGCTCGCGGCGGCATCGTCAACAGTCCCACGCTCTTCCCCATGGCCACCGGCACCGGCCTGATGGGCGAAGCGGGCCCCGAGGCCATCATGCCGCTCGCCCGCGGACCGGACGGACGCCTCGGCGTGCGCAGCAGCCGCGGCGGCGGCAGTGGCGGCGTCAACAACCAGATCAGCATCACCGTCAACGTCGGCAGCAACGGCAACGCGCAGAGCGACACGCAGGCGCAGAGCGACGACGCCGGCCGCCAGCTCGCGGCGATGGTGGAAGGCAAGGTCAAGGAAGTCATGGCGCGCGAGCAGCGCCAGGGCGGCATTTTGTGGAGGATGCAGCATGCCTGAAGTCTTCGGGTGGATTCCCCAGGTGGAGCCGCAAGGCCAGACCACCTTCCGCGTGCGCAGTGCGCAGTTCGGCGACGGCTATACCCAGACCGTCACCGACGGCATCAACAACCGCGTCGATAGCTGGCCGTTGTCGTTCGACGGCGACGGCAGCTACGTGTCGCCGATCAAGGACTTCCTCGATCGGCATTCCGGCGCCTCGTCGTTTCAATGGACGCCGCCGCTGGGCGCGCCCGCTCTGTTCCGCTGCGCCGGCTACACGCTGGTGCCGCGCGCAGCCGGCTACTACACGTTGTCGGCCACGTTCCAGCAGGTGTTCTCGCCATGACGATCCACGCCGACATCCAGAAGCTAGAGCCGGGCGCGGAGATCGAGCTGTTCGAGCTGGACGCGCGTTCGATCACCGGCGGCGGCACTGGCGATGTGCTGCGCTTCCACGGCTACACGCAGGTCGGTTCGATCTGGTGGCAGGGGCTGGAGTACTCGCCCTGGCCCATCCAGGCGGAAGGCTTCGAGCTCAATCCCGACAAGCCGCCCATGCCCATGCTGAGCGTGGGCAACGTGGACGGTCGCATCACCGCGTTGTGCCTGGCCTTCCAGGATCTGGTCGGCGCGCTGCTGGTGCGCCATCGCACCTTCGGCCGCTATCTGGACGCGAAGAACTTCGCCGACGGCAACGCCTCCGCCGATCCGACGCAGGAGTTTCCTCCGGACAAGTGGTTCCTGGAGCGGAAAGCCACGGAAACCAACCAGGTGGTGCAGTTCGAGCTGGCCAGCGCGCTGGACTTCGGACAGCAGCAGCTGCCGGGCCGCACCATCATCGCCAACAGCTGCACGTGGTTGCAGCGCGGCGGCTACCGCGGCCCGTACTGCGGCTACAGCGGCGGGCCGGTGGCGAAGGCCGACGACTCGCCCACCAGCGATCCGGCACTGGACGTGTGCGGCGGGCGGTTGTCTTCCTGCAAGCTGCGCTTCGGCGAGCACAACCCGCTGCCCTATGGCAGCTATCCCGCCGCGGGGTTGCTGCGCACATGAACCCGGCCACGCTCGACGCCTTCCGCGCCCACGCGGTGGCCGACTATCCGCGCGAAGCCTGTGGGCTGGTGGTGGTGGCCAAGGGCCGCGAGCGCTACCGGCCATGCCGCAATCTCGCCATCACGCCCAGCGAGCACTTCGTGCTGGCCGCGGAAGACTACGCGGACGCCGAGGAAGCGGGCGAGATCGTCGCCGTCATGCATTCGCATCCCGATGCGCCGGCGCGCGCATCGGAAGGCGACCGCGTGGCGTGCGAGGCCTCGGGCCTGCCATGGTGGATCGTGTCGGTAACGCCCGATGCGGACGGCGTGCCTAGCGCGGGTGAGCTTTCGTGCATCGAGCCCAGCGGCTACGAAGCGCCGCTGGTCGGCCGGCCATTCCATCATGGCGTGCTGGATTGCTGGACACTGTGCCGCGACTGGTACGCCCGCGAATGGGGACTGGCGTTGCCCGATCCGCTGCGGCATGACAACTGGTGGGATGACGGCCGATCCGACCTCTATACGGAGAACCTCGCCGCCGCGGGGTTCGTACCCATCGATGCCAAGGACATCCAGCGCGGCGACCTGATCCTGATGCAGATCCGCAGCCGCAACCTGGTGCCGAATCACGCGGGCATCTATCTCGGCGATGGGCTGATGCTGCATCACATGTATGGGCGGCTGTCGAGCCGGGATGTGTACGGGGGGTACTGGGTGGAGAACACGCGGGTCGTCGCGCGCCTTGCTTTTCACCAGCCATCTGCATGAGCGCAACATCCTGCGATACCATCCTTTTCCTGCAAACAGGAGACGAAAGGATGCTCAGGACTATCGCCGTACTCGGCATGGTTGCAGCGCTGACCGGGTGCATCACCAAACCCCCGCGCCCGGACCAGGTCAGGACGCCACCAGCCGATCGATTGCTCGCTTATCAGAATCCAACCGACGGCGACGCCACGGTTATTGTCACCCGTGACGCAGGCTATTCGGGCAGTGCCTGCTATATCGCCTTCTTCGTCGACGGCAAGGTCGCGGCCAAGCTTGCCTCGGCTGAGCGGGCAACGTTCCGTCTGTCCACCGGCGATCACGTCCTCGGTGCCTGGAATACCGGCTCCGGGCTTTGCGGCTACCGCGAAGGAGAAGATCGTCGAGAGGTGGCCGTTTCGCTCAAGCCGGGAGAAACCCGGCGATTCCGAATACTGATCGGCGATGGTGGCTTGTCCTTAGCCCCATCGACTATCGATTAGGGAAGAACGCTTTTCCGCCCATGAGAACCCCGCGCCAGCGGGGTTTTTTTGTGCCTCGTATTTACGTGAAGAAAGTCGGCCGCCGGGCGTCGACGGCGATATATCCCACGCCCCCGGCCCAGCACCGAAAACAATGACGAGAGGTCACCATGATATCCACGCTTCAGCGCGCACCTCGAACGGTTCGCTTGTACGGAGTGCTTGGCTCAAAGTTCGGAAGGAAGTTCAGCTTGGTGCTGGAGTCCAACAGTCCTGCGGAGGCGATTGCTGCGTTGTCTAACCAAATAAAAGGTTTTGGCGAGTTCTTGATGAACGCCAAGGATCGAGGACTCGGTTTCGCTGTTTTCTCGGGCAAGCGGAATCTCAAAGAAGAGGATCTCTCAAAGCCATCAGATTACGGCGACATCCGCATCGCCCCGATCCTGCTAGGGAGTAAGAGCGGCGGCATGTTCAACATCATCGCCGGCGCAGTGCTTTTTATCGTCGGCGGCATCATCTCCGGTTGGTCGATGGGCGCCGGCTCTGGCGTCGGCGGATATCTCATGCAAGCCGGCCTAGGAATGATGCTCGGCGGCGTCGTGCAAATGCTTTCGCCCCAACCTAAGGCGCTCAAGTCCGGCGACCGCCCCGACAACCAACCCAGCTACGTCTTCAACGGCGCCGTCAACACGCAGGCCCAGGGCAACCCCGTGCCCGTGCTCTACGGCCGCATGATCGTCGGTTCCGCCGTGGTCTCCGCGGGCATCCATGCCGAGGACTACGCGCCGGCCACTGCGGGCGTGGGCGCGGGCACGAACCTGCTGGGCCGTAATCCCAAGAACTTCTACGAGAGGTAGACATGACTTCCACCCTTCAAGGCGCCAAGGGCGGCAGCAAGCAGCGTACGCCCGTCGAGTCGCCGGACAGCCTGCGCTCGATCGCCTACTTCCGCATCCTCGACCTGGTGAGCGAAGGCGAGATCGGCGGTCTGGTGAACGGCCTGCAATCGATCTATCTGGACGAGACGCCGCTGGCCAATCCGGACGGCTCGTTGAATTTCCAGAATGTGCACGTGGAGACGCGCACGGGTACGCAAGACCAGGAGGAAATCCCCGGCTATCCGGCCGTGGAGAACGAAATCAGCGTCGGCGTGGAGCTGAAGCAGAGCACGCCCTGGGTGCGCTCGCTCAGCAACACCTCGCTGTCGGCGGCGCGGGTGACCATCGGCGTTCCGGGCCTGTCCAGGGCCAATACGTCCAATGGCGATATCAACGGCTACTCGGTGCAATACAAGATCGAGGTGCAGACCGACGGCGGTGCGTACCAGCTGGCCTACAACGGCGCGATCACCGGCAAGACCACCAGCAAGTACCAGCGCAGCCACCGCATCGACCTGCCGGCGGCGCAAAGCGGTTGGAACGTGCGTGTCACGCGCATCACCGCCAATGCCAACAGCTCGGCGATCGCGGACATCACCACCATCGACAGCTACACCGAGGTGATCGACGCCAAGCTGCGCTATCCCAACAGCGCGTTGCTGGGCATCTCCGGCGACGCGGCGCAGTTCAGCAACATCCCCAGCCGCGCGTACGATCTGTGGGGTCGCATCATCCAGGTGCCGAGCAACTACGATCCACTGGCGCGCACGTACAGCGGCGTGTGGGACGGCAGCTTCAAGCCGGCATGGACCGACAATCCAGCGTGGATCTACTACGACCTGTCCACGCATCCGCGCTATGGCTTGGGCCATCTGGTCACCGCCACGCAGGTGAACAAGTGGGAGCTGTACCGCATCGCGCAGTACTGCGACCAGTCCGTCAGCGATGGCAAGGGCGGCATGGAGCCGCGCTTCGCTTGCAACGTATTCCTGCAGACGGCCAGCGACGCCTACAAGCTGCTCAGCGACTTGGCCAGCGTGTTCCGCGGCATCTCGTACTGGACCGGCGGCGCGATCACGGCGTCGGCCGACATGCCGGCGGATCCCGTGTACGCCTACACCGCGGCCAACGTGATCGGCGGCCAGTTCACCTATGCGGCGAGCACGCGCAAGACGCGGTACACCACCGCCTTGGTGACCTGGAACGACCCAGCGGACTTCTACCGTGCCAAGGTGGAATACGTCGAGGACCGCGCCGGCCTCGCGCGCTACGGCATCCAGCAGGTCACGCTCACCGCCTTCGGCTGCACCTCGCAGGCGCAGGCGCAGCGCGCAGGCCAGTGGGTGCTGCTGACTTCGAGGCTCGAAACCGACACCGTCACCTTCAAGGTGGGCCTGGACGGCACGATCGCCGCGCCTGGTCAGATCATCCGCGTCACCGATCCCGCCCGCGCCGGCAAACGCCAGGGTGGCCGCATCCATGCCGCGACGCGCACCGCCGTGACCGTGGACAAGGCGCCGGAGCAAGTGGCGGTGGGCGACCGCCTCACCGTAATGCTGCCGACGGGCGTCTCGGAGACGCAAGCCATCACGGCCATCGACGGCGCGCAATTATCGGTTGCGTCCCCCGGCTTCTCGGTGCAGTCGGATGCGGAATCCGTCTGGGTAGTGGAGAGCGACACCCTCGCTGCGCAGACCTACCGGGTGCTGTCGGTAACCGAAGACAAATCCTCCAGCGATATCAGCTTCACCATCACCGCCCTGCAGCACGTACCCGCCAAGTTCGAGGCGATCGACAACGGCGCGATCATCCAAGTACCACCGATCAGCTCGCTGCCGGCATCGACGCAGGCAGCGCCGGCGAACGTGCGGTTGGATGGGCATGTGGTGATTACGCAGGGGATTGCTACGAATGTAGTGACGATTGCATGGGATGCGGCAGCCGGAGCCACGGCTTATCAGGTCGAGTGGCGGCGCAACGATGGCGAGTGGGTGAGCGCCGGACGCACGTCTGGGCTCTCCATCGATGTGGAAGGTATCTACACAGGGACCTACGTCGCTCGAGTAAGGGCGGTGAGCCCGGGCGGGGTGGTCTCCGTTCCCGCGCTATCCGTTCCCACGGACATCGTTGGAAAGACGGGCGCTCCACCCGTCGTCGCCACGATGAAAGCGACGCCGAAAGTCTGGGGTATCCATCTGGAATGGACGTTCCCTGCCGGCACCGACGATACGCAGCGCACCGAAGTCTGGCGATCGAAGACACCCGACTTGCATGACGCCACCAAAATGGCGGACCTGGCCTACCCGCAGAACTCCCTGGAGATCGATGGCCTCGCGGCAGGTGCTTCGTTCTATTTCTGGGTGAGGCTGGTCGACAAGACCGGCAACGTCGGCGCGTACTACCCGCAAGGCACCGGACTATCGGGTCAGGCGAGCTCGGACGCGGCAGACTACGAGCCGGTCTTCGCCGGCCTGATCGAGCAGACCGAACTTGGCCAGCAAATCCTGGAAGGTGTCGATCTAGCGACGTCGGATATGGCCGGCGATGCGCAGGAGTGGGCCGGCAACAGCACACATTACGCCGGCACCTGGACATTGCTGGATGCGGTGCAGGATGGCGACCGGGCCATGGCCAAGCGGGTAGACCAGGTACAGGCTACGGTCGATGACACCAGCGCCGTGGTCCAGCAAACGTCCCAGGCTGTCGTCGATCTCAATGGGAAAGTGAGTGCGACTTGGTCGGTTCGATGCCAGGTCACAGCGGATGGACGGATCTACGGCGCAGGCATGGGTCTGGGCGTGGAACAGCAGCCGGATGGTTCGTATCAGTCACAAGTGCTTTTTCAGGCTGATCGTTTTGCGGTCATTAATACCGCCAACGGGCAAGTCACTACGCCTTTCGTCATTCAGAACGGGCAGACGTTCATCAAGCAGGCGCTTATCGGCGATGGCTGGATTTCGAATGCAATGATTGGCGACTACATCCAATCCACTGATTATGTGCAGAACCAACGAGGCTGGAAGATTAGCAAGAGCGGCAACAGCTTCGAATTGAACGGCTCGGGTGGCGGGCGTCTTTCGATAACCAACCAGCTCATCCAGGTTTTCGATGGCAATGGGACCCTCCGTGTCCGCTTGGGAATGTGGTGATGGCTACCGGTCTACAGGCATTCGATGCGGGTGGCAACCTGCTTCTCGACCTCTCTTACGTGTCACCTCGCCTTCTTGGTACGACCACCCTTGTGGGCCCTCAAGGAGCGGTAGACCTACCCTTCCTGGATCAGGGAGCACCATTCATTGTGGCTCTAGCACTACCGTCGCGCGTTACCACTCCTTATGGACCATATGCCTTAGGCCTCACGTGGAACATCGACGGGAAGACCCTTCGTTGGAACTTCTACGGCCAATATGAGCCATCGACGCCTATCACCATCTGGTATGGGAACTACTAATGAGTGCCGTATTCCAAGCAGTCGCCGATAACGGCGCCATCATCGTCGACTCGAACTGGCCAAATCTCGTCCTTGTGAAGAAGGGAACAATTACAGCGCCAGCAAACGCCGGGGCCGGTGGGACCTACGGTCAAGTCGCCTGGAACAACCCGCGAGGCGGACAGTCCATCGTGTTCTTGCGTGCCAACGCCTTCGCGGCGGTGATCGAAACAGCACCAACGGGATTTACGTGGTTTATGGCCAGCGGTTCCACATCCTGTGACTACTACGCCTTTGTTCCCGTGATTGAGCCATACGGAAATATTGGTTTGCAGCTATTTGACGCTGACGGCCAACTGACTTATGACGCGGCACAACGCCCCCTGCGCATCCGCCAGATGATTCGTGCCTCGCAATCTATGGTTTGGCCAGATAGTGGCGGCATAGGCACGATCTATCCATTCGCCCTCGCGAATCCTTCTACGGCGGCTATAGCCTTTTCTGATCCGGGCATGTACGGCCAATACCTCTCGGGGACCCCGGTTGGATCCGCATTCTGGCGGGCTCCTGCTACCGTCTGCAATCGAATAAACGGCAGCAATGTTGAGATTGCCGCCTGCCAGAGCATCGCGAACGCTTATCCTGGGCAAGGAGTCAATATTTCAGCACGAGCAGGAGTGCAGCCACGATGGTTGCTTGAATGCGATATCACCGGTTTATGAAACTTGTCGGAATCGCTCGCCCCTTTTTGCGGCTCGCATAGCATCTTGATTGGAATACCCCTGGAGCGCGCGCAACACCGCTCCCTTCTTGACATATGGCCTCCGACTTTCAGACGCATGAAGGAGTACATGTGGAAGCGCCATATCCCTGTTCCGCAACTTTCCGATCATCACTTCTCCAAGCCGCCCCTCAGGCGTTTTTTTATGGACTCCGAGAATGGCACAACAACACATCAACCTCGGCACCCAATCCGACGGCAAGGACGGCGACACCAATCGCATGGCTTGGGAAAAAACCGAGCACAACTTCAACGACCTCTACGGCGGCGGCCTGACCGTACAGTCGATGAAGAACAGAGTTATCAACGGCAGGCTCGACGTATGGCAGGCTGGAGCTACGGCAACGGCGACTTCTGTCAATGCGATGGCATGGGGCCCTGATCGTTACCTTGGTCAGGCTTACAACGGTTCGGCAGGCACCGGGACCTCGACTATCGTTCTGAGTCGACAATCCTTCACGCCGGGACAAGACGCGGTACCCGGCAACCCGAAATTCTTCGCCCGCCTTCAGGCTACCGCGGTCGGCCCTCAAGGTGGGTGGGATTCACTGATAAGAACGTTGCAATACATCGAAGACGTCTCGAGCCTGGCCGGCCAGACGGCCACGTTCTCCGTCTGGCTTAAGGCCGAATCGGCGCGGAAGGTCGGATTCGTGCTACAGCAGAATTTCGGCAATGGAGGCTCGTCCGCTGTGATCGCTGCCGATACGACCTTCGACGTCACTACGGCCTGGCAGCGCTTCACTTTCACGTTTCCCGTGCCCTCCATGGCGGGAAAGACCGTCGGCGACAACAGCAATCTTTCGCTTAGCCTGTATCTCTATAAGCAAGACAATACGGATGGCACCAGCTTCGCTCCTTTGGGTGCCTGGGCAGCGGGCGCTTATCTTGACTTTGCCATGATGCAGCTGGAAGCCGGTAGTGTCGCCACCGACTTCGATGGCCGGCCATTCGCCATCGAAGAGTTGTTGTGCAAGCGGTACTGCACGACCAGCAAAGCGCTCATCATCGGCCGATGGGGATCGGCAAACGGTGTTCGCCTGTTTAACGACTTCGAAGTACCGATGCGACGAGTGCCCGACTGTTCGTTGTTGGCCAGCTCGATACAGGTCGAGGCCGTCCAGGTCGCGATCTATACGGTTAACAGCCCCCAGGTCACCCAGTTCTATGGCGACAGTCGACGCGCACTCATCGATATCACTGGCACCGTAAGCGGAGGTATGCCATCGGCCGGCGCTATGGCGCAGCTCAACCAGGCCGACGTCATTCTGTTTCGCGCGGAATTCTAGAGCCGCGCAACCGAGCGGCATTATTTCAGCAAGCGGCCCGAAGAAGGCGTCGCGCAGGTGATCACATGACACAACAACATATCAAACTCGGCAGCCAGGCCGATGGCCGGGATGGCGATACCAACCGAGCCGCCTGGGAAAAGGCCGAGGCCAATTTCAGCGAACTCTACGGCGGCGCGCTAAATATCTCGGCGTTTAAGAATCTGTTGATCAATGGCAATTTCGATTTCTGGCAGCGGGGCCAGAGCCTGGGTCCATCGACCGGGCAGCGCTATCTAGCCGACCGCTGGATGACCATCGCCCTCGGCGCCACAACCGTCGCGCCGAGCCGCCAAGCTTTTGCTCTCGGTCAGTTGGCCGTACTTAATAGCCCAAGATCGTTTCATCGACTGGTCGTCGCCTCGGTACCTGGCGCTGCGAATGCCGCTTTGATGGACCAGCGCATCGAAGGAGTCGATACCTTGGCGGGAAAGACTGCGACGCTTAGCTTTTGGGGCAAGGCGGACTCTTCCAAACCTATTGCCGTGGAGTTCGTGCAGAACTTTGGAACAGGTGGGAGCCCGAGCGCCGATGTCGTGGGCATTGGCATCGTCAAGCTCAATCTGACTTCGGCCTGGCAAAAGTTCGTCATCACGGCGAATATCCCTCCCGTCGCGGGTTCATTGGGCACGTCCGGCACAGACTGCCTCCGCGTGCTGTTCTGGATGGATGCCGGTTCCAACTTCAATGTGCGCACGAATGCGCTGGGCAATCAGTCCGGCACCTTTGACTTCGCCCAAATCCAGCTGGAAGAAGGCTTATCTGCCACTTCTTTCGAACGGAGGCCCCTGGAAACCGAGCTTTCGCTTTGCCAGCGTTACTTCGAGAAGAGCTTCGATCTTTCGACAACGCCTGCCGGACAGGTGGTCGGTTCCCATTGCTACGTCGGCATGCCGTATGCCGCCACTGCAATGCGCACCGGCTTCGTTCCGTTCAAAGTGCGAAAACGCGGCGGTGCGGCCGTTACCCTCTACTCGTCGAACGCCTCCGCCGCGGCCGGCGACGACAAGTGGGTTTATTACGGCAGCAATAGCGCCTGGACCGTTCCTTCAGGCCAGTCGATCAGCTGGTCCACCGACATCGGCTTCAACGCTGATGTCTACAACACCGGCGGCGGCTTGAGTTTTGGGCAAGCGTCCATCCTGAGCGGCCATTGGACGGCGGAAGCCGAACTCTAGAAGAAGCTCGCAAGCACCCGCTCGAACGACGAGCGAAACGATTTCGTTCTCGAGCGCATCATGCGCCATGTCGCCTTTATGTGGGGACTCATGCCCATACAGCCGATTAATCTTGGCATGCCGCCTAAGGTGAAGACGGTGACACCAGCCGAACCGCCCATAGCAAGTGCAATGACAATTTCGTCGATCTGGATGGGCGAGTAGCCAACGCTCAAGCCGTGGCTGACGGTGCACGAACGGCTGCCGACCGGGCGTTATGTCTACGAGGGCGGATCCGACGCGACGCACCCGATGCTCAGCATGCCTGTCGGAAACACGCAGATTGCTTTCCAGCTCTATGAGTTGGGAAACGCAACGGTTGCGGGAACGCTGACGCAGAACTCCAACTATCGCATCAAGAGCGATGTAGTCGATATCGACGCAGCTAACGCCGCTGCCAACCTACGTTCTGTCCGTCCTATTGAATACAACGACAACCGCGATCCGTCCGGCTCACCAAGACGTGTGGGCATGATCGCCCATGAATTGCGCATTTCCCGTTATTGGTCGAGGGCGCAAAGGAAGCCATGCGCAGGACATCACAACTCGAGGGCGATACCACCCTCTTTGAACCTGGTAGAGAACCCAATGGCTATATCACGCCGACAACTTTGGAGGTATGACGAGCCTGTGCTCCAGAACGTCAACTACGTCGGCCCGACCCCCTGTTTAATCGCTGCCTGGAAGCACAAGGACAGCCTGCTGGAGCGCGCAATGGCGCGCATCGCGGAGCTGGAGAGAAAACTCTCAGCGTGAGGCAGGACGACCATTTTCCTTTATTCCGCCATTTAGGGGCGGTTTTTTTTTTTGGCGATCT
>JBCNOA010000087.1:0-15396 GCA_039594095.1 Dyella sp.
TCGCGCGGCGATCGCTCGTCTGCAGGAAGGCGTGAACGGCACGGCGCGCAAGATGGGCGTGGATCTGCGCGCCGTCGCCATGACGCAGCAAGGCTTCGTCGCACGCTAGGGAAACTCCCAGCTAGGCAACGGTGCCACGGCGCGCGACAGTCGCCTCAGTCGACGAAGGGGATCGCCATGAGCGAGACGGCGGAACGACACAGCGCGGCGCGCAGCACGACGACGATAGTGGGCAGCGAGGGCGAGAACGAAGTGGCGCGCGGCCGCCGCCTGCGACTTCGCACGCTCGGCTACGCGGACATCCCCTGGCTCAGCCTGCTGTATGCGCAGGCGCCGGCGCATCCGGTGCTGCTGGACGATAGTCCTACGCGCTTCATCGAAGTCGCCGCGCTCGTCGCGCGAGTCAACCAGGTCTACGAACGCCATCGTGGCCTCGGCGTATGGCGGGCGGACACGATCGAGGGCGAGTTCGTCGGCACGTTTTCCTTGATGCCGGTGGAATCCACGGACGAAGTGGAGATCGGCGCGCGTCTGGCACCGGAAGCCTGGGGGCGCTGGTATGCAACCGAGGGCGGGCGCCTGCTGTGCCGCCGTGCGTTCGGCTCGTTGAACCTTCCCCGCCTGGTGGCTTATCTGCACCCGGACAATGCGGCCGGGGCGCTCATCCTCTCCCGCCTGGGCTTCGGCGAGACCGGAGCTGCCGAGTACCGCGGCCACGCGGCACGCCGTTTCGAACTCGACGCGCGCTCCTGGCGCGACAGCGTCGCCTCGCGCGCAGGCGCCTGAGCGCAGCACGCCGTGCTTCAAAGGCGATGCACGATCCAGCCCGGAGGCACCGGTGCGGGCGCATCGCCGCGCAGCGCGGCGCGCACCACTTCGTCGGGCGTGCTGCCGGGGCGCTGCCAGCGCTGGGCAAGGCGGCTGAGAATGTCGCGCGTGTCGCGCGTATAGGTGCCTTCCAACTCGCCGCCCGCGTCGGAACCGAGCTTGCCGGCATACAGCGCGCGCAATTGCGGATTGAGATCGAACAGCGCGAGCAGCTTGCGCACCGCATCCGCGTATAGCGCTTCTTCCAGCATGGGCCGCTGAGTCTGCTGGCAGTGCCATACGGTGAGATATTCGATAGGCCCCAGCAAACGCCGCCGGTTAAGCGGGTTGAGCGAGGCATCGCCGCCGGAGCTGCCCCAGGCGCTCAAAGGGCCGCTGGGCAGGTCCATCCGTTGCGCGGCGGCGGCCAGCAAGTCGGCCAGCAGTTGTTTGGCTTCCGCGTCCTCGCTCTCGGCGACGATCAGCAGAATCTTCAGGAAGACCGGGTAGGCATCGTCACCCAGTTGCCGCACGACGCGCTTGGCGAGGGCCAGCCGCAATTCCGTCGAGGGCTCGTGGCGCAGCGCACCGATCAGTCGCCGGGTCGTCTCCAGCAGCGGGGCGGCCAGAGGTTGCAGTTGGGCGCTCATGCCGGCCGCTCGCTTCGCCGGCTCAGCCGAGCGGCGCCAGGATATGGCTGACGATCTGGTCCAGATGCGCCGGACCCGCCGGCACCGCCGCGCTCAGCACGCGCTCGGCGGCGCTCGTGCCGGCCCAGACGTCCAGGCTCAGCAGCTGATTGCCGTGGCTTGCCGGAAGGCGTTGCGCGAGGCCTTGTCCGGCCAGCGCCTGCGCGGCGCCGATGCCCTCGAGGGACGGCGCTAGCGATCGCGGCTGGAGCTCGGAAAGGTTCATGGCACCTGAAGTGGGTTCGATGCTTGGCATCAGTCTAGGTCTCGCGTCATGGCCGGATCAGCTGGGGTAATCCCTAGGTGGTGAGCGGCGGCGGCTCCGTCCACACTGGCGTCCAAATCACGGTGCGCCCACAACGTGGGCGGATAGCATCGGTTGACCGTCTTGCACGAGCGGACTCCTCATGGCCGGGCAGAACAAGGACAGCGGCGACCGCACCGAAAAACCTACACCAAAGCGCCTGCGCGACGCCCGCAAGGAGGGCGACGTCCACAAGAGCCGCGAGCTCACCAGCACGATCCTGGTGCTCGTGTGGCTGCTGATGGTGATGATGGGCATGCCGTTGATCCGGGCCAGGCTCACCGGATTGTTCGACACGGCCCTGCTCGGCCTCAATCAGCCATTTGGCCAGGCGCTGCACACGGTGGGGCTGGCGACGCTGGAAGGCTTCCTCTGGCTCACCCTACCCTTTCTGGTCGGTGCGGTTGCCATCGGAGTCCTGGTGGAGTTTCTGCAGGTAGGGCCCGTTTTCGCGCCCAAGAAGCTCAAGCCCGACGCCAGCCGCCTCAATCCCGCCGAGGGCATCAAGCGGCTGTTCTCTCAGGAAAACCTCATCGAGGTCATCAAGGCTGTCGCCAAAAGCGGCCTGCTGATTGGCCTGTTCGCCTGGGTGCTGTTCAGTCTCATCGGCCAGTTCGTCGATCTGCCGTATGCCACGCCGGAGGCGATGGGCGAAGCGCACTGGGTCGCTGTGAAGCGCCTCGCCGCGGGCGTGATATTCGTATTCTTCTTCGTCTCGGTGCTCGATGCGTTCTATCAGCGCTACGCGTACACCAAGAAGATGAAAATGAGCCGCCGCGAGATCAAGCAGGAGCTCAAGGACAACGAAGGCGATCCCATGATCAAGGGGCGCCGCCGCCAGCTCCATCAGGAGTGGTCGCAGCAGAACACGCTCGCCGGCGTGCGCAGCGCCAGCGTGGTGGTGACCAATCCCACCCACCTGGCCATCGCCATCCGCTACCAGCAGGGCGAGGACGACCTGCCGGTCATCGTCGCGAAGGGCGAAGACCACGAAGCCGCGCTGATTCGCCAAGCCGCGGAGGAGGCGGGCGTGCCCATCATGCGCAACGTCACGCTCGCGCGCAGCCTGTACGAGAAAGTGGACGTGGACGACTATCTGCCCTCCGACTTCTTCGAGGCCGTCGCGGAACTGCTGCGCTGGGCCGAGTCGATCCGCGACTCGCGCGACGGCAAGTGAGCGTTGCGGGCGCAGGCTTCCTAGGCCATTGAAGCTAGCCGCCGCGGATCGGCACGAAGCTACAGAATCGCTTGCAGCGCTTTCAGCAGTCCGCGATTCTCGTACAGCTTGCGCATCACCACTTCCACCATCGCGCCGAGCGCCAGCAGCAGCACCCAGGTGGACAGCCACGCCTTGATCGGCATTGCCAGCGCGAAGACGTTCAGCTGCTGCGCATAGCGGTTCACCAATCCGAGCGCGACATCTACCAGCGTCATCACCACCAGCGCCGGGGCCGACAGCACCAGCACGGCCGTCATCAGGTAGTTGAACTGCCCGACGAAGAATTCCATGCCCCCTGCCTTCAGCGGCGGCAGCATGCTCGCCACCGGCCACAGCGTGTAACTGGACATCAGCAGGTCCAGGAACACCGTGAACGCGCCGCTGACCATGAACAGCCACGTCGCCAGCTGCATCAGGAACACGCTGGTGAGCGTGCTCTGCTGCCCCGCGATCGGATCCATGTCCATGGCCATGGACGAGCCCACCTTGGTGTCGATCACCGCGCCGGCGGCGCCGAGCGCCCAGAACACCATGCCGAAGCAGAAGCCGATCAGCAGGCCGATGAAGACTTCCTTGCCCAGCACCGCGATCCAGGTGGCCCCCGTCATCACTGTCATCGTCGGGCTGGCCGCGGCCGCGAGCGGGTAGGCAAGAACGGCCAGGCTCACGTAGAAGCTGTTGCGCACCAGCGAGGGCACCGTTTCGGAAGTCATCAACGGCAGCACCAGGAATGCCGCGACGATGCGCGGCAAGGTCAGGGCGATGCCGGTGAGCTGGTCGCCCAGGTATTCGACGGGAAAGGCGGTTGCCATCGATGGCCTAGTGCAGCATGCCGGGGAAGCCGCTGAACAGGCGATCGGCGAACTTGTATAAGGTGCCGCCCAGCATGGCCGCCGTGCCGAGCAGGGCGACGACCACCACGATGAATTTCACCGCGTAGGGGAACGTCTGCTCCTGGATCTGCGTGGCCGCCTGCAGGAACGCCACCAGCAGGCCGGCGATCGCCGCCGCGAGGATCGGCGGCGCGGAAAGCACCAGCACCAGCCACAGGGCCTCGCGCGCGAGCTGGATTTCCTGGTCGTACATGGCCGCCTCCTATTGGTACGTCATGACGAGTCCATGGACGAGCTTCGCCCAGCCGCTGAGGAGCACGAACAGCAGCAGCTTGAACGGCAGCGAGACCATGGTCGGCGACAGCATCATCATGCCCATCGCCAACAGGATGTTGGACACCACCAGGTCGATCACCAGGAACGGCAGGAATAGCAGGAAGCCGATCTGAAACGCCTGGGTCAGCTCGCTGACCGTGAACGCGGGGACGATCACCAGGTAATCGTCGGCGGTCAGTTCCGCCTGCCGGTCCGGCGGCAGCAGGCGCTTGGCGCTCTGCAGGAAAAACGCGCGCTCGCCTTCGTTGCTGTGCTTGATCAGGAAGCCGCGCAGCGGTTCCTTGCCCGATTGCACGAGCTGGCCGAGCTTCTCCATGGTCATGGGGCCGGGCGCCTGCGTGCTCATCTGCGTCTGCACGTCGCGGTAGCTGTCCATGATCACGGGGTTCATCACATAGATCGACAGGATGATCGCCAACCCGTTGATGACGACGTTCGGGGGCACCTGCTGCAGGCCCAGCGCGTTGCGCAGCAGGCTGAGCACGACCACGATCTTGGTGAATGAGGTGACCATCACCGCGACGAACGGCGCCATCGCCAGTGCCACCACCATGGTGATGACGAGCGCGGGCGAGAAACTATTGAAATCCATGCTCACCTTCCCTTTGCGCGATGCGTACGCCTAGCCATTCGCCCAGCCGCACCACCGTTCCCTCGCCGAAGCGGCGGCCGCCGAGCATGATGCCGACGGTCGCGCCGACCAGCGCGCCGTCGGCGTGCAGCAGACTGCCCGGTCGCAGCGCGCCCAGATCGTCCAGGCTCATGCTCAACCGTGTCACCAAGAACAGCGGGCGCGCCGCGTCATGACCGAAGGCGAGCAGCGGGCGGCTGGACACCGTCCATTCGCCCTGCCGCCGCTGCACCGGCCAGCCGTCCGGCAGGCCGAATACGTGGCGGGCTGTTTCGTCGTCCGGCTGCAATCGCCCTTCGACCTCGGCCTCCAGCCCGACGATCAGCACATCGCCGGCCGCCAGTGCCGCCGTGGCCGTTGCGTCCAGCGCGCGTCCGGGAAGCAGCAGGCGCAGTGTCAGCGAGTCGAGGTCGCCGATGACCGCGGGGTAAGCGGCGTCAAGCCGCCATTCCGGCCGCGCGGCGAGCGCGCGCGCGTCCGCCTCGGCCAGTCCGGCCCATCCGCTTGCCGTCGCGCCATCGTGGCCTTGCCAGTGCAGGCCGAGCCAGAGCTTGTCCCGCTCGCCGCCGATCGGGACAAAACCCGTCGGCAATGCGACCTGGCCGATCAGGCCGTTCAGCGCCTCGACCAGCGGCTCATGCGCGAGAGACCATGCCAGCAGCCGTGCGTCGCCTTCGTAGTCCTGCCAGCGCGCATCGCCGAGCGGGCTTTCGCCCTGCTCCCGCTCCAGCGCTAGCCAAAGCGAGCCGTAGGCATGGTCGAGTCGGACGCAGGGCAATCCGGCGGCGTGGCGTTGGCCCCGGCCCGCATGCAGGGTCAGCACGCCCGCGGCACCGGCGTGGGACAGCGCGTTGCCGCGCGACAAAAGAGCGCGGGCGGCGGCGAGCAGACCGTCGCCCAGCGGAGACATGGCCGATACGGCCTCGATGGCAGCCACGCGTCAGCCCTGACCCAGTACGGCGCGAGTGAGTTCGACCACGTTGTGCGCGCCGAGCTTCGCCATCAAATTGGCGCGGTGAAGCTCGACGGTCTTCGGGCTGATCTTCAGATCGTCGGCGATCACCTTGTTGAGCTTGCCGCTCATGATCCCGTCCAGTACCTGGCGTTCCCGCCGGGTCAGATTGGCCAGTGCCGTCGACGCCGCCTGCGGCGCGTGCGCGGCAAGCGCCGACTGGATCGCCTCGATCAGCAGCGGCGCATCGAACGGTTTCTCGATGAAGTTGGCGGCTCCATGGCGCATGGCATCCACCGCCAGCGGCACGTCGCCGTGGCCGGTCACGAAGATCAGGGGCAGCGCGAGGCCGCGATGGGCCAGCTCGCTCTGCAGTTCCAGACCACTCATGCCGGGCATGCGGATATCGCTGACCACGCAGCTGCGCGCGGGCGCGGGATTGCGCGAGAGCTCTTTCAGCAGCGCTTCTGCGCTGGGGAAGGCGTGCACCTCGAAACCGGTCTGCTCCAGGATCCAGACGCAGGAGTCGCGAAACTCCTGGTGGTCGTCCACCAGGTAGATACGGGTGCCTTGGGCGGATGTCATGCAACGTTCCCTCGTGGCACGGTGAACGCCATGGCGCAGCCGCCTCGTCCTTCCGGATTCGGTTCGGCGAAGAGGCGTCCCTCGTGGTACTCGATGATCGAGCGGCAGATGGCCAGACCGATGCCCAGCCCGTCGGGCTTGGTGGTGTACAGCGGCGTGAACAGCCGCTGCATGTCGGCGGCGCCGAGGCCGCAGCCCTGGTCCAGCACGCGGATTTCCACCATGCCGTCGTAGTCGAGCCGCGCGGTGACGCGGATGCTGCGGCGCGCCGGCGGCGTCTCGCGCATCGCCTCGATCGCGTTCTTGATCAGGTTCAGCAGTACCTGCTCGATCATCACGCGGTCGGCGAAGATCGGCGGCAAGTCCCCCGGCAGCTCGTTGACGATAGCGACCTGGAACTGCTCCGCCTCCAGGCGCAGCAGCTCGGTCACGCCGTGCACCAGAGCGTGGGCGTCCAGGTTCTGGCGGTGCGGCTCGCGGCTGCGCACGAACTCGCGGATGCTGCCGATGATCTGCGCCGCACGCTCGGCCTGGCGCCGCGCCAGCCGGATGCCCTGCAACAGATGGTTGCTTTCGGGAGCCTCCGCGGCGAGCTGTTCGCAGCCGGAGAGATAGTTCACCGTGGCAGCCAGCGGCTGGTTGAGTTCGTGTGCCAGCGTCGTGGCCATCTCGCCGACGGTCATCATGCGCGAGGTGGACAGCAGCTGTTCGTGCTGTGCCTGGTGCCGCCGCAACAGATCGATGCATTCGCTGATGTTGGTGATGAACAAAGCCTCGGCCGGCGCATCCATCGGTGGCTGGCCGTTCTCGATGCGGTACCAGCGCCGCGTCTGCGCGGCGTAGTAGATCGGCTTGCCGCCCTGGCCGCAGGTCCGCTCGAACGCGGCATCGAAGCGCTCGCGCGATGGACCGACCTCAGGGGAGGTGGCGTCGAACTGCGGAAACTCGTCGCGGAAGGCGGCGTTGTAGGCCAGCGCCGCACCGGCATGCCGGTCGAACACGATGCAGGGCCAGGGCACCGCATCGATCCATGTGTATCCCTGCGCTGCGGCGGCGGCCGCTTTCCGTGCGGGCGTCGGCTTGCGGTCAATCCGGGTCACAGGCATCGTGACGGTCCTTCGATCAGGCGTGTCGCGATTCGTCCCCCAACGAATGACACAGCGGCCAAGTTTCAATGCTTCGTATTGAATAGGAATAATGCCATGAAGAGATTACTTCGCAACGTCATGGCCGGATTATCTTGGCCATCCCTCGCATTCGCCGCCGATACCCCCGCTGGCGGCAGTCTGTGGTTCGGCCTTTTATTACCGCTCATTGCGGTGTGCGCGGCACTGCTGGGATGGCTGTGGTGGCTGCGCAAGGGCCAGTCGCTGCGTGGCCCGGGCGGCCCCCTCAAAGTGGTTCAGGCGGTGGCCGTGGGCGCCCGCGAGCGGGTCGTAGTAGTCGATGCGCAGGAGCGCCGGCTGGTTCTGGGGGTCACCGCGCAGCGGGTGGAGTTGATCGCCGAATTACGGCGTGATGACAGCGAGAAATAGCGTGACGAATATCACGTCGAGGGCGTGATTCAAGCGAACGTTTCGATTATGTCCGGATGTGAATTCGATATTCACAAAAGTGAATCCTAAAAACCTAGGGTTTTCCCTAGGTACGGATTTTCAGGGGTACTGGTAGGTTCCCACTTCACCGAGCGCCGACAGGGGGCGTAAGGCTGAAGCGGTTCGCGCCTGTATGTGCGCGGCGTCATCGGCAACGGCAGTGGAAAGGGCGTTTCCATTCGCTCAATGGACGAGTGTGTCCGGTTGTCGGAGTGGTGTCGTGGCTAGCGTGGCAGGACCAGCAAAGTGGCGTGTCGCCGGTGATCGCGTCGCAGCGGTCGGCCGCGCGCGCGCGGGGTCCGGATCGGTGCGTCATGGCGCTTGAAGCGATTCTTTCGAGGCTGGCGCCCGGCGCCGGCCACTCCCGCAGCTACAGCGATCTGGTGCTGGTCGCCGGCGTGGTGGCGATCATCGGGCTGATGATCCTGCCGCTGCCGATGGTGGCGATCGACGCCCTGGTGGCGCTCAATATGCTGATCGGCGTCGGCCTCCTGCTGATCGCCATCTACATACCCGCACCGGTCGCCTTCTCCAGCTTCCCCAGCGTGCTGCTGCTCACCACGCTGTTCCGCCTGGCCCTGTCCATCGCGATCACGCGGTCGATTCTGCTCAACGCGGACGGCGGCCACATTATCGACACCTTCGGCAATATGGTGGTGGGCGGCAACCTGATCGTCGGCTTGGTGGTGTTCCTCATCATCACGGTGGTGCAGTTCATCGTGGTGGCCAAGGGTGCCGAGCGCGTGGCCGAGGTGGCTGCCCGCTTTTCTCTGGATGCCATGCCGGGCAAGCAGCTGTCGATCGATTCCGATCTGCGCTCCGGGCTTCTGGAGAAGGACGAGGCCCGCCGCCGTCGCCGCATGCTCGAGGTGGAAAGCCAGCTCCACGGCTCGCTCGACGGCGCGATGAAATTCGTGAAGGGCGACGCCATCGCCGGCATCGTGATCATCGTGATCAACCTGCTGGGCGGCCTGGGCGTGGGCGTGATGATGCACGGCATGAGCCTAGGCGACGCGGTGCATACCTATAGCGTGCTCACCATTGGTGACGGCCTGGTCGCGCAGATCCCCGCCCTGCTCGCTTCCATCTCCGCCGGCCTGATCGTCACCCGCACCGCCGGCGACGAAGACGACCGCAATCTGGGCGCGATCATCGCCCGCCAGATCTCCGGCGAACCGCGCGTGACGATGATCGTCGGCTGCATCGCGCTGGGCATGATGCTGGTGCCTGGATTCCCCGCCCTGGTGTTCCTGCCGCTGGGTCTGGCGCTGGTCGGTCTCGCCGCTTGGCGCATGCGCGAGCGAGTGGGTTTTCTGCGCCGCCTGTTCAAGGTGCCGGAGAGCCAGGCGGAACTGTTGCCGCCGGACGTGGCCGACAGCGACGTGCTGCTGCCGTCGGCGCCGTTGATGCTGGAAGTGCACATGTCCGCCCTGCAGGCGCTGGGCAGCAACCAGGTGCGCAACCTGTTCCGCCAGGTGGTGGGCAATCTGCGCGAAGAGTACGGCGTGCCGCTGCCCAAGCCCGCGTTGCGCGCCGGCCTGCGGTTGCCTGAGCAGGGCTACGCGCTTTACGCCTATGGCGTGCGCATCGCCTACGGCGTATTGCGCCCCGGCCAGCTGTTCCTGCCGGGACGCGCCGCTCTGCCGCCGGCGCCCTCCGGGGAAGCGGGCGCGCTGGTCCCCGATGGCGTCAGCGGGTTTCCGGGACGATGGGTGGCCCGCGACGGTGCGCGCCAGGGCAAGGCGCTGGAAGCGCCGGAGATGCTGCACGAACACATCCGCATGGCGCTGGAGCGCCATCTCGCGCTGTTCGTGGGCATCCAGGAAACATCCAACCTCTCCAACGGCTTGAGCCGCGACTACCCCGACCTCGTGCGCGAGATGCTGCGCGTGGTGTCGCCGCAGCGTGTGGCCGAGGTGCTGAAACGGCTGGTCGAAGAGCGTGTGCCGATCCGCCAGCTTCGCGACGTGTTCGAGGCGATCACCGACGCGGCCAGTCGCGAGAAGGACATCGTGCTCGTCGCCGAATACGTGCGCATGGCCCTGCGCCGCCACCTCAGTTACCGCTACGCGGACGACGACCACGTGCTGCGCGTGCTGGTCGCCCGGCCCGAATTGGAGGAGCGACTGCGCCGTTCGGTGCACACCGGTCCGGCGGGGACACAGCTGGCGGTGGAGCCGGACCTCGCCGCGCGCCTGCTGGCGCAGATCGGCGAGCACGCGCGCGGCGAACACGGCACCTCGATGGTGCTGCTCAGTTCCATGGACGTGCGCCGCCATCTGCGCAAGCTCACCGAGGCCGAGTACGCCGATATCCCGGTGCTTTCTTATCAGGAGCTGGTACCCGACCTGCGTCTGGTGCCGGTGGGACAACTGGCTGTCTGACGACGGCCGATTCGACAGGCGAAGGAATCCGTAACGATGGGTCATGACAGGGGCAAGAGGGTCGGCAGGGGCGTCAGGCAGGCGATGGTCTGCATGGCGGCGCTCGGCCTGATGGTGGTCGCCGCGCTGGCGCAGGCAGCCACGATTCCATTCAAGAAGAGCACAACAGAGATCCAGACCGACAAGACGCTGCGCGAGATCCTTCCGGACTTCTTCCACGACCAGGGCCTGGAAGTGGTGATGAGTCCCCAGGTCGCCGCGCGCAACGGCACCATCAACGGCAGCTTCAAGGGCACCTACGCGCAGGTGTGGCGCCGCATCGCCGACAGCAACGGCCTGCTCGCCTACTGGGACGGCTCGGCCGTCTACGTCTATCTCGATTCCGAACGCGTCACCGACTACACCAGCGTGCCGCTGCCGGTGGAGCAGCAGTTCATTTCCGCGATGAACAGCGTGAATTGGGCCGACGCGGCCAGCGGCAATGTGTGGCGGCTGGAGCCGACCACGGGCTTGGTGACCATCACTGGCACCAAGCGCTTCGCCGAACAGGTGAAGCAGATGTCGCAGACCATCTCTGGCCTCGGTCAGCGCGAGACCACGCGCTTCAAGTTCTATCCGCTCAAGTACGCCTGGGCCGCCGATACCTCCATGACCCTGGGCAACCGCCAGGTGACCGTGCCGGGCGTGGCGAGCGTTCTGCGCGCGCTGGTGGGCGATGCCGGCAACGGCCAGTTCGGCGGCGCCAGCGATCGCCTGATGTCCGCGCGCCAGCGCGGCCTGCGCGGGCAAGGCCTGGCCGGTTCCGGCCAGCAGCCCCCGCCGCCGCTGGGCAACTACACCGTGCCGCCGCAGGACGACGATGGCCTGACCCCACCCAGCGCGCCGCTGGCGCCGACAGCGCAGCGCGGCAGCGTCGAGGCGATCGCCGGCGGCGGCGACACGCGCATCGTGGCCGACAGCTTCCGCAACGCGATCATCGTGCGCGATACGCCCGACCGCCTGCCCATGTACGACGAGCTGATCCGCCAGCTCGACGTGCCGCCGCAGATGGTGGAGATCGAAGCGACGATCATCGATGTCGACAAGAAAAAGGCACGCCAGCTCGGCATCAATTGGTTCTACCGCAACCATCGCACCACGGTGGGCTTCCTCAGCGGCAACCAGACGCAGGCCGACGGTCTTGCCAGCAAGGCGCTGCTGCTGGCCGCGCTCGGCCTGGGCGACACCAGCGGCCTGCCGCCGCTGTTCAACAACGGGCTGCAGATCGGCACCATCCTGGGCAATCCGGCCAAGTTCGTGGCGAACATCAACGCGCTGGAAGACGACGGCGTAGCGCACGTGGTCACCCGTCCGCAGGTGATCACCATGAACGATGCCGAGGCGGTCATCCAGAGCAATCAGTCGGTCTACGTGCCGGTGTCCGGCGCCTACAACTCCGATCTGTACAACGTGACCGCGGGCACCACGCTGCGCGTCACCCCGCATCTGGTGATGGAGAACAACACGCCGCACATCCGCATGATGGTGCAGATCGAGGACGGCAACATCACCTACTCGCCCAAGGACGCGCAGGACATCCAGTACCCCATCGTCAGCCAGAACGCGGTGAACACGCAGGCGGTGATCCAGGACGGCCAGGGCCTGCTGCTCGGCGGCCTGGTGCAGGACCAGACGCAGAACGACGAGCACAAGATTCCCGTGCTCGGCGACATTCCCCTGCTGGGCTATCTGTTCAAGACGGTGCAGAAGCAGCGCTCGCATACCGAGCGCCTGTTCCTGATCACCCCGCGCCTGGTGATGCTCAACCACATCACCGGACAGCAGACGCCCAGCTCGCCGCAGGTGAGCATGGAAAGTCAGGAGCAGCTGGACAAGCAGCAGGCTCACGACGAGGCGTGGTGGAACCACAAGAAGAGCCAGGTGCAGCAACCCGCGCCGCTGCCGGTGATCGTGCAGCAGGTGCCCACGGATGCTGCCCCGGCTTCCCCGAAGAAGCGTCCGCCGGAGTGATCGCATGAGCGCCCTGCCCGCCGCCCGTCCACGTGCCAGCCAGCCGCCCAAGGTGCAGCTGGCCTTGCGCGTGTTCAGCGGCCTGCACGCGGGCGCGGAGATGCGCCTGCCGCAGCGGGGCATCCTGATGATCGGCCAGGCCGACGACTGCGATCTGATCCTGGGCGACGCCGGCATCGCCAACCACCACTGCGTGCTCACCGTCGTGGGCGACCAAGTGTTGCTGCGGGCGATGGACGGCGAGGTGGAGACGCACGACGGACGCATCGCGATAGGCGAGAACGTCAGCCTCGAGCATTTCGCCACGGTGCGCCTGGGCGAGGTGCGGTTCGCGGTCGGGCCGCATTGGAGCGAACGCTGGCAGAGCCTTACGGATGCCGGTGACGATGCGTTGCCGGCGCTGACCGACAGCCAGCTCGCGGGCCGGCGGCGAGGCGTGCTCGCCATGGCGGGCCTGTTGCTCGCCGTCGCCGCGCTGGTCCTGGTCGGCAGCTGGAAAGTGACGCATCCGGCAGCGCCGGTGCGCGCCGCGGGCGTGTCCGACCAGCTCGAACGCGTGCGCGCGATCCTGCATGGACTGGCGCTTCGACATGTGAGCGCCAGCGCGGGCGAAAGCGGCCGTGTGGTGGTGCGCGGATTGGTCGGCAACGCATCGCAGCTGCCTCAGCTCAAGCAGAAGCTGTCCGATGCCGGGCTGCTCACCGAGCTGATCGTGCGCGACTGGCCCAGCGTGAAACGGCAGGTCAACGACATCTTCGCCATGCACGGCTACACGGTCGAAACCCAGTTGCTGGACCAGGGCGGGCTCGAAGTCGACGGGCACTTCGGCGACACGGCCAAGGCGGAGAAGGTCAAGAAGGAGGTGCTCGGCTCGGCCGACATGCAGAGCCTCAACGCCGACGCACTGGGCCTCACCCTGGCGTTGAAGAACTACGACGAACACGCGCCCGAACCGGTCAAGCCCGATCCGGGCAAGCGCATCCGCCACGTGGTCGGCGGCCGCGATCCGTACCTCGTGACGCGCGACGAATCGCGCTACTACGTGGGCAACAAGCTGCCGCAAGGCGGCGTGTTCCTCGCCGTCAGCGCGGAGGGAAGCATCCTCCTGCGCATGCCGGACAACCGTTACATGCAATTGAACAAGGCCGACGACTACCAGACACCGCAGCCGCTCGACGAAGCGGCCGCGACGGTGCTGCTACCGCCGGCCGAGCCGGACTCCGCGGCCTCGACCGCGGCGCCGGCATCGGAGCCCACCCTGCCGGCCAAGCCGATCGTCGCCGTCGAGGCGAAGGCCAAGGCCGGAGGCGGGCATTGAGGCGAGCAGCGGCGGGCAGTTCCCGCCATCCCCACCTGCACATCAGGAGACGAGCATGAGCACCAACAACCCCATCAACGGTAGCGGTACCCAGTTCCCCACGCTCAACACGACCATCGCCGGCGGCGCCGCCTCGGCAGGCCGCGGCGTGACCGATCAGCAGTCCAAGAGCTGGTTCGAGGCCATGGCCAAGGCCTGGGGCAACGCGCTCGATCACCAGGCATCGAAGGTCACCGAGCTGTCCGCCCAGGTCAGCGAGAACGGTTCCGACCAGCCGTCGGTGATGACCCAGCTGACCGCCGAGAGCCTGAAGATGCAGTTCCTTTCCACCAACGCCGCCACGTCCAACAACGCGGTGGGCCAGGCGCTGGAAACCCTCGGACGCAAGCAGTAATCCGGCTAAGGGCCAGGAGAAGACCCATGAATGTGCTACCTACCCAGCAGGTGGTCGACGTCAGCCAGTTCGCGCCCGCCGAACCGAAGGCGTCGACGCCAGCTCACGCGGACGATGTGGCCAAGTTCCGCCAGACCTTCGCCGACGCCGCGCCCACCAGTGCGGCGCAGGCCGAACAGGTGAAGCCGGTGCCGCAGGAGCTCTCGCCGGGCTTCAAAGCGGTGCTCAATCAGTTCGACGCGCTCAACGGCCGCGCCAACGAACTGGGTCGCTTGTCCGAGGCCATGAAGGCCAACGGGCGCGACCTGTCGCCCAGCCAGGTGATCGACATGACGCTCAAGTGCCATGAACTGGTGTTCCAGGCGGAGCTGACCAGCAACGTCGCCAACCGCAGCTCGGAAGGCGTGCAGCAGCTGTTCCGGCAGCAGTCCTGACGAGGCCGGTGCTCATGGCGAAGCGTTTCACCATCAAGGCGTGGCCGCGACTGGCGGCCCTGGTGTGCCTGCTCGCATTGCTGGCCGGGTGCAGCCGGGACGTGCTGTACGCCAAGCTGGACGAGCAGCAGGCCAACGAGGTGGTGGCGGCGCTGATCAACGCCGGCATCGAAGCGCAGAAACGGCCGGCCGAACGCGGCGAGGGATGGCAGGTGGTGCTGGACCGCCACGACATGCCCGCCGCGGTGGCCGTGCTACGCGACGCCGGCCTACCCCATCAGGGCATCGACGACATCGCGCAGATGTACAAGAAGGACGGCTTCGTCTCGTCGCCCACGGAAGACAAGCAGCGTTTCATCTACGCGCGCGAGCAGCAGCTGGGCAATACGCTGCGCCAGTTCGACGGCGTGGTGGACGCTTATGTCTATCTGTCCATACCGGACAAGAACCCGATCGACGACAAGCCTGCGAGCGGTTCGGCGTCGGTGGTGATCATCGCCAGGCCGAACGCCGGCATCGAAAGCCGCGCGCCGGACATCAAGGCGGCGGTGATGACCGGTACCGAAGGCCTGACCGATCCGAGCCGCGTGACCGTGCAGTTCTTCCAGCGTACGCCTAGCGAAGTGCCGGTGGCCGCGCGTTCCGGCGTGATCGCCGGCGGAATGCGCGGCGACGTCGCGTCGCTGCTGTTGATCGGCCTGGCCGCGCTGGCGGTGCTGCTGGCGGGCCTGCTGCTCTGGCGCAACCGCGGCGCGCTGATGGGCCACCCGTCGCGCGGCGTGATGCGACGCGAGGCGTCCGGTGAACGCTGAGCGCGCCAGCCGGCGGCAACACGCGCGGGCCGTACTCGACGGGCTGCATCCGTCGCGCTGGCCCGCCATGCGCGGACCGTTGATCGAGCGATC
>JBCNOA010000088.1:0-15298 GCA_039594095.1 Dyella sp.
TCCCCAGAGGGGAGAAGGAGAAGTGCGGTACAGGGGCAAGCAGCTGAACAAGTGCTCCATTCCAGTAGCCAGAGCGAGCGGCACAGCCGCGACGCCCGGCAGGGGCTCTCTTGCTCTTCGCTCTTGATCTCCCGGCCCCCCTTCTCCTTTGCCCCCTTTTCGGGGCTGGTTACTTCGCTTTCGGCAAATAAAGAGAAGTCACTCGCTCTCCGGCAGGAGAGCGAAACCCTTCGCACCGGAGAGGCGAGACAACCTGGCGATCCATCCCCCCATCAAGCCTTCCCCGCCACCACATTCACGCTCAACGCAATAATGAACACGTTGAAGAAAAACGCGATCACGCTGTGCAACAGCGCCACCCGCCGCACATACCGGCTCGTGATCTGCACATCCGACACCTGAAACGTCATCCCGATCACGATCGCGAAATACGCGAAATCCCAGTAGTCCGGCTCCGGCGTATCGGGAAACTGCAAACCCTCGTGTTTCTTGCCGAAGTCGCCGTAGTAACCATGCGCGTAATGCATCGCGAACATGGTGTTCATGAACAGCCACGACAACACAATGCTGCCCGCGGCCAGAACGATCGCCCACATGCCGTCCTTGCCGTGCAGCTCGGCGCCCAGTGCCACCATCACCACGCCGGTCAACACGATGCCGCTCCACAGGAAGCCCCAACGCCCCGTGTCCTGCGCGCGCGCCTGGCAGCGCATCAGCTCGGGCGTCGCCCGGTTGAACAGCACGGCCAGCAGAATCAGATAGACCAGGGCGGCGAAATCGAAGGCCAACAGCAGCCCCATCGATGTGCGTACGCCCAATCCGTAAAGCACCGCGAGCCCGGCGATGAAAATAGCCATGGAAATCATCAGGCGCGGGCGGGCGCGCAGGTAGTGGAAACGGCGATACGTCCTGGGTCTCGACGTTCCACCCGCAGTGCTGTTCATGGGCGATCTCTCCTCGGTCGACATCGACCGCCGGCATGATAGCGATGCGCTCAGCCCGCGCGCAGGTCCTCGTAGTCAGGATGACGGCGCATCCAGGCATTGGCGTAAGAACACGCGGGTCGCACCTTCCAGCGCCGTTCGCGCGCGAAGTCCAGCGCGGCCTTGACCAGGGCGGAAGCAATGCCCCGCCCCTCCAGCGGCGGCGGTACCTCGGTGTGCGTGATGGTCATGACGTCGCCCGACAGGGTGTAGTCGAGCACGCACAGTTCCAGCTCCACCGCGGTGGAGAAACGCTGCTCGTTCGGCTGGTGCTGGATGTCGTAGCTCATCGGCGGTTACCGGCAAGTGGTGGAGGCCGGCAGCATAGGGCAGCGCGCGTGCTCTGCGCCGTGAACGGCGTATTCGCATTCCCTGCATGCGCGCCGGCGCAAGCTCGGCGCTCACCCGCCATCGGAGCGCCTCATGAAACGCCTCGCATCCGCCAGCTGGAGCGGCAACCTGAAGGATGGCAAGGGCAGCCTTTCCACCGAGACCGGCGTGCTGCGTGACGCGCCCTATGGCTTCCATTCGCGCTTCGAGGATGGGCCAGGCACCAATCCGGAGGAACTCATCGCAGCGGCCCATGCCGGCTGCTACACCATGGCGCTCACCGCGGCACTGGGCCAGGCCGGATTCACCGCGGAGCGGATCGAGACGCGCGCGGTAGTCACGCTCGACAAGGACGGAGACGGCTTTGCCATCACCGCCGTCGCCCTCAGTTGCCGGGCCAAGGTGCCCGCCATCGACACCGCCGCTTTCGACGGCATCGCGCAGGACACCAAGAACAACTGCCCCGTATCCAAGCTGCTCAGGGCCGACATCAGTCTGGACGCGGCACTGGAAGGCTGACGCGCATTCCGTATCGCCCGGAGCATGAGACGGGGATCGGCGTCGCCTTCGCGGACCGATCCGGACCCTATCGTTCGCGACAACTTCCCGGCAGCGTCAGCAGCCCACCGCCTGGCGCAGCCGCGCCGCCGTGCCCGAGCCCGCGCGACGACGGCGCACGGCCTCGTCCAGGCATTCCAGCACGCGTACCGAAGCATCCCAATCGATGCAGCCATCGGTAATGCTCTGGCCGTAGCGCAACGGCTGGCCGGGCACGAGATCCTGGCGGCCAGCTACCAGGTGGCTTTCCACCATGACGCCGATGATGCGGCGTTCGCCGGCTTCGATCTGGCCGGCGACGTCGTCGATCACGCGCGGCTGGTTCTCCGGTTGCTTGGCACTGTTGGCATGGCTGGCGTCGATCATCAGGCGCGGCGCGACACCGGCTCGCGCGATGGCCTCGCACGCGGCATCCACGCTGCCGGCATCGTAATTCGGCTGACGGCCACCGCGCAGGATCACATGGCAGTCCTCGTTGCCCAGCGTGCTGGCGATGGCGGTGCGGCCGTCCTTGGTCACCGCCATGAAATGGTGCGGCTGCGACGCGGCCTGCACGGCATCGACGGCGATCTTCACGTTGCCGTCGGTGCCGTTCTTGAAGCCCACGGGGCACGAAAGACCGGAGGCGAGCTCGCGATGCACCTGGCTTTCCGTAGTACGCGCGCCGATCGCGCCCCAGGCCACCAGGTCGGCGATGTACTGCGGCGTGATCATGTCCAGGAATTCGCAACCGGCCGGCACGCCCAGTTCGTTGATGTCTCTCAGCAAGGTGCGGGCGAGGCGCAGGCCTTTGTCGATGTGGAAGCTGCCATCCAGGTCGGGATCGTTGATCAGTCCCTTCCAGCCCACCGTGGTGCGCGGCTTCTCGAAATACACGCGCATGACGATCTCGAGCGTATCCGCGAAGCGTCGACGCTGAGCGACCAGCCGGCGCGCGTACTCCATCGCGGCGGAGGTGTCGTGGATCGAGCACGGGCCGATCACGACCACCAGCCGGTCGTCCTGCCCCGCGAGGATGTCGTGCACGGCGACGCGGGCATGCGCGACCGTGTCGAGCGCGCGCTCACCCGCCGCGCAGTCGCGCATGACCTCCGCGGGCGTGCTGAGAGGGGTAATGGCGCGAATGCGCAGGTCGTCGGTGGAAAGCGTCATGGCTCTGGGGTCCTTGTCGGGGGGATCCAGCGGCGGCCATGAAAAAAGCCGCCAGTGGAGGCTGGCGGCTTTTCGGGTTGGTGATCGTGGTGTTCTGCTTACGATCGCGCCCCTTCCTCCGCCCGCGGCATCGGATAGCCGTAAAACCAAAAGTAATAGCGGGCGGGAGAGAAGGTCATGAGACGTATGGATAACACAGCGGCGGCCGAATGCAAACCCCTGGTTGGCAAAAAGCGCGGCATGGACCGACCGGCTCGATTGGACGTCCATACGCCCACGCGGCCCGGCGGATACCGCGGCGGCATGACGCACCGCGGGCCGGCAGCGTCCGCCGACCTACAATGCCGGCATGACCTCTCCCCTGGAACTGCTGACCCTGCCCGCCCGCGCCTCGATCCGGCGCTGGGTCCTCGGCGCATTTCCCCGCCACGGCAGCGGCGGGCTGGACTATGACCATCCCGTCGGCGATCCCGGCCTGTTCGGCCCGGACAGCGCTACCTGGCGGGTGCATTCGGACTTCCCCGGCATGCTCGCCGGCGGACTGGCAGCACTGATGCTGCAGACCTTGCATCCGCTGGCCCTGGCGGGCGTGTGGGACCACTCCAACTTCCGCGAGGACCTGGTCGGGCGCCTGCGCCGCACCACGGCCTTCGTGGGCGGCACCACGTATGCGCCCACAGCACAGGCGCAACAGCTCATCGAGCACGTTAGGCGCATCCATGCCCAGGTCGTGGGCCGCGCCGAGGATGGCCGCCCCTACGCGGCCGACGACCCGGCCCTGCTCACCTGGGTCCACGTCACCGAGGCACACAGCTTTTTGCAGGGCTACCGACGCTTCAGTGGGATCGCCATGCCCGCCGGCGCGGCGGACCGCTATTACGACGAAGCGCGCCGCGTAGCCGAAGCACTGGGCGCTCGCGACGTGCCCGCGTCGGAGGCGCAGGTGGCCGCCTATTTCGAGCGCGTACGCCCCGACCTCGCCTATGGCGAACGCTCCCGGACGGTGCTCGGGATCCTCTCGCAGGTACGTCTGCCGGTGCCGGCGGCCGGCCTGTCGCGCGACCTGTTCCTGCGGGCCGGCGCATCCCTGCTGCCGCCGTGGGCCCACGCGTTGCTGGAACGCACACCGGTGCAGAGCGTCCAGGCCAGGATGGCCGCGAGCACGCTCCGCACGCTGTCGCCCCTGTTCCGCGCCGCGCTCAGGGACGGCATCGCCAGCCGCGCTTGCCGCCGCGTAGGGTTGCCGCCGGACGCGCTGCATCGCTGGGACTGATCAGCCGTCCGTCATCATCGCGTCGTAGCGCCGCTGCATCTCGGCCGGACTGACTTCTTCGATGGTGTGGCCGATCAGCCATTCGTGCCCGAACGGGTCGCGCACGGTACCGCCGCGTTCCCCGTAAAACGCATCCGCGGGCGGACGCACCAGCGTGCCGCCGGCTTCCACGGCGCGGGCGATCAGCCGGTCGGCGTCGTCCACGTGCAAATGCAGGGTGACACTGGTGCCGCCGACGCGGTGCGGCCCGACGATGCCGTACTCCGGGTACTCGTCGGACACCATCACCACGGTCGAGCCGAAGACCAGCTCCGCATGGCCGATCTTGCCCGTGCCTTTCTCGTCGAGCCGCAGCCGCACGCTGGCGCCGAACACGCGGCGGTAGTAGTCCAGCGCGGCCTCCGCGTCGTGCACGCGCAGGTAGGGAAAGAGTTCGTGGATGACAGGCAGGGCCGTGGGTTCCATGGGGGGCTCCGTGGTGGTCTGGCGGCCATGGTGCGCCGCCCGGCGGCGTCCGTCTTGTAGAAAATCCGCGGCAGGCCCCGCCGGGCCTCGAATTGACACGGAACCGCGATCCGCTAACGTCGCCGCCACCACGTTCGAAGGGAAGCCCAGGTGGCGACGCTCATTCCAACCCGAAACAGCTGCCTGTCGCGCATGACCAGCGGCGAAAAGCGCTTCTCCGAGCGGCTGGAGCAGAAGCTCGAGGAGGACTACCTGCTGTGGTACGACGTGCCGATCGGCCCCCGCCAGCGCCGCCCGGACTTCATCGTGTTCCACCCTCGCCGCGGGCTGCTGGTGCTGGAGGTGAAGGACTGGAAGCCGGACACCATCCAGCAGGCCGACCCCACCCTGTTCACCCTGCTCACCGGCCGCTCCAGCGTGAAGGAGCACAATCCGCTGATGCAGGCGCGCGACTGCGCCAGCGAGGTGTACAAGGTTCTGCAGCACGACCCGGCGCTGCGCCATCCGCCCGGCCATCACTACGAGGGCAAGCTGATCATGCCGTGGGGCTACGGCGTGGTGCTGGCCAATATCAGCCGCAAGCAATTCGACGCCGGTGGGCTGGACGCGGTGATTCCTTCGCATCTGGTGATCTGCCAGGACGAGATGTACGAGTCGGTCGATGCGGAGATCTTCCAGGAGCGACTGTGGGCGATGTACCCGCAGGTGTTTCCCACCGCCCTCACGCTGCCGCAGATCGATCGCGTGCGCTGGCACCTGTTCCCCGAGATTCGCGTCGAACCGGGTTCCGGCCAGTTCGGCCTGTTCGACACCGCTACCGGCGGCGCGGTCGCCAAGGTCGAGATTCCCGACCTGATCAAGGTGATGGACGCGCAGCAGGAACAGCTTGCGCGCTCGCTGGGCGACGAGCACCGCATCATCCATGGCGTGGCCGGCTCCGGCAAAACCATGATCCTGGGTTTCCGCGCGATGCATCTGGCGCGCGCGCTGAGCAAGCCGATCCTCGTGCTCTGCTACAACAAGACGCTGGCCGCTCGGCTGGATCAGCTGATGGGCGAGCGGGGCTTGAGCGACAAGGTGCAGGTATACAACTTCCACAAGTGGTGCCGGGCCATGCTGAGCGCCTACCACGTGCCGCTGCCGCCCGAGGGGCGCGGTTTCTTCGACGCCCTGCCGCCGGCAGTGATCGAAGGCGTGGACAAGGGCCAGATCCCCCGTTTCCAGTACGGCGCCGTGCTGATCGACGAAGGCCACGATTTCGAGCCGGACTGGTACAAGCTGATCGTGCAGATGATCGACCCGAACACCAACTCGCTGCTGGTGCTGTACGACGACGCGCAGAACATCTACGGCAAGCCCGACCGCAAGCGCCTGAGCTGGAAGAGCCTGGGCGTGCAGGCGCAGGGCCGCACCACCATCCTCAAGCTCAACTACCGCAACACGCTGGAAATCCTCTCCGTCGCGCGCGGCTTCGCCAACGAACTGTTGCTGGGCCGCGACGACGAAGATGACGACGGCGTGCCGCTGATCGCACCCGAGAGCGCGGGCCGCCGCGGCGCCCTGCCCGAGCTGATCCGCGTGGAGCGCACCGAGGATCAGCTCCCGGCGATCATCGACCGCCTGCGCGAGGAGCGCACGCTGGGCCGCCCGCTGGCGAACATGGCGGTGATCTTCCGCAACCGGTGGGAGGGCGAACGGCTGCACGAGGCGCTGCAGCGCGCCGAGATCCCCAGCACTCTGGCCGAAGGCGACGGCAAGCGCGCGTTGTTCGCGCCCGGCGAGGACACCGTGAAGCTGGTGACGATGCATTCCAGCAAGGGGCTGGAGTTTCCGTTGGTGATCATCCCCGGCCTGGGTTCGTTGCCGATGCCGGGCAAGGACGAGGTGGAAGAAGCCCGTCTGTTGTACGTGGCGATGACGCGCGCTACCGAGCGATTGGTGATGATCCATCACGCGGATTCGATCTTCAGTGCGCGGATTCGCAACTCGATCAACGATGTGCAGATGCAGTTGCAATCGCAGTAAGGGGATCCGCCGGCGACGTGGGAGTGGAGACGGAGCAGGACTCCGATGTTCAGTCGTGCGCGATCGTCTTTCGTGATGACGCAGTGTTGCGGTAAGGCAGGACGTCCTGTCCCGCTCGCCTTTGGCAGCTCGATCGCCAAGCCCTCACCGCGGCGAGAGGGACCCGAAGATCGAGAGTGAAGAGCAAGAACGCTCGTGCCGAGCATCGCGGCTGCGTTGCCTGCTCTGACTACCGGAAGAGCCGTCCTTGACGGCTTGCCGCGGCACCGCGCTTCTAGCCTTTCCTTCCGGCGACCCGAAGGCAGTCCCGTGGGAGAGAAGTAAGGGGATGGGGCTCGCGAAGACGCTTCACCCACCGCCCCTTCCCGCGGCCGCCTGGCGCGCCGATACTCAGGCTTCGCACTTGGCGGATCCGGATCATGACCGAACTCCTTTCGCCCGATGTCCTCGCTCCGCAGCCGCTCGATCATGCGCTGGCGCTTTCTTCCCGCTTCTATGTCCATCCTTCGGCGCCCGCCTTGGACGCGCGAGCGGTGTTCGCTCGCAGTTGGCAATGGGTCTGCCACCGGTCGCAGCTTGCGGGCGTGGGCGATCACGTGGTGACGGAGGTCGCTGGCCTGCCGCTCCTGGTCGTGCGCAGCGACGAGGCGTCAATCCGCGCCTTCCACAACGTCTGCCGTCATCGCGCCGGTCCGATCGCCAGCTGCGACGGCAAGGGGGCGAAGGCCTTGCGTTGCCGCTACCACGGCTGGACCTACGGCCTCGACGGCGTGCTGCGTGGCGCGCCGGAGATGGGGCGTACGCCGGACTTCGATCCGGCGACGGTCCGGCTGCCGGAAGTGCGCGTGCAGGTGTGGCAGGGGCTGGTCTTCGTGGCGATCGGCGAAGCGCCGCCGTTCGAACGGTTCGTCGAAGGCATCGACCGGCGCCTGGGTGCGGATCGCGCGCTGGACGGTTTCGAGTTCCACCACCGTGTCGGCTACGACGTGGCCTGCAACTGGAAGGTGTACGTGGACAACTACCTGGAGGGCTACCACGTGCCGCACATCCATCCGGGCCTCAACAGCCTGCTCGACTACCGCAGCTACGTCACCGAGACGGCCGAGTGGTACTCCTACCAGTACAGCCCGCTGGAAAGCGCTTCGGATCTCTACGGCAGCGGCGAGGCGCTGTACTACTTCCTCTACCCCAACACCATGCTCAACATCCTTCCCGGCCGTCTGCAGACCAACCGCGTGCTGCCGTTGGGCGTGGACCGCTGCCGCGTCGAGTTCGACTTCTACTACGCGCCGGATGCGAGCGAAGCGGCGCAGGCACGGCGTGCCGCCGACATTGCCTTCAGCGACGAGGTGCAGGTGGAGGACGTCACCATCTGCGAAGACGTGCAGCGCGGGCTGGCCTCGGGTTCCTACGAAGCGGGGCGGCTCAATCCCTTGCGCGAGAATGCGGTGCATCACTTTCACGAACTGCTGCGCCGCGCCTATCGCGGTGCATCCGCCAACACCGCCGCATGACACGCCCGGCCCGGCTGCTGGGCCTGTGGATGCTCACCGCGCTGGTGGTGGGCAACATGATCGGTTCGGGTGTCTTCGTGTTGCCGGCATCGCTCGCTCCCTACGGGGCGGCCAGTCTGCTGGGCTGGGCTTTCACGCTGGCCGGCGCTCTGCTGCTGGCGCTGGTGCATGCATGGCTGGCGCAGATCGTGGCCAACCATGGAGGCGCGTACGCGTATGCGCGACTGGCGTTCGGCGATGTCGCGGGCTTCACCGCCGCATGGAGCTATTGGATCTGCGTATGGACCGCGAACGCGGCGATCGCCGTAGCCTTCGCCGGCAGCCTCGGCGCGATCTGGCCCGCCGCGGGCGCGACGCCATTGCGCGGTACGCTCGCGGCCCTCGGCGTGCTGTGGTTCTGCACGGCGATCAATGCGGCCGGCGTGCGCGAAGCCGGACGCGTGCAGCTGGCGGCGACCGCGCTGAAAGTCGTTCCCCTGTTGGTGTTCGGCGTCTGCGGCCTCGCCCTGGTGCATGGCGAGGCCTATCGCCCCTTCAATCCGAGCGGGCAGCCTCTGACCGCGGTAACCACCGCCACGGCATCGCTCACCTTGTGGGCGTTCCTCGGCCTGGAGGCCGCGACCGTGCCCACCGGCGTGGTACGCGATCCCCTGCGCACGGTGCCGCGCGCGACGGTGGCCGGCATGCTCATCGCGGGCATCGCCACCATGCTCGCCTGCACGGTGGTGATCGGCCTGCTGCCGCGTGGCGCGGCGCAGGCCTCCGCCGCGCCGATGGCCGCCGCGGCCGCGCAGGCCTGGGGCCCGGCCGCCGGCTGGGCGATGGGTCTGGTGGCGACGGTGTCTTGCCTGGGCGCGCTCAACGGCTGGGTGCTGCTGCAGGGGCAGACCCCTTACGCCGCCGCACAGGACGGCCTGTTTCCCGCGCCATTCGCGCGCATGGATGCGCGTGGGACACCCTGGTTCGGTCTTCTGCTCAGCAGCGTGCTGGCCAGCGTGCTGATCGCCGCCAATGGCAGCAAATCGCTGGTGGCCTTGTTCACCTTGTCGATATTGCTGTCGACGGCGGCGACGCTGCTGCCGTATGTGCTGACCGTGCTCGCCTGGTTCCGTATCGAGCGAACGTCGAACGTCGCGCGCCGTGCCGCGGCAATGCTGGCGTTGGCCTATAGCCTTTGGGCGCTGATCGGCACGGGCGCCGAGGCCTTGCTCTGGGGTGGCGTGCTGTTGCTGCTCGGTGTGCCCGTCTTCCTTTGGCAGCGGTTTCGTGCCAGAGCGAAAAGCGTATCGCCGGAAACCTGACGGACGGCGCTTGCACGAGACCGCAGCTGAGGCCACAGTGCGGCAGCCGTCCGCTGGTCCGCCCGACTGATTGCCTGGGAGTCATGCGATGAAACGCATCCTGCGGTACGTATTCGCCCTGCTCGCCTGCCTTGCTTTGCCGGCCATCGCCGCCGACGGCTACGTCACCGGCAACGTGAACCTTCGCGCCGGCCCGGATAGCCAGTATCCGGTCGTCACCGTCGTACCGATCGGCACCGCGGTATCGATCCAAGGCTGTACCGAAGTCTGGGCATGGTGCGACGTGGTCACGTTGGGCACGCGCGGCTGGGTATCGGGCTCGTATGTCCAGTACGCCTATCAGGATCAGCGCGTGATCGTCCGCGACAACGGCGCGCGCATCGGCATCCCAGTCATCTCGTTCGTGATCGGCACCTACTGGGGTAGCTACTACAGCGATCGCCCCTTCTACCGGCATCGGGACTACTGGTACCACCGCCCCATCCATCGCCCCATCCACCGTCCGCCGCCTCGGCCCATCGTTCGTCCGCCGCCGCCACGCCCCCGTCCGCCGGGCTGGAACGGCGGGCACCGCCCGGGACCCGGGCCGGGCACGCGGCCGCCGGGGCCAGGCCCCGGTACGCGGCCTCCCGGCCCCGGCAACGGTCCCGGCAACGGCACTCGTCCTCCTGGCCCAGGCAACGGTCCTCGCCCGAAGCCGCAGCCTCGCCCCGCACCCGCCGTTCAAGGGACCGGCAACTGATATCGGCTTCGGCGCGGCCGAATATCGCGGCCGCGCCGCATCTCTCCCCGACGGGGTTTTGCCGGCATGCACGCCCCACCCCGTCATTTTGTGACCACGCGCATACACACATCCGGGCAAATTCATGTATGTGCACGCACATTCACATGCAACGCCTTGTTCTTTAACTCATTTCTCATGAGCCAAGGCATGGCATAGCTTTTGCCACCTCTACAGCGAAAGACCGGGCCGCCAGCAGGCAATACAGGGACCCGGGCCGATTCCACCAGCGACACGCGTTACCACTCCGGCGCCGGCCGGCAGGGGCAGGACTCCTCTTGCCGGGCGTCGTCCAGCACGGAAACCGCCATGAGCACGCACGCCCAAGACTGGTCCAAGTATCCGGTGCCGCTGCCGCCGATCGCGCCGGCACCCAGCACGCCGGTCGACAGCGAACAGCAGCGCCGCCACTACTTGTCCGTGCGTGCGAAGTTCGCGCTCACGGTCCTCCTGGCGCTGACCTGGTCGGTGGTGTCGTACATGCTGGCGCGCCGCTGGCTGCACGACCTCACCGCGGTGGAAGGCAACTTCCTGGCGATGCTGATGATCTTCGGCATCGCCATCCTGCCGGGCTTCATGAACGCCTTCCTGGTCGCCGGGCTCATGTTCGACCGCCGCCCGAAGCGGCGCTACATCCCCGACGCCCAGATGCCGGGCGTCACCGTGCTGGTCGCCGCCTACAACGAGGAAGAGTCGATCCTCTCCACGCTGGCGAGCATCGACAAGCAGCATTACGGCGGCACGCTCGAAGTCATCGTCATCAACGACGGCTCCACCGACGGCACGATGGAGAAGCTGCGCAGCGTGAGCTACCCGTGGCTGCACGTGATCGATCTCAAGTGCAACGGCGGCAAGGCCAATGCGCTCAATGTCGGGCTGCGCCACGCCACGCAGCCGTTGACCATCACGCTGGACGCCGATTCGTATCTCTACCGCCAGGCGCTGCGCCGGCTGGTCGAGCGCTATCTCAGCGATCCGCCGAACACCGCCGCGGTCGCGGGCGCCGTGCTGGTGCGCAATTCGCGGCTCAATCTGATCACGCGCATGCAGGAGTGGGATTACTTCCACGGCATCGCCGCGGTGAAGCGCCTGCAGAGCCTGTTCCAGGGCACCCTGGTCGCGCAGGGCGCGTTTTCGCTGTACCGCACCGACGTCCTCCGCCAGGTCGGCGGCTGGCCCGAGTGCGTGGGCGAGGACATCGTGCTGACCTGGGCGATCCTGCGCCTGGGCCATCGCGTGGGCTACTGCGAGGACGCGGTGACCTTCACCAACGCGCCCACCACCTTCCGCCAGTTCATCAAGCAACGCCAGCGCTGGTCGCGCGGCCTGATCGAAGCGTTCAAGACGCATTGGGAGCTGCTGTTCCAGCGCCGTATGAGCACGCTCTTCATCTGGTGGAACCTGCTGTTCCCGTACATGGACCTGGTCTACACGCTGGTCTTCATCCCCGGCCTGATCCTGGCATGCTTCGGCATCTACTGGCTGGCCGGCCCGATGACGCTGCTGGTGCTGCCGATGGCGGGATTGGTCAACTACATCATGTTCTTCATCCAGTCGCGCATGTTCCGCGCGCAGGGATTGAAGGTGCGTCACAACCCGCTGGGGTTGCTGGTCTATACCCTGTTCTACGGCATCGTGCTGCAGCCCGGCTGCGTGCTGGGCTACGCCGCCGAGCTGCTGAAGATGCGCAAGCGCTGGGGAACCAAATGAACGTGCGTTGGCCATTGATGGCATTGCTGCTCGCACCGGCAGCGGCGCTTCACGCTCAGGCCGCGTCCGTGGCGGACGACATACGCGCGGGCCGCGAAGCGCTCGCCGCGAACCAGCCGGCGCAGGCGCGCGACCGTTTCGCCGCGGCGCTCGCCGGCGGCGGCGCCTCGGCCGAAGAGCGTTACGCCGCCGCCATGGGTTTAGGCCAGGCCACGTTGTGGCTGGGCGATTACGCCGCGGCCGATCGCGCCTTTCGCATCGCCCGCGAGACCGCCGACGACGACGCCGCGCGCCAGGCCGCGTCCACCGGCTTGGCGCAGGCGCTCAATGCGCGCGACTTTCCTCGCGAAGCGCATGCGCTGGTCGCACCTTACGCGATGAGCCAGACCCGGCCGACGGTGGAACTGCTGCGCGCCGAGCAGGCGCTCGGCTGGCTGGACCGCGGGCAGCCGTATCTCGACGCCGCACCGGCGCCGGCCGCGGGAGGCTACGTCGGGACGCAATACCGGCTGCTCAAGGATGACGTCGCTTTCAATCGGGCCGCCCAGGTGGAAGGCGGTTTCGGCTACAGCCACGACAGCGATGGCCTGGACACTTGGCGCGTCGGCGCCGCCTATCGGTTCGCGCCCTCTTCCAGCGAGGACCTCGCGCAGCGCTGGGGCGTCGCCGCCGGCGCCACGCATATCGACCACGCCGGCCGCTCGCGGCATCTGGACGATCTGTCGCTGACCGGCCAGTTCCGCCTGGGCGAGGACAACGCGATCAACCTGCGCGTCGGGCCGGGCCGCAGCGCGGGCTGGACCTATGCGCAGGGCAACGCCGACTGGACGATTCAGCCGAGCGATCGCTTCAGCTTCACTGCCGGCGCCGAACGCGCTCCCGTACCGACCGACACGGCGATCGACCACCATCTGCTCTACAACTTGTTCAGCGCCGGCGTGAGCTTGCGTCCTACCGCACGCGTATACGTGTTGCCGACCTACTACCGGCAGAACTTCAACGACGGCAACCACCGCGACGGCGGCGCCCTGCGCGTGCTGCTGAGCCCGTACGACATTCCGGGAACACGCGCGGCGATCGGCGGCGAATTCGCCGGGCGCATCTTCCACAGCGACCAGCCCAGCCACGGCGTGTACTTCAATCCGCGCAACTACCGCTCGGGACAGTTCGGCCTTATCGGCGTCTACAGCGTCAATCAGGAGTGGAAGCTGCGCGCCTTGGTTTCCGGTGGACGCCAGGTGATCGACGGCGCGAGCGCGGGCGTCTACACCGTGGGCGTATCGCTGCAAGGCCGGCTGCCCGGCAACGGACGGCTGGATCTGGAGCTGGCACGCAGCTCCGCCGCCTCGGCCAGCAACGGCGGTTCCGGCTACTGGAACAACAGCATCAATCTGGTGGTGCGCTACCCGCTCTGAAGCGCCAAGGCCACCAGGCGTCGCCGCCATGCCGCGCGTAACGGTCGGCGGCGCGTTCGAACGGATTGCGCGCGCTCACGCCGCCGCACAACAGATACAGCGGCAAGAACAGCGGCCCCAGCAACATGTACTGGTACACGTGCGCACGCTCGTGCGCCGCCAGCGACACGGGCGTCTCGGCGCCGAGGCCGGCGCGATGGGCATACGTGAGGCACGGAACGTCCAGCTCGCGCCCCGTGTACAGGATCACGTTGCCGAAGGTGATCGCTCCGCCGCCGCCCCGCCACGGCACATCGGTAAACACGATCGCGCGATCGCGCCTGCGCCATTGGATGCGCGCGCCGAACGGCAGGCAGCACAGCCCGGCGACGATCCCCAGCAAGGTGTTGGGCACGGTCCAGAGGGCGCCGATGCACAGCAACGCCCGCATGGCTGCATCTGGCCTGCGTCTTGTATCCGGCTCGGCCATCACCATCTCTGCGCTCGAAGTCCAGGCCGCCGGAGTCTGCCATGTCCGCCCCCTTGCATGTCCCCTGCCCTCACTGCGGCGCGCTGAACCGCGTGCCCGCCGAGCGTCTCGGCGAGCTGCCTACGTGCGGCCGCTGCAAACAGCCGATGTTCGAGGGCAAGCCGGTAGAGCTGGACACCGCGCGCTTCGATGCCGTCGCTACGCGCGGCGATCTGCCGGTGCTGGTGGACTTCTGGGCCACCTGGTGCGGCCCTTGCCGGGGGTTCGCGCCCGTCTTCGCCGATGCCGCCCGCCAGTGGGAACCGCGCGTGCGCTTCGCCAAGGTCGATACGGACGCGCAACCGGCGCTCGCTCAGCGTTATGGCATCCGCAGCATTCCCACTCTCATGCTGTTCCGCGGCGGATGCGAGATCGCCCGGCAGGCCGGCGCGCTGCCTCCGGCGTCGTTGCGCCAGTTCATCGAGAACGCCCTGAGCTGACGCCTCGTCACGGCGTTCGCGAGGCGAGCGTCGCCAGGCCGGTCGAAGCCGCTAGGCCGCGTGAACGAGGCGGCTGTCCGGCGGCACCTGCTCGCGATCGTCCAGGCCGTAGTCGCGCACGACGGTAGCCACCCGCAGGCGGTAATCGCTGAACAGGCCGCCACGGCCTTCGGCTTGCGCCGCGCGATGCGCCTCGGTTCGCCGCCAGGCGGCTACCGCCTGCTCGTCGCGCCAGAACGACAGCGAGAGCAGCTTGCCCGGCTGTGAAAGGCTTTCGAACCGCTCGATCGAGAGAAAGCCGTCGATGTCGGTCAGCACCGGGCGCAGGCCGGCGGCGATATCCAGGTAAGCCTCGCGGCAGCCTGCCGCCGGCAGGACTTCGAAGATCACGGCGATCATGGTTGCCGCGCCTCCGCCGCTTCGATGAAGGCTTGGACGCCGCGGTAGAGGGAATCGCGGTATCGCTCTAGGTGCATGACGTGCGTGCCGTGATCGATGCGCAGGCGCCACGCGAGTGGACTGTTGCGGAAACGCGCCAGGAAATCGGCGGCCCGCGCATCGTCCACGATCGTGTCGTGATCGCCATAGACCACGAATACCGGGGCAGCCACCCGCGCGGGATCGTATGGATAAACGCCATGCTGCGCTTCCGCGATGTCCGCCAACGGCCCTGCGGGAATACGCAGCTGCCCTGGCGCGTCGCCCGATACATGCGGCACGGAGGCTTCGAACGCCGCCGCCCAACGCGAGGTCACCGCCGGTTCCAGCAACCGCATGCCCTTGGGCAGCGCGTCTTCGAACAGCAACTGGCGGTAACCTCGCGTTGGGCGGCGGCGTTCGAAG
>JBCNOA010000089.1:0-15215 GCA_039594095.1 Dyella sp.
CGGCCGCGAGCCGACGCCGGAAGAACTGGCCAAGGAGATGGAGATGCCCGAGGACAAGATCCGCAAGGTGCTCAAGATCGCGAAGGAACCGATCTCGATGGAAACCCCCATCGGCGACGACGAAGATTCGCATCTGGGCGACTTCATCGAGGACACCAACGCCAGCTCGCCGATCGAGTCGGCGACGGAAACCGGCCTGATGGAGACCGTGCGCGAAGTGCTCGCCGGCCTCACCCCGCGGGAAGCGAAGGTGTTGCGTATGCGCTTCGGTATCGACATGAACACCGACCACACCCTCGAGGAAGTCGGCAAGCAGTTCGACGTCACCCGCGAGCGCATCCGCCAGATCGAAGCCAAGGCCCTGCGCAAGCTGCGCCACCCGAGCCGCTCGGAGCAGCTGCGTTCGTTCCTCGACATCGACTGATCGCTCTGAGCGAACGAAAGAAACGAAAAGCCCCGCGCAAGCGGGGCTTTTTTTGTGCGATCGGAAACGCTCAACCGCCCGCGTCGTAGAAGAACTGCTCTCTGTCGATCTTCCCTTCCTTGTTGACGTGGTACACGCAGATCTCGGTCATCGGCACGCGTCCGTATTCCTTCATCGTCGCGTCCAGCGTCATTTCCAGGCTGAACCAGTTGCCCGCCACCACCGGGTCGCCCACGTGGCTGCTGTGGATCTCCACGATCGACTCGTTGAACTGGCGGCCCTTCTCGAAGATCGCATCCAGTCCCTTCACATTACCCAGCGCACCGCCCGGCGTGCCCTCAGGCTCGATGCTCACCGCTTCCTTGGCATACAGCTCCTTTTGCGCCTCCTCGAACTTACCCTCGCGACACAAAGCCACCAACCGCTTCGCCACCGATTCCGTGCTCATCGCACTTCTCCACGCGCCAAAGGGCCCACTAGCCTACGCCGATGCCCCTCTCCCCGAATGTGCCTTTTAGCCAGACCACCCTCGACGCTCCACCCAGCCGCCGCTAACATGACGGCCTCACGCAAGCCCGGCCGCGCAACGCGACCGGCGGGTTTCAGGGCCTATAGCTCAACGGTTAGAGCAGGGGACTCATAATCCCTTGGTTGCAGGTTCGAATCCTGCTGGGCCCACCATTAGCCGGTATCAGTTACGGGATATGTGCATCTACGCCAGGCAGGAGCTTGCTGCGGTTGCGGCGATCTTGCAGCACTCCTTCCGCTCGCGCAGTCTTCAATGTATTGCAGCAACCGGCTGAATCCGCGAACTAAAGCGTATACCTTGAGCCCGGCACCTCAGGGCTTTGGCTTCTTATCCGATCCAGCTTGTTGCGCTACCGCTGCGCGCGCCAGCTCAAGCGCCTTATCTAGCGCCAGCTCCGGCGCCGTAGGTACATCCGGCCTGACTCCCGCACCCTGCCAATCTGTGCCAGTGATGGGATTGATCGAACGCATTTCCGGCAGCTTGATCAGAAAATGATCGGAGAGGCGTCGACGTTCATAGGGATGTGCGCCACCGCCACTTGCTTCGCCCACGACGGTGATGCGCTTCATGGCCTGCAGGTCGTAAGCGAAGGCCTCCGCCGCGGAGAAAGTCTTGTGTGAGATCAGCACATAGACGGGCTTGCTACCGCCGAAACGACGGCCGGGCACCCACACTGGCGACATGGTGCGCGTGAGTCGATTACTGGGGCGGTCGTAGATGGCGCTCATTTCCGCCGGCTGGTCCAGCAGATAGGCAGCCATCAGCAGATCCATGCTGCTGTCGCCGCCGCCGTTATTGCGCAAGTCGATGATCAGGGCCTTGGACTGTGCCAGCAAAGTCATGGCCGACTGCAACATATCGGCGGCGATGCGTGGCGGTGCGAATACGCGCAAGTCCAGGTAGCCGATATCGCCATCCAGGCGCCGCACGCTTTCGAAGCCGTGATTGATCGCCGGGCCGGCCCAGCTGTCGTCGTCTTCTTCGTACTGGGCGGATGCATTTGCATCCGGCAGCGGGATGAACTGTGCGCTGTAATTGATGCGGAAATGCCCGTCGTCGGAAACGCGGCGCAGCTCGGCGGTCAGCGCCTGGGCGAATGTCTCGGGATCCCGATCATGGGCGAACGCATCGGTGCTAGCTTGCTGCCGAATCGCCTGGGCGATCTTGCGTCCCATCGCAGAATCCACGTAGCGATCCTGAATCACCTTGGCGGCCTGTTCGATCACCTCGTGCTGAGTTCCTGCGGTTACCACGGCAGTGTCGAGATCGGAGGCGCCGGCGCAGCAGGAGGCGAATGCCAACGCTACGGTCAGCAGGATGCGTTTCATAGTTGGCGTCTTTCCAGAAGTGGCTATGAGGCTTACGGCAAGTACTTCTTCTCGCTGTTACGCGTCGCCGGGCCGTTTCTTCTTGGCGGCGTTCTTGCCTGATTCGGCACGTTGTTTTCCTGCAGCGCTTTTAGCCGAACGAGTTCCCGCACCGGACAGGCTGGCGCGTGCTTTCGTCACCCGGCTACCGAACGATTCCTGGCTCAAGGCCTCGATCGCTTCTTCGAGGGATTGCGATAAAGGCCGCGGCAGCGAGGCGTCGAGGCTGTCGGCGGCCATCTGGGTAGCCTTCCAGCAATCGCGGAGCTTGGGCAGCATGGCGCGACCGCGCGGCGACAGGCGTATCTGTCGCTGACGACTGTCGTCCGTCCCGGGCTCGGAGACAATCAGTCCTTCCTTGACCATCAGCGCGACCGTCTGGGTGGCCGCGGGCTGGCTGATCTTCGCGGCCTCCGCAATCTGTCCGATCGTGCTTGGCTCGCACGCCATCAGCGCGCGCATCACGGGTGTGAATCGCGGTCGATAGCGCAGGCCGGCCGAGGCGTAAGCCTCCTCCACGGCTCCGTCGAGCAGTTCGAGCAGATGGCGGAGTTGTGTACCTAGGCCTGGCGTCATGTGGACTTATATATAAGCGCTTATGTAACGTGTCAAGCGCAGCGGATGAGAGGTCCGCTGTGAAGGGCATTCTGTCGGCGAAAAGGCTGTTTGCCCGGGCGGTTGTCGCCCGTCGCAGGCCCCCACTTTCCATTCCCCAGGAGCAGAACAACATGCATGACACCACCTTCATCACCGCCGGCGACGGATGCCGGCTCGCTTACCGCCTCGATGGCGCAGACGACAAACCCGTGCTCGTGCTGTCCAATTCCATCGGCACGACGCTGCATATGTGGGATGGCCAAATAGCGGCGCTGACCGAGCACTTCTGCGTGCTGCGCTACGACTTCCGCGGGCATGGCAAGTCGGATGTTCCACCGGGTGCCTACTCGATGGATCGGTTGGGTCGCGACGTCGTCGAGCTGCTCGATGCGCTCGACATCGGCCGTGCGCATTTCCTTGGCTTGTCCCTCGGCGGTTTCGTGGGCCAGTGGCTTGGCATCCATGCCTCGGACCGGATCGATCAGCTTATCCTGAGCAATACGTCGGCCCGCTTGGGGCCGGTCAGCGAGTTCGACGCGCGCATCAAGGCATTGAAGACTTCGCCCGATATGGCCGCCGTGGCGGAGGGCTTCCTGGCCGCCTGGTTCCCGCGCTCCATGCTCGAAGTCGTGCACCCGGAGGTGCAGCCGTTCCGTGACATGCTGCTCTCTACTCCACCCCAAGGGTTGGCCGGCCTCTACGCCGCGGTGCGCGACGCCGACATGCGCCGGACGATCGCCCTTATCGACCGGCCCACCCTGGTGATCGCCGGCACGGACGACACCGTCACGCTTGCAAGCCACGGCGAGCACATCGCATCGACGGTGCCGGGTGCACGACTGGTGATGATGCCGGCTGTCCATCTGCCCAACATCGAACATCCGAAGATGTATGCACGTACGGTGCTGAACTTCCTGGGGGAAACCGCGGTTGCCTGACCGGTGGAAATGAAGTCAGATTCACTCCGCGGTATCGCCGGGTGGATCTGGCTCTTGTTCGGAACAGCTGGCTGGGGTTATGCCATCAACCCATGGCGGGATCTGGTGCCAGTTCGTGAGGGGGCCTGTGGATTTCGAGCAGTTCAAATAATGTCCGCTGTCGACCCGAAACAGCCTCTTTGCGCGAACCGATTGGAATCGACCCCACCATCTGCCATAGCAAGAGCCCGAAACTGCGGCACACACTGGGCGTGAACCCAGCAAGGGCATTCCTGACCTGGCTCCGGACTCAGGAGTCTAATAACATTTGGACTGGAATGCTTGCGTCCGACTCCTGCGCCGGCAGTCGTGGCGGTGCGTGAACTGTGATTTGTCCCTGTCACAAACGCGAGGCGCCGGCAGGCCAGGTCGACAGCGTTTTGCAAGGACAAAAGGCTTGCGCAAGGCTGTCGCGGTTTTTTTTGCCCGGCATTTCCGTTTCGGCATCGTGAAACGTCTATCTTGTGACGTGGTGCTGACCCTGGAGCAAGCCGATGCTGCGCAAGTTGTGTGCAAGGTTCCTATCGCAAAAACTTCATATGGATCATAGATAAGTTCATTTGGATAGATGCGCCCCGCGCAGATCCTGTTTTAAACGACCCCGCCGGTTTCTGGAAACCATGTACAAGTATTCAACAGTGTCTGCGATGTACGACATCGCGGCAGCGGCGCGCCGTCTGCCGCTGGTCGGCGTTCTTGGCTGGCAGGATGTGCGCCAGCGTTATCGCCGCTCGGCGCTAGGCCCGCTGTGGCTGACCATCAGCATGGGCGTGATGATCGCCACCATCGGCATCGTGTTCGGCTCGCTGTTCCATAGCCCGATGACCGAGTTTCTGCCGTCTCTGGCGAGCGGCATCATCCTGTGGAGCTTCATCTCCGCGGTGATCAACGAGGGCTGCCTGAGCTTTATCGCCTCCGACGCGATCATCAAGCAGTTGCCCATTCCGCTGTTCGTGCACGTGCTTCGCATGACGTGGCGTAATGTGATCATCCTCGGCCACAACCTGGTGATCCTGCCCATCGTATTCCTGGCGGTGGGCAAGGCAGTCAGCCTGGTCATCTTCGTTTCCATCGCCGGGTTTGCCCTGCTGGTGGTCAACCTGCTGTGGGCGGCGCTGATTCTTGGCGCGGCGTGCGCGCGCTTTCGCGACCTGTCGCAGATCGTCGGCAGCGTCTTGCAAGTGGCTTTCTACCTCACGCCCATCATGTGGTTGCCGCGCAGTTTGCCGGCCAATGTGTCGGTGTACCTGTTGGATTTCAACCCGGCCTACCACCTACTTGAAATCGTGCGTGCGCCACTGCTTGACCAGTGGCCAACCGCCATGAACTGGGGCGTTTCCGCCGGGCTGGCGGTGGTCGGCTGGACGCTGGCGCTGTTTATCTACGGCCGCTACAAGCGGCGCATCGCTTACTGGTTGTAACAGGAAGAGACGTGGACCGTCTCTCGCCTTCCTGCAGGGGTTGAACTGACATGGCGATCATCGAATTTGAAAACGCGACCGTCGAATTCGCGATTTACAACGCGACCGGCCGTTCGCTCAAAAAGAACCTGCTGCGCGTAGCGACGGGCGGACAGATCGGCGCCGACGAGCGCGGCCGCGTGGTAGTGCGCGCACTGGAAAACCTGACATTCACGCTGCGCAAGGGCGACCGCGTGGGCTTGCTGGGCCACAACGGCGCGGGCAAGAGCACCTTGCTGCGCGTGCTCAGCGGCGTGTACGAGCCTTCGGCAGGACGCGCCCGCATCGAGGGTAAGGTCGGTTCGCTGATCGATATCTCGCTGGGCATCGATCACGAGGCCACCGGCCGCGAGAACATCTACACGCGCGGGGCGCTGCTCGGCATGACGAGGGCGAAGATGAAGGGGCACATCGACGAGATCATCGAGTTCTCCGAGCTCGGCGATTTCGTCGACATGCCCGTGCGCACGTACTCCACCGGTATGCACATGCGCTTGGTCTTTGCCGTATCGACCATCCTGCGGCCGGAAATCCTGCTGATGGACGAGTGGCTCTCGGTGGGCGACGAAGGGTTCAAGCATCGCGCGGAGGCTCGCTTGTCCAGCATGGTCGAGGCCACGCATATCCTGGTGCTGGCATCGCATTCCCGCGAGCTCATCCTGAATACGTGCAACCGCGCGATCTGGTTGGAGCACGGCAAGATCCGCATGATGGGCGACGCACCCGCGGTGGCGGACGCCTATTTTGGGGCCGCGCCGAGCGAGCTGCACGCCGCCTGATTTGGCCGGTGGCCCACTGGCCACCTGTGGTGGTTGGAGCGAATGCCGATTTTCGCGTGCGACTTTGGCCGATCATTGCAACACATTGCTGGAATCGTTCGGCCGGCGTTTCAAAGCTCGGCATCTGCCAAGGTCGCTCATTCAAGCGCCGAGCCACGCGTTTGCCGTGTACGGATTGCCGGTCGCCCGTCATGCGCTTGCGCTGAGCGCCGGCGTCGATGTGCAGGTAAACAGAAGCGTCAGGCTTGGCGTTTCGTACGACGCGCAAATCGCGTCGCATGCGACGGATGCGGCGCTCAGGGCGCAATTGAACTGGCGATTCTAGAAGACGAGGTCATAGCGGGTGCGGAGATCCGCCGCCTGCGATCGGCCGCACGCAGGCATCCTCTGGCGGGGAAATGCGGGACATTGCCGGGATGACGGTTACCGGGTTGTCGCTCAATGAACAAATCCGTGCTCCGCCATCCAGCTCCGAAACATAGCCGGCCACGCTTCCTCTTCCGGAACGCCACTGGCCAAGCCTGCCCCATGAACGCCGTGGGGAAAGAGATGGACCTCCGCAGGTACACCTGCATCGCGCAAAGCCTGGGCAAACATCACGCTGTTCTCGGCGCTGATCTGCTTGTCATCCATGCTCTCGAAGAGGAATACCGGCGATAGCTTGGGCGGGACGTGCAGTTGAGCGGAGAGATATTGCTCCAACCGTTCCCTCTCACGATCCTCGTAGCCATACAGCAAATGCTTGAGCGAATTAGGTGACGCATGCTGGTCCGGCAACATCGAAATGACCGGGTAGCCCAAGCCCAGGAAATTGAGGTGGGCATCCACCGAGTCGATGCCATCTCGAGTGGGCAGGTCGAAGTTCGATGCCGCGTGCAGAGCCACCGTCGCGGCAAGATGCCCGCCCGCAGAAAAACCAAACAGGCCGATCTTCGACGGCTCAATGCCGAATTGAGATGAGCGGTACCGAACGAGCTTCAACGCTCTCTGCGCATCCCACATGGGGACCGGGTAGCGGTAAGTGCCATCGCTCTGGACCAGTCGATAGTAGAGAACGAACGTGGTCACTCCCAACTCGCGGGAAAAATAGTCTGCGACGGGCTCCTGTTCCTTGCGATCACTCAGACGATCGTAGCCCCCACCAGGAATGACGATGATGGCGGAGCTACCCGACGTTCGCCCAGGAAAGATCTTGAGGAAGGGAATATCCCGACACGGGTCATCGCCCACCGCACCGGGTGCGATGCCATCCCACAGCCTTATGTCGTTGGCGTTATGAGGGTCGTAGCAATTTTCTTCAGACTGACGTTGGGTATCGCTCGCTTCGTGATGATGAGCTTTTGCTCGCGCGACATGTGACCCGCTGGCAATACAAGCCATCCCAAGAAGAAAGGAGGCTTTGGCGATGGTTTGACGTATACGCGAGGCTCTGGTTTTCATGGACTCTTTAGGCCAGTTGCGATATCGCAAATTTTTCGTGGCAGGAGTTCCTGCATGCGACGGATGGCGAGGCGCGATCGGAAGTCATGGTGTTCCCGCATAGGGCGGAGGATTTCATGACGGCGCCTAGCAGTACCGAATTCAAGCGACTCCAACCAACCCCGCCGAAGCACGCAAGCGCGCTATGTCACGGGCCGGCGACTCACCAAAGTAACGGCGATATTCCCGGCTGAACTGTGTCGGGCTTTCGTAACCCACGCGGAAGGCGGCGGTGGCGACATCCATATCCTGGACCAGCATGAGGCTGCGCGCATCTTGAAGTCTGAGCTGCTTCTGGAATTGCAGCGGCGTCATCGCGGTCACGGCGCGAAAATGTTCGTGCAGGCTCGACGGACTCATACCTACCTCCGCGGCGAGCCGCTCGATGCTGAGCCTTTCCCGGAAGTTCTTGCCGATCCACGCGATGGCTCGGCCGACGAGGGCCACCCGTCCCTGGCTCGAGGTGATGTAGCGCATCCTGGCACCATCAGGACCGGCGAGAAGGCGATAGAGAATTTCCTGCTCGGCCAGCGGTCCGAGCACAGGCAGCGCTGCCGGATCGTCGAGCAGCCGCAACAGGCGTAGCACGGCGTCCAGCAGAGTGGCGCCAGCGTCGGACACCATCTTGCCTACAGGCGGGGATGACGCCCCCAGCGGCAGCGGCACGCGCGACGCCAGGTTCCCCAGCACGACCGGATCGAAATCGAGATACACGCAAAGATAGGGCTTGTCCGGTGTCGCTTCGACCACGCGGCCCGTCGCTGGCAGGTCGTAGGTCACCACCCCGTAGCGTCCCGGTGAATATCGGAACACGTGCTCGCCGAGCGTGACCTCCTTGCGCCCCTGCACGACCAGGCACAGCTGCGGCCTGTAAACATTCGGCATCGGCATCGTTACCGTGGAGGATCGAACGAGCGTCACGCGTTCGATGGGAGTGGCGTGAAAGCCATCCCTCGTGACGTGCCGGGCCATGACGACCGCGAGTTCGCTCAAGGTTTCCATGCATCAGACCTTCGCATGCGCGCGACAGGACGGCAATGCGACCCACGGCTCTTGGAGGATCGGGCAGTCATTTCGGGGGATCGGGCTAACGGCTCGGCGTCGCCGCGCAGCACAGTGCCAGCGGTGCCCGATGCACGGCAGACCCGGCCGCAGAACACGTATGGAGCAAACATGACGATCGACCATCTGAAGACCCCGGCGGTCGCGCTGGGCACCTGGGCCTGGGGCGATAGCGGCGAGACCGGCAACGGCTACTTCGGTAGCCACCTGACTCAGGCCAGCCTCGAAGAGATCGCGGACAAGGCGCACGCGGCCGGATTCAACCTGTGGGACACCGCGCAGGTGTACGGCATGGGCCGTTCCGAGACCGTCCTCGGGAAGGTGCTGAAGCGCTACGCCCGCAGCGAATACCAACTCTCGACGAAATTCACCCCGCAGATCGCGGGAGCCGGCCATGATCCCGTCGCCGACATGTTGGAGCAGAGCCTGGCCAACCTCGGCACGGACTATATCGATCTCTACTGGATTCACAACCCAGCCGATGTACCGCGGTGGACTCCGTACCTGATCCCGCTGCTCAAGAGCGGGAAAGTCAGGCACGTCGGCGTCTCGAATCACAACCTCAGCCAGATCAAGCTCGCCGACCAGATTCTGGGCGAGGCCGGGTTCCGGGTCGAAGCCATCCAGAACCACTACAGCCTGCTGTACCGCAGCTCCGAGCAGGCCGGGATCCTGGACTACTGTCGCCACCAGCGCATCCCCTTCTTCGCTTACATGGTGCTCGAACAAGGCGCATTGACCGGCAAGTACAGTCCGGAGAATCCGCTGCCGGCAGGCAGCGCCCGGGCGGAGCACTACAACGGCATCCTGGCTCCTTTGAAGGCACTGACGGACAAGCTCGCCTCGATCGGCCACAACCAGGGCTGCGAGGCTCCCGATGTCGCGACCGCATGGGCCATCGCCAAGGGCACGACGCCGATCGTCGGCATCACCAAGCCCCATCATGTCGAGAGTCTGGTTCGAGCCGGCAAGCTCACGCTCACCAGCGATGACATCGCGGAGCTGGAAGCGCTCGCCGACGCCACCCATGTGAACACCCGGGGCTGGTGGGAAAAAGAAATGTAAGGGTGACCCTCCGCCATCAGGGGAGCCTCACACTGGAGCCGCGGCCCGCCGCATTGACCTGCTCATTCAATACAATTGAAGACGGGCCTCAGCAGCGCACGACGCGGAGAAACCAAAGCCTCCCGCTAATAGCGGGCCGCTTGCAAACAGATAATCGTGGGGCCGTCACGGTCATTGCGAATTAGAGCTAAAGCAACGCCGTTATAGCCCTTGGCTCATTAAGCGCCATACGATCCGACAGCACACTAAGCGACATCGAACGTAGAAGAAGGAGCGCTAATCATGCAAGGAAAGAACGCCTACCTGCTACTTCTATGGGTAGCTCTCGGTACCGCCTGCAGACAGCCTCCCCTGGAACGCGCCGTTATCTTGCCGCCGGACCAAGCCAAGGCGATGCTCGAGCAATGCTCGCGCTCGACGCCGGAAAACGTCGACGGCACGTGGGTGGTTCCACCCAGTGTAGCGGCGCAGTTGGAGCAAGACCTGAGCAAGCTCGCCGGCTTCAAGTCCCATCACTGCTGCATGTCCAGCAAAACTATGAGCAACCCCGAAGCCTATGGCACGCAACTCGTTGGTATAACGATAACGGGCAGGAAATATGTGTACATAAACGCGATTCCCTTCGCGATGCTGACCAATGATCCCCGGTATCGCGAGCTCTGGCCCCGGCAGCCGATGCAATTCTGTGACGGAGGCAGTGCCTTCTGGGGTGCGCTTTACGATCCGGAAACCCGGCAGTTTTCCGAGCTGGCTTTCAACGGTACGGCATAGAGGGCGACGAAGCGGCATGCAACTCGCCCATCAAATGGCTCCGCACAAAACGCGCTCCTCCTAATCCTTCCTTGTGATCGTTTCGATCGTGTCTTTCGAAAGAAGAATTCCGTGCTCGAAGGTGAGCGCTAGTTTCACGTGCAGCGATTGGACCACGCTGCCGTGGTCGATCCCAAAGGTGCGCTCATGGCTCTCTCGTGTCTTCACAGACACATATTCAAGAACTCCGCGATCACCTGGGCCTGCATACCTGCGCGAAGGCTCTCCGAGTCGCTCTACGGCGTCAGAAGGAGTACTCACCCCTTTCGTCAACGCATCGACCTTCTGATAGTCGATGCGTGGACCTTCCGTCTGAACATACTCGCCGTCTCTGACGTACGTGCAGGCTGTTAGGGAAACCGCAAAGACGAGTAGAGATACGACCCTCATAATCACTGCCTTTCCCTCAGGCGACTGACACAAGCTAGCTCGACATACTGATTCGAAACTTCACCGTCCCGCCAATCCCCAACCCGTGAATCGCCGGGGCTAGCCAGATGGCGCCGCTTTTCACGGCACTCGCCTCACCCGTTCAAATACCCCCACACCTTCGAAATCACCACCGACCCTTCTCCCACCGCCGACGCGACCCGCTTCACCGACCCGGCCCGCACATCGCCCACCGCAAAGATGCCCGGTTGCGAGGTCGCATACGGCGAATCCGCACCCGCCGCTTCGCCGGTCTCGACAAAGCCCTGCGCATCCAGCTTCACCAGGCCCGACAGCCAGGCGGTGTTGGGGGCCGCGCCGACCATGACGAACAACGCGCACGCCGGCATCGTCACATCCTCGCCGCGGTCGCTGTAATGCACCGTCACCGCATCCAACCGCTCGCCACCATGCAGCGCGCGCACCGAGGCGCCGTATTCGATGGTGATCTTCGGATCGGCCTCCAGCCGGCTGGACAGGTAGCTCGACATGGACAAGGCCAGCGAGTGGCCGCGCACCAGCAGGCGCACATGTCTGGCCGCGCGGCTCAGGAACATGGCGGCCTGGCCCGCGGAATTGCCGCCGCCGACGATGAACGCCTCGCCGTTCTTGCAGTGGCGCGCCTCGTTCTCCGTGGCGGCGTAATACACCCCGGCACCCTCGAACTCCTCCATGCGGTCGATCGGCAACCGTCGGTATTGCACGCCCGTCGCCACCACGATGGCGCCGGCCAGGATGCGCTGGCCGTTGTCCAGCGTCGCGCAAAACTTGCCGTCGCTGCGCCGCTCCACGCTCGCCACCCGGCGCGGCATGATGAAGCGCGTACCGAACTTCATCGCCTGCACTTCACCGCGCCACACCAGGTCGGCGCCGGAGATGCCGGTGGGGAAGCCCATGTAATTCTCGATGCGGCTGGAGGTGCCGGCCTGCCCGCCGATCGCCATGTCCTCCACCACCATCGCGCTCAGGCCCTCGGCCCCCGCATAGACGCCCGCCGCCACGCCCGCGGGGCCACCGCCGACGATCAGCACGTCTACCGGCTCTTCGTCGGCCAGGTCGAAATTGAGGCCGAAGAACCGGGCCACCGCGTCGGGCGTCGGTTCGGTCATGACATGGTTGCGGCCGAAGATGACCACCGGCCGATCCGCCGTGGTCCCGCAGCTGTTGGCGACCTGATGGGCCTCCGCGCTGCCGACGGCCAGCGAGACGTACGGCACGCGGTTGCGGCTGGCGAACTCGCCGATCCGCTGCAGGTTCCGGTCCGTGTCCTCGCCGATCAGCACCAGTGTGCCGTCGCGCGCATCCAGCTGGCGGCGACGCCGCGCCGAGAAGACCGTGATGATGATGTCCGACATCTCCGGTATCTCGGACATCAGCCGCAACATGGCCGGGCGCGGCACCTCCAGCACGCGCGTGTCCTTCGCCGCCCGCATGGGCAAGGACCACGTGCCGCCATTGAGGAACGCGATCTCCCCCATGAACTGCGTCGGCCCCAGGGTCGAAGGCACCAGCCGCTCGCCGGTGAAGGCATTCACCACCTCGATCTCCCCCTCGTCGACATAGACGAAGCGGTCGATCGGGTCACCCGGCTGAACCAGGAAGGTGCCCGCCGGGTAGTGGGCCTCGGACCCGACGGCGCGCATGGCGGCGACGTGGGCGGCGTCCAGGGGGACGCGTTGCATTTCGCGAAGGTCGCGGCCGATGGTTTCCAAGGGGTACTCCGGTAGAGGGCGTCGTCGATCTGCCGCTATCCAATACCGGGAGCGGGAGCTTGTCCAGTCCGTCAGACCGCTCTCTGGAAAGGCCAGGGCCGCGACGGCCCTGGCCTTGCCGTCCGCGTACGCTCCTCAGGGCACCAGCCGCCAGCTCACCTGCCGCACATCCGGCGGCGGCGGCAACCATGAGCCCATCGACGGATAACCGTACTCATAGGCTGCGCTGTCGTGCATGCCGAACGAGTGCATCGGCCCCGCCTGACAAACGACATCGTGCGATGGCAGCACGCCAGCGTTGAGGTACCCGAACTCCACCGCCGTCACGCACGCGTTGTCATCAAAGATCGCCCCGTGCGTCGCCGCGTTATCGATGAATATCATCGGCGCCGAGCGGCCGTTCCACCACCGGTTCACCAACGCCTCCGCGTAGGGCGTGGACGGATCGAACTCGCCCTGCACCATCAGCCCACGCACCTTGGTGCGCAGCTCAAGCAACGGGTCGATCGCCGGAGCCCAGGGCCATCCCTGGCACTGGTCCACCATGGTCGATGCGCCGATCGCCCAGTACGTATGCGTGTCTGCGATCTTGCGGGCGATGCTGCGGCGGTCCGTAGAACCGGAGTCGTTGCACTGTAAGGCCGCGCTCATCGGATTGAAGCTCGGCAGCACGCGCAGGTCGGCATAGGTCATCGCGGCGATCTGTTCGGCGGCGGCGATGTGTGACGGATCGCCGTCCAGCGCATCGGACATCGCGCTCAGCGAAGGCGCCACCAACAGGTCCCAGAAGATCCACATGGCCGTGCCGTCCAGCGATCCCAAGGCCTGGTCGGGCGTGACGCTACCCATGCGATGCTGCGACGTGGCCTGGTAGATCCGCTGGAACGTGGCCAGCACCTGCTCAGGCGTCGTGCCCATGCGGAACTGGTCGTTATGCCTCGCGATGAATGGGATAAAGGCCTGCTGCAGATTCAGCTGATCCATCGACATCCGCTGCAGTGCCTGCTGCTGCCAGTCCAGGTGCGACCAGTTCATATTGCTGTCGAGCACCACGCGCTCGAACCTATCGGGAAACATGCGGGTCGCGTAGGCCATCAGGCCGGTGCCGCTGGAGACGGCGAACAGGTCCGCGCGATCGAAGCCGAGAATGGCGCGCACGAGGTTCAGATCCCGCACGTGGTTGGGCGTAGTGATGCCCTTGAGGAAACCAGCATGCCGCTCAAGGCAGGCGCTCATCGAGCGGTTCCACCAATCCTGCTGCGCCTGCACGCTGGCCGGCGTCGGGTTGCGGCTGTCGCCGTCCATGAAGTTCTCGGCGCCGCTGCGCGGTGCGTAATCGCAACTGACCTGAGTGCCCAAGCCATCGCTGACGCCACGCAGATCGACGCCCACCACCAGATGATCGACCTGCAACTGCGGTTGCCATTGCTCGAACATCTCCGCCATGGAAGCGCTGGAGTTGTCCGGTCCGCCGCCGTTGAGCAGCAACAGGCGGCGATAGGCCGGCGGATGGAGCGGCCGGGAGATGCCGATGGCGATATCGCCCTGGCTCGGGTCGGCCCAGTCGACGGGCACCGTGATCAGCGCGCATTGGATGGTGCTGCCGTCGGTGAACAGCGACGGCGGGCACGCACCCCAGCTCACCGCCTGCCGGTAGTACTTCGCATAGGCCGGGTCACCACTGTGATCGTCGATGCCGTGAGCGCCGGCCAACACCGGGCATACCGTGCAACCGATCAACATCACCAGCCTGCGTAAGAGCAACGTGAAATGCCTCATGCCAATGCTTCCTCAAGTCAGTCGTGGCTTGCCGGATTAACCGAGCCCCGCCTTGGCGCTCGCGGGCGCTACCTTCGAACAGACGGATGTCGCCCCCGCCTCGCCGTCCAGGCATCGCCTGGAACGATCAACGGTGGTTTTCCCCTGAACCGCGCGGAGCGGGCGGGCCGGGCGGTGTCCGCCCCAGGATCGGCGCTCCGCCCGCCGTGGCATGATCATCTTCAGGGCGGGCAGAGCCGTAAATGACCGGTCACGGGCTTTTTCGATGTAACCACTTTCGTGCCGCCCAGGGGGCATGGATGACGAGCGGACGGCAACACGACGAAGCGCTGTATATCCAGTTCGCCGAATCCATCCGGCGGGATATCGGCACGGGCCGTTTTCAGGCGGGCTCGCGCCTGCCGGGCAGCCGCTCGATGGCCGTCGCGCTGGGGGTGTCCCGCACGGTCGTATTGATGGCTTACGAACAGCTGGAAAGCGAGGGCTACCTGGAGTCGCGCTCGGGCAGCGGCACCTACGTGCGCGCCCGTCCCGCCGGCACCTCCGCGCGCGAGACACCCGTCGAGGAACAGGTGAAGACGCCGGGAAGCCCGCGGCTGTCCCGCCTGGCCCAACGTGCCTTGCTACCTGTGGCACCCGGGACGGAAACGCCTGCGCCCGATGGAGATCTGATCGACCTTGCGCAGCCCCGCGTAAAGTCCGATCCAGGGGTTGATCGAGCAGTTGCAGGACGGCGCCAACGATGC
>JBCNOA010000009.1:0-43108 GCA_039594095.1 Dyella sp.
AACACGCCGATATCTCCGCCCACGATGGCGCCGGCGAATATCTTCACGGCGTCGGTGCCGCGGTCGAGCTGCCGGGCTGCGCGAGCGGCAGCTTCTTTGGGCGTCGAGACCTCCTCGTTGGTCCAGCCGTGTTCGGCCAGATACTGCCGCACATAGACCGGCGTGCCACCCTCGGGGAAGAACGGATCGCCGCACGTAAGAATCAAAGGGCCGGCGATCTCTCCGGACACGATGCGCTCACGCAACGCCAATGTATTGTCGGTCGACGATGCCAGATCGAAGACGGCGGTGAAGCCCCAGCGCGTCAGCATGGCCTGGATGGTCCCTTCGAGCGTCGCCGCCGCGGCTGTCTTCGCCTTCATGAGATCTGTAGGCATGATATGAACGTGGCTGTTCCAGAACCCGGCAGTAAGAACGGCGCCGTGCGCGTCGATCACGCGAGCGTCCCTGGGGACGGCAATCTCCGACCGGGTGCCGACTTTGACGATCTTGCCGTCCTGCATGAGGACTACGCCGTCACGTATCTGGGGAGCGTTGGGCGACGGATAGATTTCGGCGTGAACAATGGCGAGCGGCCTAGCAATAGCCGCCCCCGATACGGCGAGGGTGGCGGCCACCATCGCGGCCACGACCTTTACGATGGTACTCATTGAACTCTCCCGGGCGTGGAAAAGGATTGAAGACAATGGTGGAGCTGGGCGCGAAAGAGCGCCCGGAACTGCTTGTCGCTGGAAAATCGGTTGGCGCGCTGCATGGAGACCAACCCCTGGGCCATGCCTGCGAGCGCCAAGGCGACATCGACTGCCGGCGCACCGCCGAGACGTCCATCCGCTTTAGCCTGATCGATCCTGACCATGACCATCGCCATGACCGGAGAACGATCGGCCACGAAATCATCGGGATAGCGCCGTGCCTCGGGAGCCGGGAGGAAGAAGGCGGCGTCGAATCGGTGCGGTTGGCTAAGCGCGAAATCGAGAAAAGCCTCGATAACGGCCTCCAGCCACTTCATCGGATCTTTAATCCGGATGGCGCGGACGATCTTCTCCCAAGCGGCGAGGCCGTCATCCATTAGCGCGTTCAAGAGAGCGTCCTTGTCGGCGAAGTGACGATACATCGCCATGGGCGAGACGCCGGCGCGCGTGGCGACTTTGCGCACCGAAAGCCCTCCCATCCCCTCGTGGTCGAGAATGGCCCTAGCGGCAGCGAAGATTCGGTCTCTACTCATGTGTACACCGTACGCCTATATGCGTACGATGTACACATCTGGATGACGACCCCATTTCCTGGCTCACAAAAAAGCGCCGGCAACGCATCGGCGGCACATGGTGCGCGCGGGACGAACTGTTCGGAAACGCAACGGCCTAGCCGCAACCCTCCACCATCCTGGTGATCCCGCCATCCAACGCCGGCGAAGGCCCTGCACTACCGTTCGTGTCAATGGCCTGCGAGGAGGCTTCCCTTGGGAGACATGACATTATGAATCTGCATCCATTTGGCCACGCCATGGAGCTGCTGCGGGTTGCTGATGCCATGTCGATAAGGGCGAGCATTTTGCCGAAAGACGAGGGCAAGGCCTTCATCTTGTCAGTGCTCGAGAGGTTTAAGCCATGGAAAAAAAAGGGCATCTTGCGATTGGAGATGGTGCGAAGAGAATGGCGACCGAGAAGCATGAATCGTCATTTTCAAGCACCATAGCCAAAACCCCAGCCATGATTTTCTTTGAGCAAAATCGAATCAATCAACATGATGTCGTTGTCGTCGAAAATGCTCGAGAGATATCTACATTGATAGCCAACAGTCACGGCATGGAATATTTCATTTCAGATAAGGCAATCAGTTATCTGATTTCCGTCAATTGGTATGCAATCGAGTACGTTGGCGACATCGACCTTCAGCCAATATGACATCGGTCGACGCGCACACTCCGCACACATTGGCCGCCTGACTTGGTTGGTCGCAACTTTCCACAGCGCTGCGTCTCTGGCTATTCGAGCACTCGCGCTCGAACAGCATCATGGCTGCGACAAGGGTGCAACCGGCTCACTGGCCGTCGGCTTAAGCGGTTTTGACGTATACCTCATGCCACAACTTCACCAAACCATCATGGCCGAAGCGAAGCAATAGCATCGCCTCGAACTGCTCTATCGCTTCGTCGGGGCGAACGATACTTGCGGTCATGGCGATGACTGCCGATTCAGAGTCGACAATCAGCTCATGAAGCTTGTAATCGATCGACTTGACCGTTCGCCTAAAGCCGTCCAGGAAGTCCTTGTAGTTGGCATGATTGGCCTGATAGACCCTGCCGTTTGCCCTCACCTCGAAGGTCGGCGCGAACTTCTGTGCGATAAGCTCTTCTGTCAATTCGCTTGCAAGCGTCAGGTGGCGCCGATTCCAGTCCAGGAGGTTTAGCGCCTGCCGCGCGATCTTATCCATCATCGACTGCATGATTCCCTTCTTGGTTTTCTTGAGTGCCTCGATAGAAGGGCCGGCGTTTGCGCCATGGAATCGTGACGCAACCCGCGACCCTTGAGTGGGGCAGTTTGGTCTTGCCTGGTTTCGCGCGCACGAACCGATCGACCCCGCTCCCGAAATGCCTGCGGGAAACATAATGCTTTTTGTCGATCTACAGCGACCAGCCCTCCCGATATTCCCGCTGCAGAAACGCGTTGGCTTCCGGCAGGTTGGTAATGCGCATGTTCTCCGCGTCGTACTCGATCTTACCGCCCGCGCGAAGGGACACGATGCCTAGCAGCATAACCTCCGTCAGCCGGGCGGCATACGGGAATGGCGACGAAGCCTCTGTCTTTCCTTTGCAGGCGTCCACCCAGTTCATCTCGTGCGATGTCTTGATGCGTGCGTACTTTTGCGGCGGCGTGCCCACCGAATCGTGCAGCGACCGCGGCAGCAGGTGTGGATTCGCGCCGTAGGTCTCATGGACCAGATCCCCCTTGTCGCCAACGTACAGGACGCCACCGTCTTTATTCACGTGCTCGGCGCCCAGCGCTTTCAGCGTCGGCGGCAGCAACGCACCGTCATACCAGGTAAGCCTCACCGGCGGCCTGCTCCCGCGCGCGGGGAAGTCGTAATACGTCATCGTGGCCATGGGGTACGACGCCCCGTTGAATGGTGTCGAGACGGTTTCCACCGATGTCGGAAAACCCAGGTCCAGCGACCAGAACGGAGAGTCGATCAGGTGCGCCCCCATGTCGCCGATGGCGCCCACGCCCCAATCCACCCAGCCCCTCCAGTTGAACGGGTGATACAGGGGGTGATACTCGACGACAGGACCCGGGCCAAGGAAGAGATCCCACGCCAAGCCTTCCGGTTTCGGGTAATTGCCGGCCATGGCATTGGCGAGCCGGTCCATCACCGCGTCCTCGTTCCAGCTCGCGCTATCCGGTTGCGGTCGGGGTTGCGGACGCGGAACTCCCTGCGGCCAATAGCCCAGCGGCCGATTTGTCCAGGCATGGACCTCGCGCACTTCGCCGATCGCCCCGGACGCGATGTATTCGTTGATCAGCCGCGCATCGTCGGTCGAGTGCCCCTGGTTTCCCATCTGCGTGACGAGCCGGGGGTTTTCCTGCGCCTTCCTGGACAGATGGCGGGCTTCGTAAATCGACCAGGTGAGCGGTTTCTGCAGATACACGTGCTTGCCGAGGCTCATCGCCGCACTGGCGATCACCGCATGCAGGTGATCGGGCGTGGCAATGACCACCGCGTCGATATCCTTCTGCTGTTCGAGCATCCGGCGGAAATCGGTATGGCGCTTGATCGAGCCGAACTTGCCGACAAGCAGCTTCGTCTGCTCGATCTCGTGCTGCAGCTCCATGCGTTCCTTGGCGGTCTGCGCCTTGTCGAGGCGCGCCTGCGTCTTCTCCAGGCCATCGACCATTCCGCGAAAGGACTTCTCCGTATATCGCCAATCCACATCGCACAAGGCAACGATGTTCTCGCCAGCCAGGGCACGCATGTTGGACATGCCCATGCCGCCGACGCCGATGCCGGCAATGTTCAATCGATCGCTGGGGGCCGTATGACCGGGTCCGCCCAGGACATGGCGCGGCACGATCATCAGGCCGGCCGCGGCGATGGCCGTGCCTGCGAGGAAATCGCGGCGGGAAATCTTGCCGCCCGCCTCCGCGCCCCCGGCAGCTCCCCTGGTGAGGAGGTCTTGCTCCTCTTTCGCGAACTTCGACTTATCCGTCATCAGCGCTGCCACCCCGGTTGGATATCGACTCGACGCGCAGCATCCTGACCCCCTTGTGATCAGAGGGTCAAGACAGCCATGCACGCGCTACACGAATGGGGAGATGCGCGGAACGGGCGCTGCCCATCTGGGGCAGCTCGTTTCGCGATGCCGTTCCATGCGGCCGAATCGGCTGATTTCGGCCGCGGCTTCAAGACGCGCATGTAACTCGCCGTGGGGCCCTAGCCCGCTGCCTTCGATCCGGTGCCGAGGAAGCGCTCCACGATTTCCGCCAACATCGGCTCGACGGGCAGCGTGTAGTGCGTGGTGTTCGGCAAGATGGCGAGTTCGTTGGCGGGCCGCAGAGAGCCATCGATACCGGCGTCGCGCTGGCCGCCTCCCAGTGCCTTCCAAAACTCCACCATGTGTTCGGGCCGGGTGGCGTCGGCGTCGGCAAACACCAGCATCGTGCGCGCCTTGAGTTTGGCGACATCGGCACTCCAGTCGAAGGGGCGCTTGGTCAGGTCGCCGACCTTCCTGAAGAGCTTGGTCCAATCGACATCGGGATAGGCTTCCCCGAGCGGGGATGCCTTGACGCCGGGGCCGAGCTTCGCGGCGTTGTTCTCCAGTTGCTGGAAGGCCGCTATCACTTCCGGATAAAAGCCATCCTGCTTCATCGCCGCGGAAACGAGCACGAGTCGATCGACCACCTCCGGATGGCGGATCGCGGTCTGCAGGGCGACGCTGGAGCCTAGCGAGTAGCCCATCACGTCGGCCTTTCCAAGGTTCAGATGGCCGATCAGCGCAGACACGTCCTCGCCCATCGTTTCGCTGCGCAGGGGTCTATCGGTATCTGGTGTGCGCCCGTGCGCCTGGAGATGGACGGCAATGACCTGTCGATGCTCGGCCAGCTTGGCGAGGTTGTTGCCGAAGCTGTCCGGGTTGATGCCGCCATGGAGAAGAACGAGCGGCTTGCCGGTTCCAAGCACACGGTAAAAGAGATGCTGACCATTGACGTCGGCAAAATGTTCGTTCGACATGACGGGAGCCTTCTTGGCTTGAATGGGAAGCGCTGCAGTTAGCACGGCGGTGGCCATGGCTGTCTTCAGGAAATCGCGTCTGAGCATGTCGTCCTCACGTGGTGCCAGCTGTGGCCGGCGCGACGGCAATCGCGCCAGCGGCGGTGTTTGATCACGATTTGCCTGCGAGCAACTCATCCAGCTGCGCGAACTGCTCGGGCAGGCCTTCGGCCGAGCCGGCGAGGGCCTCGTCCAGCGCCTCCTCCGTGGGATAGAGCTCGTGCAGAGTGACCAGCGTCTTGCCGGCATTTTCTTCGAACGTCACCGTGGTCACGGCGCCCTGCTCGCTTTCTTCGTTCGTCCATACGATGCGCTTGTGCGGCGTCACTTCTCTGTAAGTGCCGAAGAACGCCATTGACTGATCGAAGGCCGGATGGCGGAACACCAGGCGATACGTGCCTCCGGTACGAACATCCATATCGCATGAGAGCAGCGACATGCCAGCCGACTTCGGGACCCACCAGAGCTTGAACAGTTCGGGTTTGCTCCACGCTTCGAAGACCAGATGCACCGGGGCATCGAACGTTCGCGTCACGACGAGCTCGCGGTCGGACTTGCGTTCCACGGCGGTATGGTTGCGGGCGGCCGGACTACCTTTTCTTTCTTGGGACATGTGCCTTCTCCTTGCGTTTCAAGTGTTCGACAAGCTCGTCCAGCGCATCGAAGCGCGCGCTCCAAAGTTGGCGATGACGCTCGATCCAGGCGGCCTCTTCTTCCAATCGGCGCCGTCCGAGCTTGCAGGTCCTTGTGCGCCCCACCTTCTCCGTGGTCACGAGTCCCGCCTGCTCCAGGATACTGACGTGCTTCTTCATGCCCGTGAGGGTCATGTGAAACCGTTGGGCAAGGTCGGTGATCGAGGCGTCCGAATCCCCGAGCTGCTCCAGCACGCCCCGTCGCGTGACATCGGCGAGCGCGGCGAAGGTTGCGTCGAGGCGGTCTTGATAGTGAACCATATGGTTCACTGTATGGTGCGCCCGGATGATTTACAAGCAGAAAAATGCGGCGGATACAGATTCGTGCCCCAGGGCGATGCCTACGGCGTGCGAAACCACTGGAGATTCACCGCCTGCGCCATGGCCTTGTAGCCGGCGCTGCTGGGGTGCAGATGGTCGCCGCTGTCATAGGCGGGCAGCATCTTCTTCGGGTTGGCAGGATCGCGGATGACCTGATCGAAATCCACCACACCGTCGAAGGCACCGGAGTGACGGATCCAATCGTTCAGTTCTTCCCGCGTCTTCTCGCCGGCCACGCTGTGATACGGCCAGCCGCTGCCACCATAAGGCGTCAATGTGACGCCATAGATCTTCACCTGTTTTGCGTGTGCGCGTGCGATCAGCGACTTCATGCCGTCGATAAGCTGCTGCGACGACACCTTGTCCTTGGCATCCCACGCGAAACCCGAGCCGCCGATGTCGTTGATGCCTTCCAGCAAGATGATCCAGCGCACGCCCGGCTTATGCAGTGCGTCGCGATCGAAACGCGAAAGAGCGCTTGGCCCGTAGTTGTCATGCAGGATGTGGTTGCCGCCGATGCCTGCGTTTGCCACGGCGATGGCCGAAAGCCCGGGCTCGGCCTGCAGGCGCTCGGCAAGGTAGTCCGGCCAGCGGGTGTTGGCATCCTGCGTGGAACCGGCACCGTCGGTGATCGAGTCGCCAAAGGTGACGACGGCGGCTTTGGCGACCGGGCCGGATACCTCCACGTCGGTGAGGAAGAAGCGCATGCCGCTTACCTCGTCGCGCGGATAGGCCGCTACCGCCGTGGCGTCGCCGCTTTCGGTGATGTATGCAGTGGCCAGGCCGGCATTGTGAGCCGTGGACGCGTGATATTGCGCCGCGGCCGGCACGTAGACGCTCACCGCCAGGTTTTGCAGAGCCTTCACCTCCAGGCGTACCGGATCGCTCAAGACGCTCTCTCCTTTCGCGATCGTCACCGTGGGCTCGCCATGGAACAGTAGCGCATGATCGCTCCCGGGCACGGTATCCGCGCCGCTGGCATGCAGTGCGATGCGTGCAGGACCCAGCGTCACCGGTGCATTGCCGAACAGATTGGAGAGCCGGACGCGCACCTCCGAACCGCTCGCGCTGATACGCACAATCTGACGCACCGTCTGATCGTTCAGGGCAGGCCCGGCCGTATCGGGCACCGCGGACCAGGCATCCACCCAGACGCGATGGTCCGCCCCCGCGGCCACCGCTCCGGCCGCACATCCGCATAGCGAGCCGGCCAGAGCCCATTTCAGAACCCGATGACGCATGCCGCTTCTCCGTTCGTGTCTCGAAGCGGCGATATATAGCAAAGCACCCGATTAACTTACTTGCGGGTCGGCATTACAAAATTTATCAGGCGCGCACGCGCTGAGCGCCGGGACGAGAAATGAATCACGCGGGCGCGTCGAAGTCCGTTTCCACATACAGGGTTCCGTCCTTGCGGACGCCGACAGGGCTCTCCGGAGCTCGATGGAGCCGAGGAATGCCTTCGCTTCGTGCAGGCATTCGCCACCCGAGCGGCCCGGATGAAGGCGGATGACGGCTTCGCGCAAGCCTGTCACTGGGTAGCCGAAGCTGGCACCCCGGCGACGTTCAAGGCGTGCGCTTGAACCGGGCCGAGGCGTCCTCAGGCGTGACCAGATCCTTGCCGTCGACGACCAGCCGCAGGCTTTCGATGGGAGGCCAGGCCAAACGGGCCAGCAGGGTTCCATCGGCCGTCACTTCGGCGATTCCTTTCGCGAAGGGGGTGAACTCGATCCGCTGATCGCGCGCCCCGATCTTCAAGGTCAGCGCCCGTATCTCTCCCGGCTCGCGATCGGCAGGAAGATAGGCGAAGCCGTCGTCCCGAGTGACGATCGTTGCGCTATGGCCGTCCTTGAATTGCATCGCGGCGCTCACGCCTTTGACGCCGGCGCCCTTGCCATCGACGAGGGCAAGGCCTTTGCCGCCGATCCATGTCTGCGGCGCGCCAGGCTTGGCCGGCGGCGGCAAGGTGCATGCCGCGGGAAGCTTGGGATCCGCGATCTCGGGCCGGGGCAAGCCCGCATCGCTCGCTGCCTGATAGGCGGCTTCGCGCGCACGCGACCAGGCGGAGCGTGCGGATTCCGCGTCGGCGATGATCTTGTTCAGCGCCTGATCGGATAGGTCGCCTACCGGCGTCGCCATCGTGCGTTGCGCGATGGCCTCGACCTTGGCGCGCGCAGCAAGCGCCTGCGCCAGCTTGGCCGCCGCCTCGGATTTCGAGGCCGGGCCGTGGTGCTGTGGCCGTGGAGCAGGAGGAAGATCGCCGGTGAAGAACGGGCAGCGCATGTGCACTTCTCGTTCCGCCACCTCCCGGCGTCCATTCAGCAGCCGCTCTTCCGCCGCAGCGTCCCATGCCGCGATACGGCTCAATGAGAACAAGGGTTTGTCGCGGGGCGGCGGCTCGATGGTCAGAACGACCGCGTTGCCCTCCCGGGCCCAATGACCTATGGCCGCCTTGTCCATATCGTCGGAGTGCATCCGCAGCTCGAAGTGGCCATCGGCTTGCAGGGACAGCTCCGAGTTGGCCCCGGACATGCCCGAGAGACCATAGTGCCCGGCAAGTACGGCGTCGGCCGCCGCCTTTCCACCGGAGGCGGGCGCCAGAGCGATGGCGAGCATCAGTGTGGAAAGCATGACGCTACTCCGATGGCTCCCCGTGGCGGGCAGGACGGGCTTGAGGGTGCATGAAGCGCGGTTACGGCCATCGTCGTTCGATCTTCCTGGGTATCCAATGTCGTCTTGTTGCCGACCATGGCACGTCTCCCGGTTCCGTAGAACCTCGGTTCCGTCGTGGCACCGGCGATCGGTTCTTCTGCGCAAACGGACCTACGCAGCACTCACGCCCAACCATAGGTCGTGGTGAAAATCGCCGTCGCCGCAGCGCATGCCACGCTGCAGGCTCAGCCGACGCTCGCCGAGAACCCAAGTCAGGCTGCGGTCGCGATCGGTCATGATCAGGGGCCCCTGTGCCGAGCCTTCTTCGGCCATGGGGCGTTGGCCAAAGCGGCTGCTGAGGTGAGCGGCGAGTCTGGCGAGATAGCCATCGAACGCCTCGCCCATCCGATCGGAAAGCAGCGCATCTGCGGCCCACGTGTCCTCATCCACGTATGCGGTCAAGAGGAGCTTGGCCTCGCGCGCGGACAGGAAATCATCGCCGGCGCACAGGTACAGCACACCCTCTTCGGCGTTCCGCTCCAGCCCATCGTCTTCGCCCACCAGCCCCTCGCCGCTGTGCAACGCCTGGATGAGCGCAGCCCAGCCGTCGCCGAGCATGAAGTCCGCTTCAGCAGCGATATCCTTTTCGATCAGGTCGACGACGGCATGGAGATCGGCGGTGTCGCTCGTCATGCTTGCGTTCCTTGCAAGAGGTGGATTTCCGTACTGCGGCCGCGCCGCCGCGGAATTCTATCTCGCGCCACCGTTTCGCCATAGCCTTGGGAAGCTGCGGCCTTCGCGGAGGGGTTGCTACAATCCTCCGCCCCGGGCGTTTTGATGCGGCACGCACGATGTGCCGAGCGCACCGGAGCGCGCTCCAACGCGGACCGCGCACGTATTCACGGAAGAATATCGGAACAACATGATCACCTTGTCCAGCCTGAAGTACCGCTTTTACGGCCTGACGGAAGAACGCCGCAACGCCCTGCTCGAGGCCTACGATCGCAAGGCTCCCCCTGGGACACGTGCCGGCTTCGACATCTACTTGAGGGAGTACTCGTGGTGGATCCACGAAGGCGACCTTCGATTGCCTGGCGACACCGTCAACGACATCAACCTGATCGTCACCGGCGACCTGATCGTCGATGGCTGGTACGACGATGACGAACACGGCGGCTTGCTAGCCGTGTTCGGCGACATGTATGGCCGCCACGTGTTCTCGTCGCACACGCTGTACGTCGGCGGGGACTCGCGAACGCACGGCCTCAATCTGCAGTTCTTCAACGACTGGATTTTCGAGTGCGGCGGGTTGGTGGCCGCGCGAGCCTATATCTGCTTGGACAAAGCGGCCGGTTTCGACAAGGCGGGCGCGGATATCGAATGCTTCCATCACGACCGGGACTACGGTGGACGCAGCAGCCTCCGGCCCTTCGAACTGCTCGGCATGCTGCCCGCCGCCGGAACGACGGACACGGACGAAGCGGAGCCGGACGAGGACGGCGAAGACGAGGAAAGCGACGACGATGACGACTGGAGTCCCGACGCGCGGGACATCGTCCGCCGGATAAAGGATGCCGAAGCCGAAGGGCGTCCGGCTTTCGCCATCGCCGAGTCCGCGCCCACGACGGCATGGCGCGAGGCTCTGCACGCGGAAACCCCGCCGCGGCGCCTGGCGGAGCTGGCCGGCACTCACGGCTGGGAGCTTGCCATGCGGCCACGCCTGCCGCTGGACCTGCAACACGGGCTGGCCGGCCATGACGATCCGCGCGTGCGCTGGGCGCTGGCGGCATCGCCCGATGTGGAAGATGCGATCCTGCACCGCCTGGCCGACGATCCGTCGCCCTCCGTACGCGCCGCTGTCGCAGGTCACGAGCGCTGCCCACAGGAAAAATGGCCACGCTTCGCCGCCGATGCCGACGCCGCGGTCCGTGCGGCGGTGATCCATGCGCACGGTCGGGGCCCTGCGGCATGGGTGTTGGCGCTGGCCCACGATGCCGACCCCGCGGTTCGGCGCGCTGTCGCCGTGATCCCGAATCTCCCTCACCAGATCGTCGCTGCGTTGGCGGCCGATTCGGACACGGCGGTGAAGAACCGTGCGATCCGCACTCAGACGCAGTCTCTGGACGCGTTGCGGGCCCAGTTCGACAGTCCGGATGAAGGCGTGCGGCTGCAGTTGGCTCAGGCCGCAAGATACGGCTCGCCCCCTTTTACGCAGGACGCTTCCGGTCGGGGCTTGTGCGAGGAGGCCCTGGGCCGCTTCATGCTCGATCCTTCCGCTCGCGTGCGCGAAGCCGCGGCTGTCGGGTTTCTCGCCCCCACCTTCTATGAGGCGCATGCGGAGCGCCTGGCTACCGACGAGGTTGCCTGCATCCGGGGCATGCTGGCCTTCAAGACCCGTCAAGCCGAGTGGCTGGCGCGGCTCGCGGGGGATGGCGACATCGATGTGCGTACCGCTGTCGCGAGGAATCCCCACAGTACCGCCGACGTCCTGCACGCCCTGACGGAAGATGCACTCAGCGCGAGGCATGGCTTCGCGGACGCCCATACGCTCGGTCGCGCCTTGCTGGAAAACCCTTCACTGCCGCCCGACGCGGTGGCGCGGTTGTTCCTGGCGCGCTCGCCGGGCGATCCCTCGGTGGAACCGCACCCCCACGCACCGATGGAGGCATTCGTCCAGCTCGTCTGCTCGAACCCCTACTGCGACAGGGGCGATCCGGAGTACCGGATTTACCGGCACTGCCTGGCCTGCTTCGCCGACGGCCGTCAGCTCACCGCAAATGAGCGGGACGAGCTGTTCCACCGCATGGTGGCCGCCCAATGCTCCCCTCTGACCGATCACGCACTCGGCAACGCCGCTTGTCCCCCCAGCCTGCTGACCGGCTACGTCACTCGTTATCTGCAAGGGAAGACAGACGTCGATGCGATCCAGGTGGTGGCTGCCAATCCCTCGCTACCCGATGAAGCGATGCGGCGACTTGCGGCGCACCTGATACATGAGCGCGACTGGGAAGTCCAGCAGGGCTTGTTTCGCAACCCGTCCTGTCCGGCCGGCATCCTCACCGCACTCGCCACAGAGGCGAGCGATCCCGAATGTCGTCGAGACGCACGAGAGGCACTTTGGGTATGGCATGGCAGCGCGGGCACAGAGGGCGACGATGCGGGTTAGCCGCATGCCTTGATGGCGCATCGACGTGTCGCGATGCGCGGCCGATCGTCCGTCATCGCGAACAACTCGAATTCACTCAGCTTACGAATGGACACCAGCGATGAGAGACAAGATCATCAGAGGCGAAGTGATCGAATTGAAAGACGATGTGGTCACTACGCTCGGCCCGCGGCTCGAACTTCATGACTGCATTGTCAGGTCATACGCCGATGGAAGGGGCGTGATCTTTGCGGGGCTCGCGATGAACGGCGGGGTCTTCGAGCAGCGCGGCAGGATGAGCGATTTTCATTTTGGAAAGACATCTTTTAACGGCGTGCGGTTCGAGGGCGAGTATTTCGGATGCGATTTCGGTGACTGGGACGATGTGGACCATCCTCGCATCGCGGATTGCGACTTCCAGGGTGCGCTGATGCACGGATGCCGCTTTCTAAACTGCGACATGGCTCGTATCGTCACCCCCAGATGGCCAAGCTTCCGATTGAACCACCCCGCACGAGCCAGGAGCTTTGTCATGTCGAGAGTCTGGCCGAAAGGTATCGGCCTGCTGCTGGACATCTACACCGACGAGGACCCCGAGTGCGTTGCGAACATCTCGGACGCCCAGATCCTGGCCGATGAAAAGAAGATGCCCTTGAGCGAGTTGCGTTCGATACTGGAAGCGATTCCGGGCGTCGAGATCATCGACTGATTCGGCAGGGGCGGCATTACGGCGCGGCGGCGCGATATCGGTTTCGAGCCCCCTGCAGCACGCACGTGTCATAGGCCTCGTCCAGGGCGGCGCGGGAATCGCGCGGCAGATAGTCCGATACATGAGCCGGCACCGCCAGCGAACCGCCCGCAAGGAAGCGGGACACCGCTTCCACGACGGCGGGGTCCCGCAGCACGCGCCGATGCCCGAGACCTCGCGTCGCCAGCCATTCCGAAGAGGGCCATGAGGCTGCCAACGCCTGCGCATGCGCCAGCGGCACTTCCTTGTCGTCCTCGTCATGGATCACCAGCAATCGCTGCCGCTGATGGGCTTGATCCAGCGATGCGATATCCAGATAAGACCACGGATGTCCAAGCCAACGCTCGACCCCCGCGGTGAATTCGGCGACGACGCGCTCATTCGCACCGATGGCTCGCGCAAAGCCATCGATCGCGGCCGCGGGGCACACGAACGGCGCGATGAATACCAGGTCCGCCGGGGGCGTCCAGCCTTCGCGCAGGGCGAGCGATACGGCTGTGCAACCTCCCGAATGGGCGATGACGCCGGCGACACGCGTCTCGCCCGATGCGATGACCTGCAACGCGGCGGCGAACTCGAAAAAGGTCACCCGGCGCCCGCCATGCCGGCTGGCCGCGGATGCGCCATGCGACGGCGCATCGAAAGCGACGACTCGAAAACCCGCCTCGCGCAATGGCAGCACGAACGATTGAAGTTGGCCCGCATGCCCACCCCAGCCATGCACGAGGATGATCGTCGGGCCTTCATCGCCCCAGGCCCACGCCGCCACGGCTCGGCCATCGACCTGGAATGACAGGCGGTGTCCGCAATCGAGCACGGCCTTATCCGATGCGCGCGGCTGGGTTCTCGGCGCGGAGAACCAGAGGCGGTCCATCACCTTCGCCGCATACGACGGGCTGACCGTGCCGAGTATCCGCATGCATGTCCGCAGCAGCCGCTGCCCCGGCAATATCCAGGCAGGTGTCTCGGATCGTTTGCCCTGGGTTTGTGGTGGATGCTTTGCGGTCATGCGGATCGCGCTTTTCATGGAGCCGGAGGGCTCGTTACGCGATCGAGGTTAGCAAGGGCGATGGAGCGGGTAAGCGGGTGGTCCGGACAGATTGATGGGCGAGTTCGCCAGCGTGAGGCGATGCGTCAGAACACCGTGACGTCGGCGACACGAAAGCGCTTGCGGAACGCAGCCGGGGTGAGATGCGTGCGCCGGGTGAACAGCCGGGAGAATGTCGCCACGTCGAGATAACCCACTTCCGAAGCCACCTGCGCGACGCTGAGCGTGGTCGTTTCAAGCAGCAGCTTCGCTTTTTCCACCCGAAGATCGTGCAGGAGATCCAGCGGCGAGCGGCCCGTTTCGGCGCGGAATCTGCGCAGCAGTGTACGACTGGACAGGTTGAAGGCATCGGCCAGCGTGCCCAGCCGGTAACGCTCCGCGAGACGCTTTTCGAACCACGCGCTGACCGCGCGCGCGAAGGACTCGCGTCGCTTGTGACTGAAACGGTGGTCGAGATAGGTCGCCTGGCTGCGCGGGCTGTGATCGATCAGGCTGAACCGTCCGACCGCACGCGCGAGGCTGGTGCCGACGCAATCGCGGATCAGCTGCAGCGCCAGATCTCCGTAGGCCGTGAAAGCGCCGGAGGTGACGATCTCTCCGTCACGCACCAGTACGGCGTCGGGAACCACTTCCACCTTGGGATAGCGTCGCGCCATCTCTCCGGCCAGCGCCCACGCGGTGGTCGCCTGGCGTCCGTCCAGGATGCCGGCTTCGGCCAGCAACAGGCTGCCGCCACAGATGGAGGCCACCTTGCGCTGCTCCGCCGCGCGGCGAATCAGCGCCTTCTCCTCATCGAGCCCTGTCAGCGCCGCGTGGATCTCTTCCGCGCTATTGAAGTCGAAGGCGGGCACCACCAGCAGGTCGAAAGGCGCCGGTGCGGCGACGGACAGTTGCGCCCCGCCCGCCAGGCGCACTAGGCCGGCCCGCGTACCGATGATGGACACGGAGAACGGCACCGGCGCCTCCGGCGTACGCAGGCCGCTGATGCGATTGGCTACGAGCAGGACGTCCGAGAGCCCAAGCACCTCGGCGCCCATGCATCCGTCGTAGGCAAGAATGGCGACGCGCACGGCAGCTTCCTCTGTTCGATCCAGGTGCCTAGCGTGGCGATTCCGCCCTGCAGGTCAAGCCTGCCGCAATGCAGGAAGGCCGGCTCCCGATCACGCCACCGCACGGAAAGTGCAGCCACGATTCAACAACTTACGAACACTCCACGCATGCACGGCCATCACCGCGATGGCGGCACCGGCGAAAAGATTGGCGAGATTGCCCATGGGCGTCTCGGATCCGCGGCGGGATTGCCCGGCGATCTGTCGCCGAAGCCGGCTGACGAGGCAAAGCGGCCCATCTAGCCTGTTCCCGATCGGTTTCCCCGCCGATCCGGCGCGACCATCGCTGCGGTGGCGCGCCGTCCCCGCCTCGATATTCCCTTCTTACGAGAGCAGCCATGCCCGATCGCCACGTGATCCATACCTTCGTTTCCCTGGTGGAAAGCGGCGAGTTCATCGACGCGCTTCAGCGCTTCTACCATCCCGCCGCCATCGTCTGGGAAAACCAGCAGCAGTCGCGTACCGGCCTCGACGCACTGATCGAGAACGAACGCGTGATGCTGAACCGCTTCGCCACCATCACCGCTCATGCGACCCACGTGCTGGTCGAAGGCGACATCGTCGTCATCAACTGGCACTTCGAATTCTCCAACGGCAACGCGAGCATCGCGCTGGACGAAATCGCCTTGCAGCAATGGGTGGGCGGGAAGATCGTGCACGAACGCTTCTATTACGATCCGGCGCAGCTGCGGCCAGCGGCCCCCGTTGCGCCGGCGACGAACGTGCGTGAGCTGGCCGAGTGACCTGCAACTAAGGAAAAGGGGCCGGCTCCTCCGCGATGGCGCGTCATGAGCCAGGCCCCTGCCCTTCAGGCGACAACCTGCAAGGCGTCCCTCACGTCGGCCGCCGAGGCCCCGATGTCCTCGTCCAGCAGAAAGTCCAGCACGGCGCGCACGTAGGCGTCGGTGTGCTCCACGTTGGGCAAGTGAACAGCCGGCAGGATCACCAGGCGCGCGCCCGGCACGGTCGAAGCGATGTACTCGCCGTGGCTCGCCAGCGTGACGGTGTCGTTGGCACCGGCAATCACCAGCGTGGGACGCTGGATGAGCGCGATGGTCCGCCGCAGGTCGGCATCGCGCACCGCGGCGTACGAGCCCGCCAACCCGACGGGCGAGGTGGATAGCAGCATGTCGCGGAACGGCGCGACAGCGGGATCGCCGGCTTCGAGCATGGCTACCGGAAACCAGTTGGCCAGAAACGCCTGGGCAACGGCGGTCATATCCGGCGACGTCCGCAGCGCGGCGATGCGCGCGTCGAACTCGCTGGGCGGTCCCAGGCGGGCGGAGGTGTTGCTCAGGATCAGCCGGTCGATGCGTTCGGGCGCATGGATGCCGAGCCACTGCCCCACGAAACCGCCGAGCGAGAGGCCGAGGAAATGGGCGCGCTCGATGCCCAGCGCGTCGAGCAATTCGATGACGTCGCGGCCGAGCCGGTCCATCGAATAGGCGCCGACGGGAGCATCCGACTCGCCGTGGCCGCGAGCGTCATAGCGCAGCACGCGGAAGTGTTCGGCCAGCGCGTCGATCTGGCCGTCCCACATATGCAGCGTCGTGGCGATGGAATTGGAAAGGACAAGCACGGGCTTGCCCGCGTCGCCGTCGAGACGGTAGGCAAGACGGCATCCGTCGCCGGTGGTGATGAAAGTGGTGCTGTTCATGGCGCTTCGCTCCTTTCGGGGATGGGCGGGCGGTGGCCCGATGGCGAGAGATGCTAGGCGCGGCCAGTTCTGATAAAAATTACAAACTTCGAAACGACTCTGTAAATATTCCTGACATGAGCGCTTTCACCCTGCACGACCTCCAATGCTTCGACGCCGTAGTCAAGGCCGGCGGTTTTCAGGCCGCCGCTCAGGTCATGAATCGCTCGCACCCGGCCGTATTCGCCGCGGTCGCCAAACTGGAGCGGCAGCTGGGGGTCGCGTTGCTGGAGCGCGGCGGCTACCGCGCGCAACTCACGGCAGCGGGCCAGTCCTTCCATCGCCGTGCACAAGCCCTGCTGCGCGAGCTGGAGGACCTGCATGCGCATGCGGCGCAGCTGGCGATGGGAGCGGAGAGCGATCTGCGCGTCGTCATCGGCGATATGTGCCCCGTGCCTCAGACGCTGCACTTGCTCGGCGGCTTCTTCGCGCAGCACCCCGGCACCCGGCTGCATCTGCACTTCGAAGCCGTGACGGGGCCTTGGGAACGGCTCTTCAATGACGAAGCGGACCTGATCTTCCATCGTGTGGACAAGCACGATGCGCGCATCGAATGGGTGGATCTGTGCCCCGTACCGTTCGTGCCGGTAGCCGCGCCAGGCTTCCTGCCGTTTCGCGCGGGACGTGCCGTGCGGCCCGAGCACCTGCGCGAGCTGACGCAATGCATCATGCGCGATACCGCCCAAAGTCCCGAGAAACGAGACTACTTCGTGGTGAGCGGCGCACCGCAATGCACCGTCGCCGACCAGCTCATGAAAAAGGAAGTGATCCTGCAAGGCATGGCCTGGGGACACCTCCCGCGATTCCTGATCGAGCAGGAACTGCGCGACGGTCGCCTGATATCGCTCGCGGGCCGCTATCTGCCCGGTGCCGTGCAGGACCTGGTGGCCGCGCGCCGTCGTGACCGGCCGCACGGACCCGTGGCCGATCGGCTGTGGCGACTGATCAGCGACAACACGGCACAGTGGCGGAGTGCGCCGGCGTAGCGTCATGCCTGCTCTCCGCACCTGGCGAAAGCCGATCAACGGATCCACGCCGCTTATAATTCGCCACCGCGCTCGGTGGGCACCTGTTCCATGGCGCGAAGCACCTTCCGATGACACAGATGCATCCCGCGGTACGACTTTCCGATCCGAGCCACTCACTGGAGCGCGATAAGTGACGGACACATGGCGCAAGCTGCAGCCTTTGCGGGTCGCAAGCGGGTGGTCCATCGACGTAAACAACCTCTATCGGTTCGAGCCCACCCCTGAAAACATGGAGTGGTTCTTCGGATCGATCCTGATCAGCGGACATCACGAACAAAGCGGCCTTTGCTTCGACGCCCGATATGAGCCCGAAGGCGATCCGGAGGGGGCCTATGTGCTGGACTTCCTGCGTTTTCGCGCCGACAGGAAAACGGGCGACATCGAGTTGCATGAACTGCTCGTCAGCCGCCGCACACGAAGCCTGCAAGAGTTCGTGGCCTGGATCGAGACCTTCATGTTCACCAGGGATCCCGCGCAGGCCGGCTGAGCCGACCAACACGGCGACACATGGCCAGTCTCGCGCTTCGGACCTTCATTCGAAGGCGTCGGCCCACGCGGCCCTGAGCGAAGCGCACTCCTTCTCGGTCAATCCTTCGACCGAAAACACCAGCGCGTGGTACCACGGATTGGGATGGGACCCGTCGATATCGAAGCGAAAGGAGCACTTCGCCTGGTCCACCGCGCGACGAAAGAGCAGGACGATATCGTCTCCGGCGTCATCGAAATTGCCCGGCCCATACTTCGACTCGATGACATGGAGCGGGATTCGGAAGTCGATGTTCATGACTCTATCTTTGCTACCGCGCTCGACCAGCGCGACCGACCGGTGAAGCGCCGAGATTTGTGTGGAGCGCCCGCTTTTCAGCTTTCGGGCGTACTTGCCAAGCATAACGTGCCGAAAAGATCGCGGACGCCATCCCGCCAAACCACGTCGTGCTTGGATTCGCGACATGCGAGACTAAAACTCCGCATGACTTTTCGAGCCGGCTTCCCGATGAAAAAGAAATGGGCTAGATGGATGGGCGTGGCTTTGGGCGGCATCGCGACGCTGTCACCCGCCTCTCCTCCTGCCGGCCCGCCCTCCCCGCCGGCGACCATACGCACGAGCGAATTCGTCGGGGCCACCCAGGCTACGCCGCAAAGCCATGCGGCGACCTTGGTGCAGACGCCGTCCGGGTTGCTCGCCGCATGGTTCGGAGGCAAGCAGGAACGCGATCCGAGCGTAGGCATCTGGATCTCGCGGCAGCGGGCCGGACAGTGGTCCGCGCCTATCGAGGTCGCGAATGGCGTACAGACTGACGGCGTGCGCCTTCCCACATGGAATCCGGTGCTGTTCCGCACGAGCGAGGGCACACTGATGCTCTTCTACAAAGTCGGCCCCGATCCCCAGCACTGGTGGGGCATGGTGATGACGTCCCATGACGACGGCGAGCACTGGTCGGCACCGCGGCGACTGCCCGATGGCGTGCTGGGGCCGATCAAGAACAAGCCGGTGCAACTGGCCGACGGCACCATCGTCAGCCCGTCCAGCACCGAGGAAGGACGCTGGGCCGTGCATTTCGAGCGCTCCACCGATGGCGGCGCCCATTGGCAGATCGTCGCGCCCTCGATGGGCGCACGCCCCATCGAGGCGATCCAGCCTTCGCTGCTGCAACACCGCGATGGCAGTCTTCAGGCCGTCGGGCGCAGCAAGCAGGACAGGATCTTCAGCACCTGGTCGCGCGATGGCGGCCGCACCTGGTCGCCGATGTACCTGCTCGACCTCCCCAATCCCAACTCCGGCATCGATGGCGTAGTGCTCGCCGATGGCCGCTCTGTGATCGCCTACAACCCTGCCCCGCACGGCGCGCAGTGGTGGGACGGTCGCGGTCGGCTATCGATGGCCATTTCCGACGACGGCGAGCATTGGCGCAAGCTGCTCGATCTGGAGAACACGCCCGGCGCCGAGTTCTCTTACCCGGCCGTCATCCAGACCAGCGATGGCCTGGTACACGTGGTCTACACGTGGAAGCGGCAGCGAATCAAGCATGTCGTGATTGCCCTGTAACCGTAAAGGAAATGCCGATGCTCGCACCCACTCACTTGCTGAAGTCGTTCGATCGCGTAACGGATTATTGGTCACCCAAAGTCGTCGGGCGCGTCAACGATCAATACATCAAGGTCGCCAAGCTCAAGGGCGAGTTCGTCTGGCACGCGCATGCGGACGAGGACGAGCTCTTCCTCGTGATCAAGGGCCGGCTGAAGATCGAGTTCGAGGGCTACGCGGTCGATCTCGCAGAAGGCGACATGCTGACGGTCCCGCGAGGGGTCATGCACAACCCCGTCGCGGAAGAGGAATGCTGGATCGTCCTGATCGAGACGGTGACGACCAAGCACACGGGCGATGTGCAGACCGACCGTGCGCGAACGCTGGAAGAGCAGCTGGGCGGCTAGCGAAACGGCGGCAAGCGGCGCGGCAGGACCCGCCTGCCGTCCCAAGCCGAAGGCCGGTTACCTAGTCGCCTATCACGGAGACAGCCGGACCATTCGCATCGGCAGCGACCGGCGCTCCTTCGTGTTTCAGCCGGTGCGCGGCCTCATCCCATGTCCATGTGGCGGTCGAATACCTGCCGCGTTCGTAGCCATAAGACGTGCCGTCGTCCTGGAAGAGCGTGAACTGGCCGTTCGCGCCGGGATAGACTTTCACCGAAACGACTTTCTGCGTCTTCTGGGCGCCCGCCTCGTCCGGGCCCAGCGGCACGATGCTGCCGGCTTTGACGAACAGCGGCAGGACATCGATCGGCGCATCCACCTCGATCGTCTGGCCGCCGTGCAGGCGCCGGTTCGTCCAGTAGTCGTACCAATCGCAGCCCGCGGGCAGGTAGACCGTGCGGCGGGTGGCGCCCTGCTCGGTAACCGGCGCCACCAGGAAGGCCGGACCGTACATGTATTCGTCCGGAATGTCCGCGACCTTCGGGTCGTTCGGAAAGTCCATGAACAGGGCGCGCATGTAGGGCGCGCCGGTCTGGTAACTGCGATAGGCGATGGAGTACGTGTACGGCAACAGCCGGTAGCGCAGCTTCAGGTACTTGGCCAGGATCGGTTCGGCCTGTTTGCCGTACGACCACACTTCGTTGTGATCGCGCTCGCCGTGCGCCCGCATCACAGGCTGGAAGCTTCCCCACTGGAACCAGCGGACGAACAGCTCGGGATAGTCCTCGTAGTTCCCGATCGTGCCACGCACGTCGGATCCGTCGATCAAAGGCTTGTGCGTCGCGCGGTAATCGGCGGGGATGACAGGCGACAGAAAGCCGGCGATGTCGGTGTTCCAGTAGGCCATGCCCGTTGCCGTGAAATTGAGTCCCGCCGGAACGGATCGCTTGAGCATGTCCCAGGTCGCGACGATATCGCTCGACCAGAAGACGGTGCCGTTGCGCTGGGCGCCGAGATAGGCTGCCCGCGCCAGAATCATCACGCGGCGCGCGTCGCCGAAATCGCGCCGGAAGCCATCATAGACGGCCGCGGTATGGAACAGCGGATAGACGTTGTAGAAGCGCGTCCCCGAGCCGATCCAGAAGACGTCCTTGGCCGGATCGACGTCCGGCTCCGTTTCGTCGAGCCACAGATAATCGAACCCGTAGGGCTTGATGTAGCGGTCGCGGATCTGCTGCCAGAACCACTTCGCCGCTTCGGGATGGGTCGTATCGATGTTGGGACCAATGATCGTCTTGTACCACCCACGGTCCGGCTTGCCGTCCCGTCCGCGTACCAGCCAGCCTTTGCTGGCGAGCATGTCGTAGAACAGCGAGCCTTCGGAGAAGTGCGGCCATACGCTCAGCAGCGAGTCCACGCCCATCGCATGCAGGCGTCGATTCATGGCGGCCGGGTCCGGCCAGCGCGCCGGATCGAGGTCCAGATCGCCCTGCCGGGTCATGTTGAGGAAGTCGATCACCATCACGCCCAGCGGCAGGTTCCTCCGGCGGTACTCGTCGGCGACGGCGAGGATCTGATCCTGCGACGAGTAGATCGCCTTGCTTTGGATATAGCCGTAGGCGTTCCTGGGCAGCATGTGCGTCACGCCCGTCAGCTGACGATAGCCCTGGTAAATCTCGTCGGCATTGCTGCCCGCGATGACGAAGTACGAGACCCGATCGCCCACCTCCGACGACCACACGTTCTGGCCGTTGAAGCCCAGCTGCACCGTCGTCTTGGAAGGGTTGTCCCAGACCAGGCCATAGCCGAGATTGGACACCATGAAGGGGACGCAGACGTTTTCTCCGCCCAGTGCGCCGTAGTCGTGCCAGCAGCGGACCTCATGATCGCGCAGGTCCATCCACCCCTGCTGCTGTTGTCCCAGTCCGTAGTAGTGCTCGTTCCCCGGCGAATCGAAGGTGGCGGAGGCGCGGAAGCTCTTGCCCCCCGCATCCGCCTGCTCGGGCACCATGGCCCAGGTGCGCATGCGCACCAACGTCTTGCCCTCGGCGCTGGTGATGCTCAGCGCGTCATGAAAGGTATTGGGGTCTTTCCATCCCCCGAAGTATTTTTCGCGCAGCTGATAGTTCAGCGCATCCAGGGGCAGACTCAAGGAAAGGCCGCCCTGGGCGGGCCGATCGGGCGCCACGCGCACCACCAGGCGCGAGGAGCTGAAAATGTCGCCGCCCGCCTCGTCGTGCGTGTGGGTCCATCCCTGAGCCGAGGGTTTGGCGTCGAACCCGTAGCCGGGCTGCGCCGTCACGGCCGACCGGTCCACGCTCAGCGTTACGCGAAGGATATTCGGCGCGTAGGGTTCGAGCGAAATCGTCCGTCCACTTCTTTCCAGCACGAAAGGAGCGTCCTGGGCCACCGCCCTGCCATCGATCGATGCAGCCAGGAGCAACGCGGCCGGCACGCATGAGAGCAGCCTGCGCGCCCTGCGCTGCGACGTCACGATCATTCGCCCGGCGATATCTTGAATGCCCATGACGCGACCACTCCCTTCCGTTCTTTGCCGATTGGTTCCCGCATGCTTTTGATGGTCCATTCGCTCACGGCCATCCATCGCATTCTGGCATGCAAGGCTGCGCCGACTTCGGCCCTGCGCGGACGCGACGAATAAATCGCAATATCGAGTGGCGAATATCTCAATGGCTTGCGCCAGAAACACCGCGACACGGGAATGCAGCGGCTGGAGAGAAGATCGTCGACGGCGGAACTGCAAACCGCGGCCTTATCAAGACTTCCATTCTTCGGTGTAGGCGAACCGCGTCGGCCGCAGCGACATGTACTGCACGACGCGCGGTCGGCTTGCGCGGTTCGGACGGCTGCCGTGGGGCAGCAGGTGATGCCAGATGATCATGTCGCCCCGCCGCGCTGCGATCGGCTTCATGGTCAAGGTATCTCTCGCGTAATCGTTCACGTTGACGCCGGCGGGGACGCTTCGCAGCCACTCCTTGAGCGTGCGGTGGAAGCCGGGCACGCAGCTGAAGGCCCCCTGGTCCTCGGCTACATCGGTGAGATACAGAATGCCCTGCAGTTCGAAGCAGTGCGGTTCGGCCAGCGTGGTATCCCAATGCAGATGCGGCCCGGGAAACGGCCAGTTCTGGTGCTCCGGCGGATTGAAGCCGACCTGATCGATGGTTACCCAGAGGTCCTCTCGCCCCCATAGTTGCGCGTGGGCCTTGTGAATGCGTGGCGCGCGGCGATTGGCCACCACGGCCGGATGCCGCAGCAGCGGCACCCAGATGGAATGGCCCAGCGATGGGCGATACCACGAAGCCGGATCCTCACGGTCCATGCCGAGGAAATCGTAGATCGCCATCTCCGCGCGTTCGGCCGCTTCGACACTGACCGCGTTGCGCAGCACGACATAGCCGTGCTCCTCCCAATGCGCCAGGTCGTCCGCGCTCAGGCCTTCGATGCCATCGAGATCGCCCACCTCCGCACCCACGGCCTCTCCAGCCAACGCACGGCGCAGGCGATCCAACTCGCCATCGGTCAGCTCGGCACCGCTGCGCTGCCGGATCCAGGCCTCGAACTGCGCATAAGTCGGCTTCTGATGGTGCAGGTAACGCAGGGTTTCCAGCACATTGATGCGCAAGCCGGCCAACAGCGTCTTGACTATGTCCTGCGGCAGCGGCTCGGCGCTGCCTGGCGCGCATTGGCATGCCCAGTAAGTACGCAACGCCTCGATGCCAAGGCTTCCCCCAAGCTCAGCCATCGTGTTCCCCGTGGTGCAGAGTGTTCCTGTCCCCGCTGTCCCGGCGCCTTCCGTACAATCGCCGAAGAAGCGAATGGCTCAGGCGAAGCGCCGGGCAAATGCCCGCTGCCGCGGATCATAATGGCGCGCTTGCACTTGCGGCAAAGCTCGCCGGCGCCGACAGCATGCCTGTCACCCCCAATACTTTGAAAGAGATGCTCCCTTTGGAAGAAGCGACCGGCCAGTCGATCCAGCACAAGCGAAGCCTGTGGCGAGGCGCGCTCATTTCTCCCTGGGTCGTGCCGACAGGCCTGGCGCTCCTGCTCGGGATCATCGGCCTCGTCGCCAGCTTTGGCCTCACGGACGAACATCTGCCGCCGGAACGGGGTGTCGTGCTGGGCATCGTTTTGATGGTGATCGTCATCGGCGTGCCCTTCACCTATCTGGTCACTTTCCTTTTCGTCGTGCCGATGGCGCTGCTGCTGCGAACCCTGCGAGTCCTGTCGGCAGCGACCCTGTGCCTTTGGTGCATCCTCCTGGGACCGACAGCCATGTATGCCTTCGCCTGGTTGCTGAAGGGGCAGCCCGAGAAGGTCCTGGAGCCTCTCGGCTTTGCCATGGCGGCCAGCTATGGCCTGATCTCCGGCGCCGCCTTCTGCATGGCGTCCGGTGTGCGGTTATGGGTTCATCGCCAGCCGCAAGCACGGGCGCAACGGTAGGCCGGGAGCGTCCGCCCTTCGCCTGGGCGCGCTGGCCGGCTCCTGGCACTGCCCTCCCATGGATGCGGAATCTCCCGCCATCGACCCGCCGGGAGATGCGCCCCGGCACGAGCCTCAATGCGTGCCGGCAAGGGCATCGGTGACGGCTTTGCTGAAGTCGCCCAGCGCGAAGGGCTTCGTGATCAGCGTCATGTTCGGCCCCAGGAATTCGGACCGCACGGCGGCGCCCTCGGCGTAGCCGGTCATGAACAACACCGGCGCGGACGGGTGGTCCTCGCGGAACAGTTCCGCAAGCTGCCGCCCATTCATACCCGGCAAGCCGACGTCCGTGACCAGAAGATCGACCTGCCCCAGGGATGAGATGTGCGACATCGCATCGGTGGCGTCGCGCGCGGTCACGACGACGTAGCCGAGCTCTTCGAGCTGGTAGCTGACCAATAGCCTCACCTGGTCGTCGTCCTCGACCACGAGCACGAGCTGCCCCTCGCCTTTCGTCGCCTCGGTTGCCTGATGCGGTGCCGCAGCCGCCTCGGCGGCAGGCGCGATCGGCAGGTACAGCGAGATGGTGGTTCCGCGCCCAGGCAACGATTGCAGGTCGATAAAGCCTTTCGACTGCTGGATGAACCCGTAAATCATCGACAACCCCAGGCCCGTACCCTGGCCGATGGGCTTGGTCGTATAGAACGGTTCGAACACGCGATCCTTGACGGCCGGCTCCATGCCGACGCCGCTGTCCCCGACCTCCACCACCACATAACCCTCGGCGTGATCCGCGTGCCCGTCGCGCGGGAACGGCACCATGTCCGCGCGACGGGTCGTTATGCTCAGCAAGCCGCCATCGGGCATGGCATCCCTGGCATTGATACAGAGGTTCAGCAGCGCGCTTTCCAGCTGATTGACGTCCACCAGCGCCTTGTCGAGCGGTGCCGCCAGATCGATCCTCACCTGGACCCTCTCACCCAGCGTCTGCGTGAGCAACATGCGCATCGATTGGATGAGCGCATTCACGTCGGCAGGCCTGGGATCGAGGGATTGGCGCCGGGAGAACGCCAGCAGGCGCTGCGTGAGCGCGGCGGCGCGACGAGCCGCTTCCGTCGCTGCCTGGACCACCCTGGCCGTGCGCTCCTCCCTTACCCGGATGGCGACGATATCCAGTGCGCCGATGATGCTGGTGAGCATGTTGTTGAAGTCATGCGCGATGCCGCCTGTAAGTTGCCCGACGGCCTCCATCTTCTGCGCCTGCCGAAGCGCCGTCTCGCTCTCCAGGCGAGCCTGCATCTCGGCCTGCAGTTCCGAAGTGCGTTCGGCGACCTTTTTTTCCAGGCGGGCGGCCGCCTGACTGACAGCCTCCAGCGATTCCTTTCGCTCGGTGATATCGGTCGCGAACAGATGCACGCCGTCGATCCGGCCGCTCTCGACACGGCGGGGTATGTAGCGGATCTCCACCTCGCGCCGCTCCCCGCCCAGGCGCGGCCAGGACAACTCGATCAGCACGGGCTCGCCGGCCAGCGCGCGGCATACGGCCGCCTCCTGGGCTTGCCATCGCTGTTGGCCGAATAGCTGTTCGATGGTCTTTCCGAGCATGTCCGCGGGATCGATGCCGAACCACGTCTGATAAGCCCGGTTGGCAAAGCGGTAGCGGAAGTCCGTATCGATCAGGCCGATGAGCACGGGCAAGGAATCCGTAATGCGCCTGAGCTCGGCCTCGCTGTCGGCCAGCGCCTTCTGGCTGGCGGCCAGCTCTTCCATGCGATCCCGGATCTCGAACTGCTTTTGCCGGGACCGCATGGCGGTCGCCACCGCGCTCAGCAGCGACGCCGCGCCGACGGGACGTTCGAGCTCGATCCTGTTCAGCACGGTGTGCGGCAGCGGCGAGACGTGCACATCGCGACCCGGCCTGGCCGAGTGCAGAACGACGAAAGGAATGTCCGACCAAGCGGGCTGGTTGGCGAGCGCGCCATGAATCGCATCCGCTCCGTACTCGAGCGCCTCCTGGGTCAGGATGACGACGCCGGTCTTATCGTCGATGTGATTGGCCAGGGCTACCAGGTCCGGATAGGACGAAGCGCAATAACCGTTCTGGGTCAGCACCTCGATCAGGCTTTGTCCATCGCGCTGCCAGGGCGCCACGACCTGCACCCGATAGCCGCGCTCGGCTTCCTTATGCATCCCGGTTTTCCAGCAGAGGGGCGCTGTCGCCGACGAAATCCGGCGTGCCGGTCAGTACGCCGCGGAAGTTCATCAGAGGCTCGCCCACCCGCAAGCCCTGGCCATCGATATAGAGCTCGCGGATGGTGTCCTCGTGCTGCCCGCTACGATTCTTGATGACGGAGATGGCCTTCCCGATCCGTCCTTCCGCTTCGAAGAACCGGAACAAGATCACCGCATCGGCCATGTAAGAGACATTGAGCTGACCGGAATCCATCGAACCGACCAGCCCGAACTGCGGATTGATCAGAAAGGTCGTTACGCCGGCCTGGTTGAGAAAGGCCAGCAACTCGTGCATCTGCAATAACAGATGCTTCTCCTCCGGCATGGCGGACAGGTAACCGTTGAGGCTGTCGATGACCACCATGCTGCACCGGTCCTCCTGGACAGCGCGAAAGACTCGCCAGGCGAACTCGCCCGGGGATATTTCGGCCGGATCCGCCTGGGTGATCTCGAGCAGCCCATTCTCGATGAACTGCGAGAGATCCACGCCCATGGCCTCCGCCCGCCGGAGCAAGGTGCCGATGCGTTCGTCGAACTGATAGACGTGGCAGCGCTCGCCTCGTGCGCACGCCGCGCCGATGCATTGCAGGGCGAGCGTGGTCTTGCCGGTGCCGGCCGGCCCCGTCAGCAGCGTACTGGTGCCGCGTAGGAAACCTCCGCCCATCAAGGCATCGAGGTGTTCTATGCCACTGGCGGCGAGATCGCCTTTCAGCTCGACCGCTCGTGCGGCGACGGCGATTCTCGGATAGACCTCGACTCCGCCGGTCAGGATGGTGAAGTCGTGATATCCGGCGATGAACGTCGCCCCGCGCAACTTCTGCACCTGCAGGCGACGCCGGGCCGCGCCGAACTCGAGCGTGAAGCGCTCGAGCGAGAGAACGCCGTGGCAGATGCTATGCAGATGCGTATCGCGGTCCCGTCCCTCGCTTGTCAGATCGTCGATGAAAAGCACGGTGGTATTTCGCGGCGCAAAGAATTGCTTGAGCGAAAGCACCTGCCGCCGATAGCGCAACGGGTCCTGGGCGAGCAGCCGAAGCTCCGACAGGCTATCGAACACCACGCGCGCCGGCTTGAGCCGCTCTATCTCCTGCTTGATGAAGCGTATGGTCTCGCCGAGCTCCACCTCCCACGAATGAAATACGGACTGATTGCGCCCCTCGCCGAGTACATCCTGGACCGACGACAGCTCGATCAGATCGATGCCGGCCAGATCCCACTCGTGCGACGCCGCGACCTCTCTCAGCTCCTCGGCGGTTTCCGACAGCGTGATGTACAGGCATCGGTCGCCGATCTTTCTTCCCTCCATCAGGAACTGCAGCGAGAGCGTGGTCTTGCCGGAGCCAGGCTGACCCTCGAGCAGGTAGAGATGGCCCGGCGGAAGGCCGCCGCGCAAGATGGCATCGAGACCGGGGGCGCCGAAACTGCAACGTAAAGGTGAGGACATAGAATCAGCCGAGCGCTTGCGGGAACGCCCCTATTCTTGAGGCCGCGCCGCAGGATTGTGTCGATGAGTCGTGAAAGATCGACTCGAGGCTGCATGCGCCGCGATCGATGGCACAAGGGCTGCGCGGTCGAGAACGCTCTTATTTAAAAGGGCTTATCGGTCATCAGCGCCGTGGGTGGACCGGCGGTTTTTTAGCGCACACCAGAAAGGCAGGCGTTGGAAGAAATTCATTTTCGCCATCGACCGTCGATCAGGACATGCGTCTTCGCGCATCCGACGAAGCGAATCATCGAGCTGTTCGCAATGAGTGGGATCGCCATGCCGCGACATTGCCAAATCAAGGATCGGAGGATCGACGAGACGCTCGCCTGACTAGGCATTCCGGACATCCGACAATGGCCCGGCCACCTACGGAACGGAACGCAGCCAAGTGCATAAAGGCATGGCTTTCTTCGCACGATCATGCGAAGACGCCGCACGGAATTTCCCAGTGTGAGGCCGTCGTGAATGGCGCTCATGCCGCACCCTCCGGTGGCGATGAGCGAAGCGTATCTTGTCGCTCGCCAGCATCACGGCACATTCGATTCAACCCTCCCCACCAGGCTATACGAATCGCCAAGGACTTCTATGCGCCCAAAGATTGGACTGCTGCACGCCGCCCTGCTCGCCGCGCTCATGCTTGCCGGCGTCAGCGGGACGGCATCTGCATGCGATGTACCCGCGCCGGTGAAAACGATCGATCCTCCGGGCTTCTACGATGACGCCGCCGGTTACGCCGAAGCGGTGAAACCCATGCGCGATTTCGTCGCGCGACTCAACGGGGCGGCCGACAAGGGCGACTGGTCGTGCGCCCTGGACCTGCTCGACGGCTGGGCACGCGGGGATGCCTTGATGGGCCATATCTCCGGCTATCAGGGCTACTACGAGCGCTCGTGGGCGGGCACCGATTTCGCGATGGTGATCCTGCGCATGCCGGACGGTTTCCGCGAGCAACACCGCGCTCAGTTCGGCGCGATCGACGCATGGCTTGAAAGGATCGCCGTCGCCACCCGCGACGCGGAAGCGATCAATCACCTGCACAACAATCTGGTGTACTGGGCCGGATTGAATCTGATCGCCACGGGCACGGTGACCGGCAATGCGAGCCTGGTGGACTCGGGCTTGCTGCGCGTTCGCGAAGGCATCCACGACATCGCGCCGGACGGATCGCTGGCCCGGGAAGTGAAGCGCGGCGATCGCGCCCTGCACTATCACACCTTCGCCTTGATCCCGCTGGTCTTCTCGGCCGAGCTGGTGCAGCGGCGGCATATCGATTTGTACCGGGAGAACGATCGCGCGATCGATCGATTGGCGCATCTCGTCACCGACGCCGTCCGGGATCCGTCGAGCTTCCGGAAGATCACGCCGATCGAGCAGAAGCTGTTTCCATGGACGTTCCAGGACGAGCTGGCCTGGATGGAGCCGTACTACGCACGCTTCCGCGACCCCCACCTGGCCCCGCTCATCGCCGCCCGTCGTCCCTTCAAGGAATGGCGCCTGGGTGGCGACGTCACCGCAAGCTGGGGCGCGTCCCTGGGCCGATGATCTTTTCGGCGTCCGCGCTGGTTGCTCACGCACACCAGCGCGGCGACGCCGATGCCGGCCATGCCCTGCATGAACCCGGAGCGTGCCGCATGGCAGAGCGACGACGGATGGATAGAAGTCCATCTCGATGCCGACGTTCGACATGAAAGCGCCATAGCCATCAACCGTGCGCGACTGCCGATCGACGCTTTGCAGTGCAGCAAGCATCCCGGCGTGCGGCCATGTACAGTCCGCGCAGGCATCGGTCGGCAGGCGGCTGGATGCACGGTCCATCGCGTCATGGGCTTTTTTTAAGCGATCGATTTAGATCGATCCAATTCAACGGATATAGCAAGCCCGAGGCACATGGGAATCTGAAGATTTGTGGTTTCGCCGGGGAAACGCCCCGGCGCGATCCACGCGGGCCGCGCTTGGCGGTTGGCCGTCCAGATGGCCGAAGGCGCACGTTTCCAGGCCGGATCCACGCCCACGATCCGGTCGCGGGCCAAGGGAGAAAGGGGCTCCCTTCCCTACGTGGGCATCCAAGAGGAGCGCTTACGATCATGAGCGTCGAAGCAATGCGCGCACGAGTTCGGATCTTGCTGGCCGCGGCCGGCCTGACGGCCCTGGCGGCCGCCTTTCCGTCGATGGCGGACGAGCGAACATACCCGGCCAATCCGCGAACCGACGGACCCACGGCAGTCGCGCGAGCGCGCGTGGCCGCCGACGTGCTGATGGGCTCTTACGATCCCGGCAAGGCCTGGTTCCCCGCCAGCTGGTGGAACTCGGCCGTCGCCCTGCAGACCGTCGGCGACTATATGCAACGCACCGGCGACCGCCGCTATCTCGCCCAGCTGGAAAATACCTTCGAAAAGGACAAGGGTGCGTTCCCGGCCGGCGTGCTGTCGGGCGATCCCTTGCTGGGCAACTTCACCAGCCGCGCCATCGACGACTCCGCGTGGTGGGGCCTCACCTGGGTGCAGGCGTACGACCTCACCGGCAATCCGAAGTATCTGGACATGGCGGCGACCATCGCCGATTACGTCTATGGCTACTGGGACACCAGCACCTGCGGCGGCGGCGTCTGGTGGAATGCCGAGCGCACCTACAAGAACGCGGTCACCAACGGCTTGTGGATCCGGCTCGCCGCCGAATTGCACAACCGGATGCCGGGCGACCGGCTGTGGCTGACCCGGTCTCTCGCTGCATGGAAATGGTTTCAGGGCAGCGGCATGGTCAACGCCGGCGGCCTGGTCAACGATGGCCTGACCGACACCTGCGCCAACAACGGCCAGAACGTATGGACCTACAACCAGGGACTGGCGATCGGCGCAGGCCTGGAATTGTGGCGCGCCACCAGGGACCCGGACATTCTGGCCGGCGTACGGCGCCTGGCCGACGCCGCGATCGCCCCCGGCGGCCTGGCCAACGACGGCGTTCTGACCGAAACCTGCGATGCACTGACCCAGTCCTGCGACGACAACGGCAAGCAGTTCAAGGGCATCTTCATGCGCTACTGGACCGACCTGGTCGACACGACACGCGACCCCAGGTACGCCGCCTTTCTCGAACAGCAAGCCGAAACGATCTGGGCGAACGATCGCGATGCCGCCGGCCGCCTCGGCACGCGCTGGTCCGGCGCCACCAGCGCCGATCATCCCAACGTGTTCGATTGGCGCACCCAGGCCAGTGCGCTGAGCGCCTTGATCGGCGATGTGCCGGCGTGGACACCGCGCGAGTCGCTGGCCGCGACCATGTCACCCGCGCAGCCGGTAGTGATGCCGGCCGCGTCGGGCGTCACCACCATTCCCATCGACCTCGGCGTTTCGGCGACCGGTTTCTTCCCGTTGCAGGCGCGTGCCTCGATCGACGCCCCGGCCGGCTGGACTGCATCGCCCCAGGCAACACTCCTGCGCTTGCGGCCGCATGGCAATGCGGTGCCGGTGAATGGCGTCGTGCCGCTCGAGATCGCCGTGCCCGGCAACGCGGCAGATGGGCATCATCAAGTCGTGGCCAACGTTGCCGCCGCCGGCTTGTCCTTCGCCACGCAGGCCGACGTACTGGTCGCGCACAAGATCGATTTCGATACCGGCATCGTCGATGAAAATCCCTGGCTGTTCGATCCCGACGGTTCGCAGAGCAACGGCGTGCAGAACCGCTTCGCCGACGGCCATGCCCATTTCACCTATCGCTTCCCGCTCCCGGCCGACACCACATCGGCGCAGCTCACCCTCACGATCGATGCCGAGTTCGTCGTGCAGGTGAGCAACGACAACGCGAACTGGACGACCATGCTCAAGGAGGACCGCCCCATCACCGACGGCTCCAACAAGGCGGACCGCAGCATCGACCTGACGCCGTTCCTCGGCGCTGCCGCGAATGGCGCGAGGCCGGTGTACGTAAAGGTGTCGGATGCCTTCCCCAATGACGGCTGGGGCGGGCGCGTGTATCACGTCAGGGCGAACATCGTCCAATGAGCCTCACTGGCACCTCCGTCCTCGCCAGAGCGGGGACGGAGGTGCCACCGCGCTACGAACGCAGCTTGTAGCCGGTGCGGAAGATCCACGCGATGGCCGCGGCGCAGACCAGGAGAAACGCCAGGGTCATACCCGCGCTCAGCACCACGTCGACGTCGGACTGGCCGTAGAAGCTCCAACGAAACCCGCTGATCAGGTACACCACCGGATTGAACATCGCCACCTTCTGCCAGAACGGCGGCAGCATTCCGATCGAGTAGAAAGCGCCGCCAAGGAATGTCAGCGGAGTCACCACCATCAGCGGGATGACCTGCAGTTTCTGAAAGTCGTCCGCCCAGAGCCCGATGATGAAGCCGAACGAGCTGAACGTGACCGCGGTGAGCAGCAGGAAAGCCACCATCCATAGCGGATGCATGATGCTGTAGGGCACGAAGAAGCGCGCCGTCACCAGGATCAGCAGGCCCAGCATCACCGATTTGGTGGACGCGGCCCCGACATAACCGAGCACCGCTTCCAGAGGCGAGACCGGCGCGGAAAGCAACTCATAGATGGTGCCCGACCATTTGGGCAGATAGATGCCGAACGAGGCATTGGAGATGCTCTCGTTGAGCAGCGACAGCATGATGAGACCGGGAATGATGAAGGCGCCGTAGCTCGTGCCGCCGATCTCGCCCATGCGCGACCCGATGGCGGCGCCGAACACCACGAAGTACAACGACGTCGACAGCACCGGCGACACGATGCTCTGCGTCAGCGTGCGGAACGTGCGGGCCATCTCGAAACGATAGATGGCGCGAATGGCGTGGATGTTCATCGCGCCTCCCGGACCAGGCTGACGAAAATGTCTTCGAGCGAGCTTTCCTGGGTATGCAGATCCTTGAACTCCACGCCACGGTCGCCCAGCTTGCGCAGTAGCACGGCGATGCCCGTATCTTCGCTCTGCGCATCGAAGGTGTAGTTCAGCGTCGCGCCGTCGTCGGCCAGCTCCAGCGAATAGCCGTGCAGATCGTCCGGCAAGGCCTGCAGGGGCGTCTTCAGGCTGATCGACAACTGTTTCTTGCCAAGCTTGCGCATCAAAGTGTGCTTGTCTTCGACCAGGATCAGTTCGCCGCGCGTGATGACGCCGACGCGATCGGCCATTTCCTCGGCTTCCTCGATGTAGTGCGTGGTCAGAATCACGGTCACCCCGGTTTCGCGCAATCGGCGCACCATTTGCCACATGTCGTGGCGAAGCTCGACATCCACGCCCGCCGTGGGTTCGTCCAGGAACAGAATGCTCGGCTCGTGGGCCAGTGCCTTGGCGATCAGGACACGGCGCTTCATGCCGCCGGAAAGCGTCATGATCTTGGCGTCCTTCTTTTCCCACAGGGAAAGGTCTCGCAGCACCTTTTCGATGTGCTCGTCGTTGCGCGCACGCCCGAACAGGCCCCGGCTGAAGCGGACCGAAGCCCATACCGTCTCGAACGCATCCGTCGACAGCTCCTGCGGCACGAGGCCGATTTTCGACCGCGTCGCGCGATAGTCGCGCAGCACATCGTGGCCATCCGCGCTCACCGTGCCCGCGCTGGGTCTCACGATGCCGCAGATGATGCTGATCAAGGTGGTCTTGCCCGCGCCATTGGGGCCGAGCAGCGCGAAGATCTCGCCTCGCCGTATGTCCAGGTCGATCGACTTCAAGGCCTGAAAGCCGCTCTTGTAAGTCTTGCTCACGCCCCGCACGCGGATCGCATGCGGGGTCGACGTCGCTTGTTCGCTCATTGCATTCCTTCTTCGGGCGCCCCGTCCGTCGAGTCTACGCCCAGAATGGCAATGGCCGGTCCGTTTTCGCCATGCACCGGCGATTTCACCCGTTCCTTATTTGGCGAGCGTGGCGAGCCATTGCAGCAGCGCGTGCGATAGCTCCACGCGCTTGTCGGAATAGGCATGATCGGTGGGCAAGTGCAGCGTCGTCACGTGTGCATTGCCCGCCTTTTGCAAGGCCGTCGCGAACGCCGTGTTCGGATCCGCCAGGCCGTCGTCGGACGTGGCGATCATGGTCGGCCGGTCCTTGAGCGCGCGGGCATGGGCGATGAAGGCCCAGTCCTTTCCGTGATCGGCCAGCTCCCCGGCCAGGCTGTCCGGCGTGCATCCGCTCAGCGGCGCCATGCCCTCGTCGGCCAATGCCGCGCTCATCTTGTGCAATGCGCCCTCGCGCGAGTCCTTGGCCTGCATCTGCTGAAAGACCCCACCGAGATCGGCGGCGGAGATCAGGGCGACGCCTTTGACGGCAGGGTCCGCCGAGGCCGCCTCGACCGCCATGAAGCCGCCCATGCTGTGCCCCACCAGCACCACACGCGTCGGATCCAGCCGGAGCCGCCGTGCGTTTTCCGGCTGCCGCACATAAGCGAGCACGGCCGCGACGTCTTCGATGCCATGCGCGAAGGAGAAGTCGCCAGGCGTGCCCCAGGATCCGCGGTAATTGAAATACAGCACGTCCCATCCGGCGCGGCGCATGTCCTGGGCGAGGTCCAGGTTGCGCTCGTTGCCCGGAAAACCGTGCAGCAGAATCACCGCCGGATGCGGACCGGCGCCGGCCGCGACATACGCCATGGCGTTGAGGGACTCGCCATGGCTGGGAATCCGCATCACGTCCATGGAGGCACGGTCGGCAGGACGTGACGCCGCTTCGGCATCGGCGCCTTCGGGTTGCGCTTGCGCCTGCCCGGGCGGAAGCGCAAGGCACGTCGCCAGGCATGCCGCCATGAAAACCCAGGTCGGTCCGATCTTCATTCCACGCTCCTTTCCGTGCGCCCCAGGCCCTTGCCGTGGGAGTCGCCATGGCCACGCCCGCCGTGGCCGCCGTTGCAATCCTTCCTCTTCGTGGCGGTACCTATGCCTTCGCCGGCACGGCATTCAGGCACTCGCCGAACAACTGCATCGCCTCGCGCAGCTCTGTGACCGAGAGGCTGCAATAGCCAAGCAGCAGGCCCGGGCACGGCGGCGGCACGAAGTAATGCGGCGCCATGGGATACAGGCCAAGCCCACGGGCGTGGGCGTATTCGATCAGCATCTCGGCGCGCTCGTGGTCGTATCCCTCCAGCCATGCCACGACATGCATGCCCGCGGGCGAGTGCACGATGCGTACGCGATCGCCGGCGTGGCGTTTCAGGCCGGCGATCACCGCCTCGCGACGCGCATGCAACTCCTTGCGCGCATGGCGCAGATGCCGCTCGAAGCCGCCACTCTCCATGAAGTGCGCCAGCGCAGCCTGCTCGATGCCGGGCGAGGACACGTCGCAGAGATACTTGGCGGTGATGAAGTCCTCGCGCAGCGCCGCCGGCAGCACCAGGTAGCCCAGACGCAACGTGCCGAACAAGGTCTTGGAAAAGGTGCCCGCATAGATCACGCGATCGCCTTCGTCGAGCGATCGCAATGCCGCCAGCGGATGCGCGTCGTAACGGAATTCGCCGTCGTAGTCGTCTTCCAGGATCCAGCATCGCTTGTTCGCGGCATAACGGAGCAACTCGAGCCGCCGCGGCAAGGACAGCACGGCCCCGGTTGGGAACTGATGCGATGGGGTGACGCAAATGAGCTTCGGCGGCGCCTCCGGCAGTTCGCTGCAAACCAGCCCGTCATCGTCGCAACGCACCGGATGCAGTTGCGCGCCGTGCGCCGCCAGCACATGGTAGGCGCCGAAGTAGTGCGGCTCTTCCAATACCGCCGTATCGCCTTCATCGAGCAGGACGCGCGCGCACAGCGCATGGGCCTGCTGCGTGCCGGTGACGATGAGAATGTCTTCGGGCCGCGCCGCCAGGCCGCGCCGCCGCGCGAGGTAATGGCAGATCTGCTCGCGCAGCGCCAACAGCCCCCAGGAGCCGGTGACCGTCAGCGAAGAGTAGGCCGCCGCGCGCGCCAACTCCCTGCCCCAGGCCGCGTTCAAGGTCGGATTGGTCAGCGGGTCTCCGTAACGCAACTCGTAGCGCAGGCCGAAATGCATACGCGCGATGCGCCGTTCGCGGAACCGCCGGGCCCGCTCCGCGTAACGCGACGCCGCCGGCTCGGCCGCGTTCACGACCCTTCGCGTCGATGGCGTGAGTTGCAATCCCGTCACGTAACTTCCCGACCCCACGCGCCCCTGGATGAAACCTTCCGCGCGCAGCTGCTCGTATGCCGCCAGTACGGTGGTACGGGAAATTCCCTGTTCGAGCGCAAGTTCGCGCGTGGGCGGCAGACGGGAGCCGGCGGCCATGCGGCCGTCGAGGATGGCGGACTTGAGCGCACGGATCAGTTGCGCGTACTGAGGACCATGACCATCTAACTCGAGGAACATGCCGGGCGCACTCGGGGCGGTCGAAACGGGTCGACCGCAAGATTCACCCATAATCCGAGGCGCATCAATCCCGGGACGCGGCGGGCGCTTCCCTGCCCTGGCGCCCGGCCATCCCGCCGGGCGCCGCAAGCGAATGTTCAATGGTCGATGGCGAGGGTCACCCGGCCCTCCCTAGGGTCCATCGTTCGGCATGACCGGCTGGCCACGTCTCGCTCACGGCCTTCATACGACAGACACCTGCCGCTGACCGCGCAACCACGTGGCCAGCATCGTGTGGAACGCGACCATACGTCCGGCATCGAGCGGGCCCGGCCGGTCGAGCAGGCCGTAAAGCGCGACGACGGCCTCGGCGCGCTGAGCGTTGCTCAACGAACCGCCCGTCAATGCGAGATACGACTGCAATATCTGCAAGGCGGCAGCGAGCCGGCCGCTATCGACACCGGGCTGCCGCGCCTGCGCTTCACCGCCGGAGTGAGGTTCGGCGGGCTCATCGCTCATGCGGCCCTCGCCGCTGATCAGCCAGAGCGGCGAAATGTGCAGGGCCTGCGCGAGCACGAGGCAGCGCGCGCGGGATATGTCGGCGCGGCCATGGCACCAGTTGCGCACCGAGCGCGACGTGACGCCGCAACGCCGCGCGAGTTCGCCCGCGCCGCCGACTCGCTCGACCAGCAGCCGGATGCGGTGGGCAAAACGCTGCGTCTCATCCTCGGCCGTCTGCGCGAGCCTCACGCCAACCTGGACGTGCATGCCGTCGCCGCTTCGCTCGCTTCCCATTGCCGCGGCATGCACGGAGGCGGCGGTCGCCGCCGCGGCAGGAGCTCGATCGGGTACGAAGGCCAACACGGACACGGCGCTCACTCCGGATCAAAGATCGAAAAGGGCTCGCGCGGAAGTGGGGATCTTCCGGCGAGCCAGGTGGCGACACCGAACGGCTGATGGCGGGGGTCATCAACGTGCCGTCTTGTGCAGCCGGGAGCAACGATAGGCGTCGGCGTTCGCGACGGTATAGAGCCAATTCGCGTGAATCGGCCAAAGCCAATCGGGCCTCTGGCCGGGGCATGGCCGGATATGATCCCGCGCAGCGATTCCCTCTTTCAGCCTCACCGCCGCATGCCACGCGCCGCACGAAGGAGACAGGGTATGGAACGATCGATTCACCCCGGCCACGCCAGCCTTGGCGACGGCTTCCGCGCCACGGCGCATGCGAAAGCCTTGCCGGCGGCTCACGCCGCGTTCGCCATCGCCATGGCGGCGCTCGGCGTCATCGGGCTGGTCTATGGGGACGTGGCGATGGTGTGGCAACGCATTCCCATCGAACATCTGCCAGGCCAGTCGCTGCTGGCCTATGCCTTCGCGCTGATCGAACTCGGCACCGGCCTGGCCCTGCTCTTCCGCCCGCTCGCCAGAGTGGCCGCGGCCGTCCTGTTCGGCTACATGGCGTTATGGGCCGTGTTGCTGAAACTTCCGGCCGTGCTGGCCGTGCCGAGCATGGAAGCCACCTGGCTGGGCCTCGGCGAGATCGCGGTGATCCTTGCCGGCGCCTGGGCGATCCATGCGTGGCACGCCGGCGATGGCGCCTTCCTTGCCGGCGCCAAAGGCGTGCGCGGGGCGCGACTGCTGTTCGCGCTCTCTTTGCCGACGATCGGCCTTTCCCATTTCTTCTACAGCCCGCAGACCGTCGAACTCGTTCCCGCCTGGCTGCCTTCGCCGCTGAGCTGGGCCTACCTCACCGGCGCGGGCAGCATCGCGGCAAGCCTGGGTTTGCTGTTCGGTGTCTTTCCGCGCCTGGCGGCGACGCTCGAAGCGGCCATGCTGGGCATGATCACGCTGCTGGTATGGGGCCCGAAGCTGCTCGCCATGCCGGTGGATCGCCTTGCGCTGACCGCCTTCGCGATTTCCGCGAGCATCGCGTGCAGCGCATGGGCAGTGGCGGAGACGTACAAGGGCCTGCCCTGGCTGGCTATCGGCTCGGCGGCTTGGAAGTCGCCGCCGGCGACGGGCGGACTATCGGACTGACAGGCATGCGCCGCGCGCCTGTCAGTCCGCCGGCGATCTTTCCCTCGCGAGAAGATCGCCGGCCATCGGAGTCGTGACTTCTAGCGTCCAACCGGTGCGCGCAGCGTCGTTCACTGCTTCGAACCAGCGCGGATCGTCGCCTCGTTGATCGCGCGCACCTTCGCTTCGTCCATTTTCTCGACCTTGCGATCGTAGGTGTAGAAGCCGTTGTGTTCGCCCTCGACATCGGTGATCTGCGTGTAAACGCTGCCGGACATGCCCTTGGGCACGCCCTTGTCGCGCAGCACGGCGGTGTTGGCGACATAGCCCGCGGTCAGCGCGTCGCGATCCTTCACGGCGCCATAGGGGTTGATCGGCGTGTTCGGCCAGACATGGCCGGGAATGTCGAGGGTCAGGCCGCCGTGCTCGCCGTCGATGGCGGCGCGCTTGGCGTCCGGGCTGGGAAGGCCGGGCCCCTGGTAATCGTGCACGTCGTAGACGTCGCCCGCGTGCGGGTCGCCCTTCATGTCGCAACAGTTGGCGCCGCTGCGCGCATTGACCAGGCGCGAAGGATCGAGCTGCTTGATCTGCGCGGCCAGTTCGGCGGCAGCCGGGATGCTCCACTGCCCCCAGCCCTCGTTGAACGGAATCCAGCCGACGATCGACGTCTCTCCCTTCAGCTGCTCGACGATGGCCGAGACATCGGCGCGGAAGGCGGCCTTGTCCGCGGCGCTGAGCTTGTCGTTGCGGTCGGTCGGCAACGCCGGCATGTCCTGCCACACCATCAGGCCGATGCGATCGGTCCAGTAGTACCAGCGCGCCGGTTCCACCTTGATGTGCTTGCGGATGGTGTTGAAGCCGAGGTCCTTGGTCTTCTGAATGTCGAACTTCAGTGCGTCGTCGGTCGGCGCCGTGTGGATGCCGTCCGGCCAGTAACCCTGGTCGAGGGTGGCCAGCAGGAAGGTCGGCTTGCCGTTGAGCACGATGCGGTTGCGCCCGTCCACCTTGCGGATGGCGATGGTGCGCAGCCCGGCGTAGCTGGTCACCTCGTCGCGTTTGTCGCCCTGGCTGAGCGTGGCTTTGAAGGTGTACAGGAACGGATCGTCCGGGCTCCACAAGTGCGGCTGCGCGATGGCCAGGCGCAGCGGCCGTCCCGCCGGGCCGCTCGCCTCGCCCACGGCCTTGCCGTCCGCGTAGGCGGTGACGTGCAGCGTGGCGCCGGCGCCCTCGCCCTGCAGCTTCGATGTGACCGTGAAGGCATCCAGGGCGGCGGCCGGCGTGAAGTCCAGCTGCGCCAGGCTGACGGCAGGCACCGGCTCCAGCCACACCGACTGCCAGATGCCGGAAGCGGCGGTATAGAAGATGCCGGAGGGTTTCAATCGCTGCTTGCCGACCATGATGTTGAGCGCATCCACCGGCGCATGCACGGCGACGACGATCTCCTGCGGACCGTCCGGCCGCAGCGCCGGCGTGATGTCCGCGCTGAAGGAGGTGTATCCGCCCGTGTGGTGCGCGACCTTGCTGCCGTTGACGTAAACCGTCGCCTCATGGCTCACCGCACCGAAGTTCAGGCGCACGCGCTGTCCATTGGCGGTAAAGGCGGCCGGAACGTCCACCAGGCGGCGATAGAACATGTCGTCCGAGTGCTTCTGCACGCCCGAGAGTACCGACTCGATCGGATAGGGCACCAGCACCTTGTCCTTCAGAGCCTGACCGAACGGCGGCTTGCCCTGCCCGTCGCTCGGCGCGTATTCCCACAGGCCATTGAGGCTCATCCATTGCGGATGCTCCAGCGACGGGCGAGCCAGCCGCGGCCGCGGATATTCGGGCAGTGCGTTGCCGGGCGTCACTTCGGCGGTCCATGGCGTCGCCAGTGGGGCCGCCTTGCCGTTCCAGGTAGCCGCTTGATCCGGCCATGCCAGCGCCGCCGAGGCCATGCCCATGGCCGCCATCATGCCCATGCAGGCGCACGCGCCCCTTAGTCTGTTGCTGCCCGTCATCCGCTCTTCCCTCTCGAGGTCTGGTTGGAGGCGGTGCCGCGCACCGCCGTTTCGGTCGTGCCGGTCAATGCTGCGATGTGGTCAAGGCGTGCTCTTGCGGGATCGCGTTGGCGCTCGCCTGCTGCGCCCGCAGCGCCGCCTTGGCCGCCTTGGCGGTGTGGTGGTCGCCGTCGTGGCTCCAGCCCGGCGGCATCACCAGATACAGCAACTTATTGTGCAGCCCGGGGGCGCGCCACACGTCCCGCCCCAGCAGCCAGAATTCGCCCAGATACGCATCGATGACGCTGAAACGCCTGACCGGCCGCGTGATGCCGTACTCGATGCGCACGTCTTCGCGCATGTCCATGTACGTGCCGAAGAGGCGATCCCAGATCGGCAGCAGGTTGCAGAAATTGGTATCCATGTAGACCACGTTGCGGGCGTGGTGGACGCGGTGGTGCGCAGGCGTCAGCAGCACGCGGTGCAGCACGCCGAGCCGCCCCTTGGGCAGGACGTTCTCGCCGAGGTGGATGAGCTGCCCCCAGAAGCTGTCGATCACCATGATCAGGATCAGCAGCGGCGGGCTGACCCCCAGCAGCATGCAGATGCTGGTGCGCACGAAGTCCGCATACGCGCCCTCCAGGAAGATGTGCGCGTAGTTCACGGAGAGATTCATCGCCACCGGCGCGTGGTGCGTCGAATGCAGGCACCAGAGCAGCCGCACCTTGTGCGCGAGGAAGTGGTACACGAAGTGCGCCAGCTCCCAGGCGACATAGCCGTATAGCAGCCCATACCAGGTGAGCCCGGCCTGGAACGGCGCGAACCGGTTGAACAGCCCGATGCAGAAGCCGACCACGGCGATGGTGAGGAAGCTGCCGATGAAGCGGTTGAGCACCATGACCAGCAGCGGGACCTGGTAGTCCTCGCGGCTGACCCGGCGCAGGATCACGCCACGCGCGAGTTCGAAGACCAGCAGCAAAGGAACGATCGGCGCCAGTAGCTTGGCGAAGCCGTCGACGGTGAGCAGCGCCCGGTAATCGCCTGACGCGAGCAGCGCCCACAAGGGCTCGACGCCGAAAAAGTCGGACAACTGTCCGTGGATCCAATGCACGACATCCATTGCAGCCCCTCTTCGGTGGCGCCCGGGATGATCTCCGGACCGGTGACCCCTGCGTCGCGCGCCAATTTGTCACGATCCAAATATTCATACAAGCGTAACGGGACATGATCGCCATCCCGCGATCGCGACCTCGAATCGGCGGCGGCGCCAGCAAGGCATGTGCGCGTCCGCGCCACGCGACGATCGCGCGCATGCTCCCGTCCGTTCTGACGAAAGCTTGACCTGGCCGGCGCTAGGGTCCATCGAGGTTCGTATCGTGCGGACCCGGACAGATCGGACCTGACCATGTCCCGGTTCGCTGTCGTCCCGTCCGCTTCGGGAGCCGCTCATGCCCGCTGGGAAATCCGCTCCGCCCGCCGATCACCCGCTGCCCCAGGCCTTGAGCGTCCATCTCGGCCGACGCAGCTTCCTCCAGGCGATGGGCCTGGCCGGCGTGGCCTCGGGCATGGGCCTGCCCATGCTCGGCCAGGCGGCGCTGGCCGCGGGCGCGGTGGCTGCGGCGGCGAACGATCGCGTAACCGTGCGGCTGCAGGTCAATGGCGAACCGCGGACGCTGCAGGTGGATCCGCGCACGACCCTGCTCGACGCCTTGCGCGACCACTTGCATCTGACGGGCACCAAGAAGGGCTGCGATCACGGCCAATGCGGCGCCTGCACCGTGCACGTCAATGGTCGCCGGGTGAATGCCTGCCTCAGCCTGGCGGCCATGCACGAAGGCGACGCGGTGACCACCATCGAAGGGCTCGGTCAGCCCGGCCGGCTGCACCCCATGCAGCAGGCCTTCGTGGACCACGACGGCTATCAATGCGGCTACTGCACGTCGGGCCAGATCATGTCCGCCGTGGCGATGCTGCACGAGCCCTGGGGCGGGTCCGATGCGGACATCCGGGAGGCGATGAGCGGCAACATCTGCCGCTGCGGCGCCTATTCGAACATCCTCGCGGCGATCAAGCAGGTCCGCGAAGCCTGAGGAGACGTCATGGAACCTTTCGCTTTCGCGCGCGCCAGCAGCTTGGACGAGGCCATGGCCATGGCGGCCCATGCCACCACGGCCCAGCAAGGCGCCGAAGTACGTTTCGTGGCGGGCGGCACCACGCTGGTGGATCTCATGAAACTGCAGGTGGAACGCCCGCAGCGGGTCGTCGACATCAACCGCCTGCCGCTGGACAAGGTCGAGCCGCAACCCGGCGGCGGCCTGAAGATCGGCGCGCTGGTGCGCAATGCCGACCTGGCCCGCCACCCGGCCGTGATACGTGACTATCCCGTGCTGTCGCAGGCATTGCTTGCCGGCGCCTCCGGACAGTTGCGCAATATGGCCACCACCGGCGGCAATCTGCTGCAACGCACGCGCTGCGTGTATTTCCGCGACGTGCACACGGCCTGCAACAAGCGGGAGCCCGGCAGCGGTTGTTCGGCCATCGACGGGTCAGCGC
>JBCNOA010000090.1:0-15116 GCA_039594095.1 Dyella sp.
ACCCACAGCACCCAGCTCGGATGTCCGGCCTTCAGGCAATCGCCGAAGATGCCTTCGCTCCAGGGGAAATCGTACGAAGCGCGCTCCATCGCCGCCACGCCGGGAAGATCGTCGCGCCGCATCGCGCGGACCTCGGCATGGGGCCGTGCGACCGCGACCATCGCTTACGTTCCCGCGCTGGCCAACGCCCGGCGCAGGCTGCGCAGGGCGGTCCAGAGACGGCGCTTCGCGGCACCCGATGCGTGGATGGCCGCCGGCTCATCCACCAGCACAATATGCGTCTGTTGCAGCATCGCAGCCGGCAGCTCGCGCCCGAGCGCGTGCGCCTGCGCTTCGCCGAACACCAGATAGGCGCGAGCGAGCGGCGGCGCGGGCAGCTTGCCGTCGCGCACCTCGATGCGCGCGGCACGGGCCAGCGACGGACCGAAGGCGGTCAGCGCACGGCCGAGCAGATCCAGGGCGCGCGGCTCGCTGCCGGCAGGCAGCAGAATCACGCAATGGCCCGACGCCGCTTCCGCGGCCGGCGACGGCTCCGTGGGTGCCATCGCCGCGGAAGCCGCGGACGGCACGGACCGGCGCATCCACGGCGTGACGCCCAGCGCACGCAACAGGCGCGCGCGATGTCCGGAGCCGGCCTGGGCCTGCGTCATCGCGCTCACACCGCCCCGCGGCGGCGGCGGGTGGCCCGCCCCCATAGGGTCATCGCCGGGCCGGACAACAGATACAGCGTAAACACCACGAACAGCACGCGCGGCGGATCCACGAAGAACGGAATCAAAATAAGCAGGGCAACGATGATCCATAGGAACGGCACGCGATCACGCTCGCCCATCGGCAGCGACTTGAAGCTGTAGTAGCGGAAGCGGCTGACCATCAGCAGACCCACGAGCGCCGCCATGAAAGGAGTGAAGAAACAGACCTCGTCGCCGCCGACGCCGAACTTGTCCATGCTCCACACGAAGGACATGCACACGGCCGCGGCGGCCGGGCTGGCCAGCCCCTGGAAATAGCGCTTGTCGGCCACGCCCACCTGGGTGTTGAAGCGGGCCAGGCGCAGCGCCGCGCAAGCGGCGTAGATGAAGGCGGCGGCCCAGCCGATCTTGCCCCACAGCGGACCGTAGGCCTTCAGCGTCGACAGCGACCAGGTGTACATCACCAGCGAGGGCGCAAGCCCGAAGCTGACCAGGTCAGACAGCGAGTCGTACTGCACGCCGAACTCGCTCTGCGTGCCCGTCAGCCGGGCGACGCGGCCGTCCATGCCGTCCAGCAGGGCCGCCACGAACACGGCGATGGCCGCGTCGCTGTAATTGCCGCCGATGCTCGCCACGATGGCATAGAAACCGGAGAACATGGCTCCCGTGGTGAACAGATTGGGCAACAGGTAAATGCCCCGGTGCCGCGGCATGCGGACTGGCGTGCTCTCGGTCATGAATCAATCCGTGACGGAATGCGCGCAGTGTAAACCATCGCTTGAGTCCTATCCGCGCGGGTGCTAACAAGGGGCCCTGCCTTTTTCAGCCGTTTTTCCGGAGAAGACCATGCGTCGCCCGTTGCTCGCCGCCGCCTTGCTGCTGCTCGCCCCCCTGGCCATGGCCCAGGCCTACAAGTGGACCGACGCCAACGGCACCGTGCACTACTCCGACACCCCTCCGCCCAAGGGCACCCAGGTCAAGCGCATCACCACCACCGGCACCGTCCAGCCGCTGGCCCAGCCTGCCCATGCGGCGTCCGGCGAAAGCCAGGGCAACGCGGAAGCCGCTCCGGCGGCGCCGGCTCAGCCGGTGGCGGATACGCCGGAAAACCGCAAGAAGCTCTGCGGCACGCTCAAATCCAACCTGGACATCCTGCGCGACAAGAAGCCGGTCGTGGTGCAGGAGGGCAATCAGTCCCGCGTGCTCGACGACGCCCAGCGCAAGCAGCAGCAAACCACCGCCGAATCCCAGTACAAGCAGTACTGCCCGAACGACTGAGCCCCTGCCGCCGCAGGGCGGCGGCACGCCCTTACCGCCTGCCCGGACGCGCCCTGTCGCGCCCGGGACGCCGTGCCGATCGCCTATAATCGGCTTCTTTGCCCCGCCGGAAAGTCAACCGCATGCGCCTCAGCCAATATCACCTGGCCACCGTCAAGGAAGTGCCCGCCGACGCCGAGATCGCCAGCCATCAGCTGATGCTGCGTACCGGCATGATCCGCAAGCTCGCCGCCGGCCTGTACACCTGGGCGCCGCTGGGCCTGCGCGTCATGCGCAAGGTGGAGAAGGTCGTGCGCGAGGAAATGGACCGCGCCGGCGCGATCGAAATGCTCATGCCGACGGTGCAGCCGCGCGAGCTGTGGGAGGAAACCGGCCGCTGGGAGAAGTTCGGCGGCCAGCTGCTGAAGATCCAGGACCGCAAGGAGCAGGAATTCTGCTACGCGCCCACGGCGGAAGAAGTGGTCACCGACTTCGCGCGCAACGAGCTGAAGAGCTACAAGCAGCTGCCGGTCAACTTCTATCAGATCCAGACCAAGTTCCGCGACGAGATCCGCCCGCGCTTCGGCGTGATGCGCGCGCGCGAATTCGTGATGAAGGACGCCTACTCGTTCCATCTCACACAGGAATCGCTGGGCGAGACCTACCAGGCGATGTACGACGCCTACACGCGCATCTTCACCCGCCTGGGCCTGAAGTTCCGCGCCGTGCAGGCTGACACCGGCGCTATCGGCGGCAATGCCAGCCACGAATTCCAGGTCCTCGCCGATTCGGGCGAGGACGCGCTGGTGTTCTCCGACGGCTCGGACTACGCGGCCAACATCGAAAAGGCCGAGGCGCTGGCCCCGACCGCCGCGCGTCCCGCACCCGCCGCCGAGCTCAAGCGCGTGGATACGCCCACGCAGAAGACCATCGAGGATGTCGCGGCTTTCCTCAAGGTCGCCCCCAAGCAATGCGTCAAGACCATCCTCGTGCAAGGCAGCGGCGGGCTGGTCGCGCTGTGCGTGCGTGGGGACCATGAAGTCAACGAAGTGAAGGCCGGCAAGCTGGCCGAGATGCCCGGCGAATCGGTGCTGGCCACCGAAGCGGAGATCCTCGCGGTCACCGGCGCCCGCCCCGGCTTCCTCGGCCCCGTCGGCCTGCCCGCCGAAATCCCGGTGATCGTGGACCGCAGCGCGGCCGTGCTCGCCGACTTCGTCTGCGGCGGCAACCAGGACGGCACCCATTACACCGGCGCCAACTGGGAGCGCGATGCGCGCGTCACACGCGTGGAGGACATCCGCAAGGTGGTCGAGGGCGATCCCTCGCCGGACGGCCAGGGCACGCTGCGCATGGGCCGCGGCATCGAAGTGGGACACGTGTTCCAGCTCGGCAGCAAGTATGCCGAGGCGCTCAAGGCCACGGTGCTGGACGAGAACGGCAAGGCGCAGGTCATGCTGATGGGCTGCTACGGCATCGGCGTCAGCCGCATCGTCGCCGCCGCCATCGAGCAGTGCCACGACGAGGCCGGCATCGTCTGGCCAGAGGCCATGGCCCCCTGGCGCGTGGCGGTGTGCATGATCAATCCCAAGGGCCTGCCCGAGGTCACCGCCGCCGCTGAGACGCTCTACCGCCAGCTCCAGGAACGCGGCGTGGAAGTGGTGCTGGACGACCGCGGCCTGCGCCCCGGCGCGATGTTCGCGGACATGGAGCTGATCGGCATCCCGCACCGCGTGGTGGTCAGCGAGCGCGGCATCGCAGCCGGCACGCTGGAATACCGCGCCCGCAACGCTGCCGAGAGCCGGGCGATCGACAGCGCTGAGCTATTCGCCCTGCTGGGCTGATCCACCCTTCGGCGCTTCAGGAACGGCCGCCTCGCGCGGCCGTTTTTCTTTGTGGCACGGCCGCCCTAGCCAGCACGCCAGCGATCTATGCTGACCGGCCACAGGGTCGGAACAGCCGTCAATACCCCGCGAGGCAAATCGGACTCGCATTTTGCGAATGAATAACCTTTTTCGGTATTAATCGGCCCGAATGCAGTGCAATAAATGCATCTTCCGGACCAACCAATACCCGGCAATAAACCGGGATTTTGACAATTCCGGTATGGATCGTAGAGAATCCCCGGCGCAATACACCTTCAATGGTTGCCACTAAAACAACATAATGCCTGCTTAATGGCTCATCGCTCCGGGAGTAGTCATGGCTGTCGATATCAAGAATCTCAACCATAACCAGCTCAACGACCTTATCGCCAAGGCGCAGCTGCGCCAGAACGAACTCCGCAAGGACAAGGTCGCCAAGCTTCGCGAGAAAATCCACGCCCTGATCAAGGCCGAAGGCTTCGCATTCGAAGACGTGTTCGGCCAGGGTCGCACCGGCAAGGTGCGCAAGACCGGCGGCATCGTCCCGCCGAAATACCGCAATCCCGCCGATCCCGAACAGACCTGGTCGGGCCGCGGCAAGCGTCCGCGCTGGTTCAACGATGCGCTGAAAGCGGGCAAGAAGGAAAAGGATCTGGCGATCTGATTTGCGCCCGATTCCGAAACGACAAACGCCGGCCCTGTGCCGGCGTTTTCTTTTTCAATGGCGAATGGAAATGCGCCGTAGCGCACCCGAAAGTTGCGGATGAGGTTCGGCGTTCCGACGCCGGGAATGACGGATCGTCCGCGTCTCGACAAATGCAGGGCTGCCCAAAAGCGCCCGGAACATCGCTGACTTCAAAACCACGTCCGTTAGCGGAAAAGTCGACTCCGCCGTCGGAGCTGGAAAACATCGAGCCGCTTCAAAGCGACCGTCGGGGCGCCACGAGCAAATCTCCGAACAACAGGCCCGCCACCAGCGAGATCAGCAGGGTCACCAGCAATACGCCGGTATCGAACCCCAACACCGTATCCCGCTCCAGCAGATAGGACACGCTGCGGAATCCGACACTCCCGGGCACGAGCAGGATGATCCCGGGCTCGCGAACCACGGCTCCCGGCCGATGCGCGAACCGCGCGTACACGTTCGCCAGCGCTCCGAGCAGAAACCCGCCGAGAAACACGCCGAACGGCGCCGCGGGCAGCGCGCCGGCGATCAGCCCGCCCCAGCGCGTCGACACGTAGCCGAGCACCACCGCCGCCATGACCACCGGCCAGTCCCGGCGCGCCGCGCGGAAGGCCATGGCGAACGCGATCGCGGCGACCAGCAAGGCGGGCACTTCGGTCCAGGAAGGGAGCGGCGGCAACGAGAAATCGCGCGGGTAGATGCCGAACGCGGCGCACAGCTGCGCGCCGGCCACGGTGCCGAAGGTGAGCTTGAGCAAGGTCGCCAGCGCCCCGCCCATCCTCGCCACACCCGCGACCAGATGCTGGCTGGAGATCTCGCGCACGCTCGTGGTCAATGCCATGCCGGGCATCAGCATGATCAATCCGGCCAGGATCACCGACTTGATCGCCAGCGGGACGATCAGCGCGCTCACCAGGATGGCGAAGACCGTGCCGACCAGCGCGCAGATCGCCTCGCTCGCCACGGCCAGGCGAGGCCGCGTGGCCGAGAGCACCATGATGGTACCGATCATCAGGCCGATCACCGCGGTGGTCAGCAGGTCGGCCCAGGAGCTGTGCAGCAGCAGCGATACCACGCTCGCCGCCGCCAGACCGTAGCTGGCGATCACCCCGGCCTGGGCGCGGCGCGTGTCCGGCCGCCCCAGATCGCGCAGCAGGCGGAAGCCTTCGCGCAACTCCATCTGTCCGGCGATCACCTGGTCCGCGATCAGGTCGGCCTGACACAGACGCGCGAGATTCACGTCGCCCGGCGGCAGGCGCATCACCTGCGTGACCTGGGCGACGCCGTCCTCGCCCTGAGCCAGGTCGGAGAAGGAAATGATGATCGCGGTCGGACTCGACCAGACTTCCGCCGCCAGGCCCAGCCGCAAGGCCGAACCGGCGATGGCGGTCTCCAAGCGGGGCGCCGAGGTGCCGTACTGATGCAGGCGGCGCGCCAGCTCGACCAGGAAGGCGATGCGCGTGTTCAGCGCGGCGGTGGCGAACTGGTTGGGCGCCGGCTGGGTCGGCGAGGCGAAGCCGGTGGGCGAGGAAGTCGGGAAGCTCATGCCGCATTCTTACCCGGAAGCCGCTGGCTTGAATACGTTTGGCCGTCCGAACGGGCTACATGAAATTCAGACGGCAATCGTGACCAAGCACGCCGCTCAGGGCCAAGGCGGCCACCACCGTCACCGCCAGCATCGAGCCTGCCAGCCAGGCGAAACGCCGCGGCCACACCCCCGGCGAGGCCGGACGCATGGCACTCGCGGCGATGCCGCTTCCGCAAACCGCCGCCAGCGTCGCGGGCCAATAGATCACGGTCACCAGCACCCACATGAAGAATGACCAGCCGAACAGGCGATCCACTTCCGGCATGCAGGCGCGCCAGCTCTGCCCCAGTGCGAAGGCGAAACAAAGCCCAAGCGGCCAAGCCAGCGCATACAGAAAACGTCCAAACCAATGGATTCCCTTCATTCCTTGCTATCCCATGAAATCGAGGTGGCAGCGCCCGTCCGCGCTGCCGATCATCAAGCCTGCGAGCATAACGAGTGCAGCCGCGCCGCCGAGCCAGGCGAACCGGTGCCGCCAACGTCCGGGTTCCGGCTTCATGCGCATGGCGATCACCCACGCGACCAGCATCACCAGGAGCGTGACCGGCGCGAGCAAGAGCGCCGCCAACACCAAGCCGGACATGGCCCAGCTGAAGGGATCGGCTCCCTCCTTGAGGCAGGACAAGAAACTGCCGCCAAGCAGGAGGGCGTAATAGAGCCCTGCCGGCCACGCCAAGACGTACAAAAAGCGCGCGAGGCCGGAGGCCAGGCGCGCGGAAATCGGGCGCGTCATGCGATGGGCTTGACCTTCAGGGTATTGCCGTCCACCGCCACCACTTCGACGGTGCTGCCTACGGGAAGGTCCGGTCCGCTGACCAGCCACAGACTGTCGCCCACACGGGCCTTGCCCCGGCCATTGACGATCGCCTCCGCCAACACGTAACGCTGGCCGATGTTCTGCTCGCCACGCCGATTGAGGCGGCGCTCGTGGCGATCGGTGTGCTGCAGGCGCGGGCGCACGGCGTACCAGTAGACGGCGCAGGACAGGAAAGCGAGCACCACGAAGGCGATCGCCTGCGCGATCACGGGCAGGCCCGGAGCGACCAGCATCAGCAGGCCGGTGGCCGCCGCGCCGAGGCCGATCCACAGCATGAAGTAACCCGGCAGGAGCACCTCCGCCCCGATCAGCAGCAGGGCGAGGATCCACCACAGGTAATGCGTTGCGACGTCACCGAACATGACTACCCCCTCCAGGAGAACGAAGCGCGCTCAAACCGGGGGCGGCGTGCGACGCGCCGCATTCTTTTCCTGCTGCTGGCCCAGCGACTCGCGAGCCAGTTCCGCGATGCCGGCCAGCGAGCCGATCACGCCGGTGGTCTCCACCGGCATCATCAGCATCTTCTGGTTGGGCGAGTGCGCCATTTCCTTCAGCGCTTCGACATATTTGTTGGCGACGAAGTAGTTCAATGCATTGACGTCGCCGTTGGCGATCGCATCCGAGACCAGCTTGGTGGCTTGCGCCTCGGCTTCGGCCAGGCGGATGCGCGCTTCGGCCTCGCGGAACGCCGCTTCCTTCTTGCCGTCCGCGGCGAGGATCGCCGACTGCTTCTCGCCGTCCGCCTTCAAGATGGCCGCCTGACGCAAGCCTTCGGCTTCGAGAATCTGCGCACGCTTTTCGCGCTCGGCCTTCATCTGGCGCGCCATCGAATCGACCAGGTCGCGCGGCGGCGCGATGTCCTTGATCTCGATACGGTTGACCTTCACGCCCCACGGATGCGTCGCTTCGTCGACCACGCGCAGCAGCTGTGCGTTGATCGCATCGCGCTGGCTGAGCGATTCGTCCAGATCCATCGAACCCAGCACCGTGCGGATATTGGTCATCACCAGGGCCAGCGCGGCCTGCTCCAGGTTGGACACCTCGTAAGCAGCCTTGGCCGCGTCCAGCACCTGGTAGAACACCACGCCATCGACGCGCACCACGGCGTTGTCCTTGGTGATCACGTCCTGCGACGGCACGTCCAGCACCTGCTCCATCATGTTCATCTTGCGGCCGATGCCATACATGAAGGGAATCAGGAAATGCAGGCCGGGCGTAAGCGTGTGCGTGTATCTGCCGAACAGCTCCACGGTCCACTCGTAGCCCTGCGGCACGATCCGTACCAGCTTGGCGATCACCACGACCGCGATGACGACCACCACCAGCGCTAAAAGCGTTCCCATGGCCCTACTCCTGTCCTTGACGATGGCGCGAGTATAGGTGAGGTACGTGCGGGGGGCGGTTACGTTATGACGTCACAACCGATGCCGCTTATCAGGCGAGCTTCAGCGGCAGCAGCAGACTCACGCGCAGGCCGCCCTGCTCCCGGTTGGCGAGCGTGATGCGCCCGCCGTGGGCTTCCACGATCTCGCGCGCCAGCGCCAGGCCCAGGCCCGTGCCCGAACGCTTGGTGGAATAGAACGGCAGCAATGCCTGCGCGAGGACGGTCTCGCTCATGCCTGGACCGCGGTCCGCGACTTCGATGCGCACGTCGCGGCCGATCGTTGCCAGCGACAACGTCACCCCTTCGTCCGGACCGCCCGCTTCGTGCGCGTTCTTGACCAGGTTGATCAGTACCTGCTCGATCTGCGCGGCATCGAACCAACCGGGCTGCTCCGGCACTTCGCCAACCAGACGGAAGACGCAGTGCAATGCCAAGCTGTCCAGGAAGGGCCGCCATTGGATCGGCACCGGCTGCGGCGCCGGCAGCTTGGCGAAGTTGGCATATCCGGCGATGAAACCGTGCAGGTGCCGCGCGCGCTCGCCGATGGTGGCGAACACGCCGGGCAACCGCTCGAGCTGGCCGCGGCGAGCCAGCTCGGCGCCCGAATGCGCGAGCGAGGAGATCGGCGCCAGCGAGTTGTTCAATTCGTGGCTGATCACGCGGATCACGCGTTTCCAGGTCGCCACTTCCTGCCGCGACAGTTCGCGCGTCATGCGGCGGAACAGCTGCAGCCGATGCGGCCGCCCCTGCAGGCGGAAGCTGCGCTGCGAGAGATGGAAGGTTTCCTCGCTGCCGTCCATCTCCACGGTCAGCAGCGCATCCTCGCCGCCCTGCACCGCGCGGCGCAGCGGCTCGGGCGCGTCCTGGAGCAGCTCCAGGAAATCCAGGCCATGCAGCGTGCGGCCTTCGTTGAACAGATGGCGCGCGGCGATGTTGGCGTACGTGACGCGCCCGCTGGCATCGGTAAGCACCAGGGCCACCGGCGTGTTCTGCACCACCGTATCCAGCAGCAATTCTCGTTGCGCCAGGTTCTGGCGCTGCTCGCGCAGGGTCTGACCCAGCGCGTTGTGCATGCGGATCAGCTCGCCCAGCTCATCGCTGCGCGTCGCCGCGATGGAGAAGCTGAAGTCGCCGTCGCGGTAGCTAGCGACCGCTCCTTCCAGCGCGCGCAGCAGGCGGCTCAGCGGGTCCATCACGATGCCCGCCAGCCATATCGACAGCGGTATCGCGACCGCGGCGCTGACGGCCAGCCCGCCCCACACACCCATACGGGCCGGGGGCTGCACGGTCACGCCGAGGTCGTGCTTCATCCATTGCAACAGCTGCGGCAGCGGCCATTCGGTGATGCCCAGATAGATCAGGGCGCCCGACAAGTAGGCAATACACAGCAGGAGCGCCAGCCGCGTCTGCAGGCTATTGAGACGACGCAGCACTCAGAAGCCCTGGCCCGGACGCGGCGGCGGCGCCTGGCGGCAGGTGGAAGCGGTGGGATTGGCCTCGCAGAGGTTGTCCGGCCGGCCGTACCGGCGCTTGGGGGAACTCATCTGGAAGCGCGGATCGTAGGTCTTGTCGTCGTCCTTGAAGCGGAAGGTGCCGTGACCTTCGCGCGAAGACGCCACGGGGCCGTTGCCATAGGCCGCGCTGGATGCCGCTGCCGGGCGTTGCCAGCTGTCGCTCCGGTCCGACGCCTGGGGCGCGGCCTGGCCCTGCGCCAGGCCGGCCGCGCAGGCGGCGGCCACGATTCCCCACCTCATCCATCGACGCATGTTCGTTCCCCGCAGGCCATGTTCGTTCACCACAGGCTTGGACTGGCGGCATCTTGATATGGGGCCGCCAAGGCGGGCAACCGTCTTTTGGCATGGCCGCCTGCCCGGCGATCGACGGATCCGCGCAGGCCGCCGCGGTACGCGCGGCGGTCAGCCGTTCTGCGCTGCCATACCGTACCGCTCCATCCGCCGGTACAGCGCCTGCCGCGACAGGCCCAGCGCCTGCGCCGCGCGGCTCACCACGCCATCGGCCTTGCCCAGCGCGGCCTCCACCGCTTCGCGGCTGGGCTCGTCCAGGTTGCGATTGGCGCTGGGCGCGGACTGCGGCAGGTTCAGCTGCTCCGGCGCAATGCGGCCGTCCGGGGCCAGCAGCGCCGCGCGCTCGATGGCGTTCTTCAATTCGCGCACGTTACCGGGCCACGCGTAGGAGAGAAGCGCCTCGCGCGCGGCGTCGGTCAGTTCCGCGCGGCCATCGAGGAAGAATTCCGCCAGCGGCAGAATGTCGTCGACGCGTTCGGACAGGGGCGGCAGATTCACCTCGATCACGTTGAGGCGGTAATAGAGATCCTCCCGGAAGGTACCGGCCCGGATCATCGCTTTCAGATCGGCATTGGTCGCGCTGAGCACGCGCACCTTCACCTGGCGCGTGCGTCCGGAACCCAGCCGCTCAAACTGCCCCGTTTCCAGCACGCGCAACAGCTTCACCTGTCCGGACAGCGGCAGGTTGCCGATCTCGTCCAGGAACAGCGTGCCGCCATCGGCCAGTTCGAAGCGGCCCTCGCGCGCCTTGTTCGCCCCGGTGTACGCACCGGCCTCAGCGCCGAACAGCTCGGCCTCGATCAGTTCGCCCGGCAGGGCGCCGCAGTTGACCGCGACGAAGGCACCGCGCTTGACCGCGGAGTTGGCATGCACGATCGCTGCGATGCGCTCCTTGCCCGCGCCGTTGGGGCCGGTGATCAGCACCGGCACTTCCGAGCGGGCGACCTGGCAGGCCAGCTCCAGCGTGCGCGCCATCGCTTCGGAGGCGAACACCAGACCGGAGAGGTCATAGCGGCGCTGCAGGTCCTCGCGGCGGCGGCGGCGCTCGTTGCGCGCGCGGTTCACTTCGCGCGTCGACTCCGACAGCTCCAACAGGTTTTCCACCGTGGCCAGCAGCTTGGCATCGTCCCAGGGCTTGGCGAGATAGTCGGCGGCACCGGCCTTCACCAGCTCCACGGCGGTTTCCAGATGCGTCCAGGCGGTCAGCAGGATCACCGGCAGGTCCGTGTGCCGCTGCCGGATGGCGCGGAACAGGGCGATGCCCTCTTCGCCGGACGTGGTGTCCGCCGTGAAATTCATGTCCTGGATGACCACGTCGATGCGTTCGCGCTCCAGCAGTTCCAGGCCCTGCTCGGGCGTCAACGCAGTGAGAGGACGGATCTCGTGGAGGGAGAGCGCAAGCGAGAGCGCCTCCCCCACGGCCGGGTTGTCGTCGATGATCAGAACGGTGCGCATGTGGCTCTTGGGCATGCCGGAATGGATGCATCCTGCCGGCAAAACGTTGCAATGACCATTGGCCTATCCCCGCTCACGGGGCAGCCACCGGATGGGCCGGCGCCTTGCCGGCCTTCACGGCCGCGATCCAGGCGTCGGTGCGGGCCTCCAGCACGTCCAGCGGCAGCGCGCCCCCGCCGAGGATCTGGTCGTGGAAGGCGCGGATGTCGAAGCGCTCGCCGAGCTGCGTTTTGGCACGGTCGCGCAGCTCCAGAATCTTCAGCTGGCCCATCTTGTAGCCCAGCGCCTGGCCCGGCCAGGTGATGTAGCGGTCGGTCTCGGCCTGGATGTCCGGCTCGTCCTGGCTGGAGTGGGCATGGAAGAAGTCGACCATCTGCTGCCGCGTCCAATGCTTGTAGTGCACGCCGGTATCCAGCACCAGGCGGTCGGCGCGCAGCAGTTCGTCCGACAGGCGGCCGTAGTCGGACAGCGGATCCTGGTAGAAGCCGATGTCCTTGCCCAGCCGCTCGGCATACAGCGCCCAGCCCTCGACGTAGGCGTTGTAGCCGGCCTGCTGACGGAACGGCGGCAGACCCGGCAGCGTCTGCGCGATGGAAATCTGCATGTGGTGGCCGGGAATCGCCTCGTGATAAGCGGTCGATTCGATGGTGAGCGTGGTGCGGTCGGCGAAGTCGCCGGTATTGACGTACACCTGCCCGGGCCGCGAACCGTCCGGCGTGCCCTGGTGGTACTCGGCGCCCGGCGCTTCCTTCTCGCGGTACTCCTCCACCGGCATGACTTCGACCTTGCTCTTGGGCAGCAGGCCGAACAGCTTGGGCAGCTCCGGCTGCATCTGGGCGATGAAACCGCGGTAACGATCCAGGATGTCCTGGCGCGAAGACGGATGCAGCTTGGGATTCTTCTTCAGCGCCTCGCGGAAGCTGGCCAGGTCCTTGTAGCCCTGCCCCTTGGCGATGGCGGTCATCTCCGTCTCGATCCGCTTGACCTCGGCCAGGCCGATCTCATGAATGCGCGCGGGCGTTTCCTTGGTGGTCGTCATCTGCTCGACCTGGAAGCGGTAGATCGCGTCGCCGTTGGCGAGCTGCCAGATGCCGGGCTGAGTGCGCCCGTGCGGCGCGTAGTCCTTGGCGACGAACTCACCGAGCTTGCGATAGGCCGGACGCACGTCGTTGTCGATGGCGGCGACGATGGCGTCGTGAAGGCGCTTGCGGTCGGCCTCGGAGATCGACTTGGGGAACCGCTTGAGCGGTTCGGCGAAGGAGCTGGTCTCGCCCGCCGGACCGGCGATGCCGTCGATCTGAGCGACGACTTTCTCGAGCAGATAGCGCGGCGGCATCATGCCGTCCTTGAGCCCCTGGCGCGCCACTTCGGTGACCTGGTCCAGCACGCGCGGCACGGCGCGCAGGCGCGCGAGATAGTCCTCGTACTGCTTGGCATTGTCGAAGGGAATCGAACTGACGAAACCGGGCAGCTGCAGATGCATGCCGTTCATCTGGTCCAGCGGCATCTCGTTGAGCTTCAGGTCGTAGCCCTTCAGGCTCTCGCGGAGCTGCCGCACCATCAACTGCTGATTGAGCTTTTGCTCATCGGAAAAGCCCGTCGTATCGATCGCTTCGAAGCGCTTGAGGAAATCGGCATTCGCCTTGCGCTCGGCCGCCTGGTGGGCCAGCGACACGTCGCTCCAGCGGTCGTTGTAGCGCAGGTCGCCCAGGATGGTCGCGAACTCGGGCGAGTTCTCCAGCGTGTGCTGCCACTGCTCGGCGAGCAATGCGTCCAGCGCCTTGACCCGGGCGGATACGTCGGCGGACGGCGCGGCGACGGGTGCGGCCATGACCGGCGCGGCCAACGTCACCGAGCCGAGCAGGCTCGCGCAGATCATCCAGGACACCAATTTCATTTCCAAACTCCGGGTGGCAAAGCGATCCGCGCACTGTAGCCGGCCCGCCCCCCGCCTTGCACCCGTCGCGAGCGGTCCGGTGCCCTCACCCCGACCGCGTCGCCACCACAGGGGGCACCGCCGCCGCGCGCAAGGCCGGCCCCAGTACGGCGAGCTGGCCCAACCCCCACAGCGCGACCGCACCCACCGGCAGGTAGAACAGCGGCAACCGCGGCAGCTCGTAGTACTTCATCAGCACGAGATTGAGCGCGAACGCCATCGCCATGCCCAGCACGATGCCGCCGCTGACGATCAGGAAGTTCTCGGTCTGGAAGTAATGCAGGATATCGCCGCGTGTCGCGCCGATGGCGCGCCGGATGCCGATCTGCTTGCGCCGCTGCTGCACCCAGAAACTGGCCAGGCCGACGATGCCCAAGGCGGTGACCAGCAGCAGGGCGACGATCACGCCGACCAGCATGAATGTCATTAGACGGTCCTGCTGAAAGAACTTCTCGCGCAGATCGCTGATGGTCTGTGAGCCCTCCTCGTCGAGAACGGCGTCGGGCACGGCCTTGGTGATCATGGCGCGCGCATCTCGCAGGACGCGTGCGACGTCGGCCGGCGCGGCTTTGATTAGATAGCTTCCGGCCATCATCGGCCCCGGCTGTGCGGGAACGAAAGCCGACCAGCCCGGCGCGCTACGCCCGCCCCAACCCGGGGCCGGAGTGGACAGGTGATCGACCACGCCCACGACGCGGTAGGACCACTTGTCCACCCAGAAGGTCTTGCCCAGCGGGTCGACGCCTGGCCACAAATGGTCAGCCAGTTCGCGCGCCATCAGCACCGACGCCGAGGACGGAAAGATACCGCTGAATGGCTGATAGTCCTCAGGCTGCAGGCTCCGTCCGGCCACCACGTGCAAGCCTAGCGCCTCGGCACTCCCGGGGCCTCCTAGGTAAAGCTCCACCACCCCGCCGAACTGCTTTCCCTCCGGGTCGATCGTGATGCCTACCCGCCCCCGGTGCTCACCGAAAGGAATCGAGTTGATCACGCTGGCCGCCTGTACGCCGGGGATCGCGCGCAAGCCCGCGAGCACTCGAGCATTGACGTCGTTGGCCTGACTATCTTCGAAGCCGCTGATCTGCAGCGTCGCCAGCGTCGCTTCGTCGACACCGCTCTGCACGCGCATGGCGTCGAGCCGGTTGGCGATCAGGAAACAGGCGTTGCACAGCACCGCGCAGGCCAGCGCGATCTCCAGTGCGATCAGCAAGGTAGCCAGGCGATGTTTGCGCAGCGCGGCCATGACGGGTTGGATCTGCATACGCACCTCAGAGCGTCTTCAGTTGCAGGCCGGGTGCCACCCGGCTCGCCCGCAGCGCGGGCAGGAAGCCGGCCAGCAGACTGGTGGCGATCGCCAGCGCAAAAGTCAGCAGGAACATGCGGGCGTCCAGTTGCACCATGTCGGCAAACGCCACCCGCTGCTGCCGCACCAGATGCAGGCCGTGCAGGATCAGTAGCAGGCCGCCCAGGCCTCCGTCCAGCCCGATCATGCCGGCCTCGACCAGGCACTGATCGAAGATCGCGCCACGGGTGGCTCCCAGCGCACGGCGCACGCCGATCTCACCGCTGCGGCGCAGGAACTTGGCCAGCAGCAGGCCTACCGCGTTGAACAGGCAGATGACGAGGAAGGCCGCC
>JBCNOA010000091.1:0-15102 GCA_039594095.1 Dyella sp.
CCGCTGGGCGTGGTCGGCTGTATCAGTCCATGGAACCTGCCGCTTTATCTGTTCACCTGGAAGATCGCGCCGGCGCTCGCCACCGGTAATGCCGTCGTGGCCAAGCCGTCCGAGATCACCCCCTGCACGGCAGCCCTGCTCGGCGAGCTGAGCATCGAAGCGGGCTTCCCGCCGGGCGTGCTGAACATCGTGCAGGGGCGCGGCCCTGCCGTAGGCCAGGCGCTCGTCGAGCATCGCGACGTAAAGGCGGTTTCGTTTACCGGCAGCACGCGTACGGGCGCGGCGATCGCCGCTACGGCCGCACCGCAGTTCAAAAAGGTGTCGCTGGAGCTGGGCGGCAAGAATCCCGCGATCGTGTTCGCCGATGCCGACCTCAGCGACGCCAACCTCGACACCATCGTGCGCTCCGGCTTCGCCAACCAGGGCGAGATCTGCCTGTGCGGCTCGCGCCTGCTGGTGCAGCGGTCCATCTACGACACATTCCGCGAACGCTATCTGGCCAAGGTGCGCGCGCTGCGCGTGGGCGATCCGCGCGAACCGGACACGAATCTGGGCGCGCTCGTCTCACGTGAACACTTCGAAAAGGTCGTGGCCTGCATCGACCAGGCCCGCGCCGAGGGGGGCTTCGTGGCTTGCGGCGGCGAGCCGCTGGCCATGCCCGGCTCGCTGGCGGGCGGCTGGTATGTGGCGCCGACGGTCATCGAAGGGCTCGGCCCGGACGCCGTCACCAATCAACATGAAATCTTCGGCCCGGTAGTCAGCCTGATCCCGTTCGAGGACGAAGACGAGGCCGTGGCGATCGCCAACGGCACGGGCTACGGCTTGGCCGCTTCATTCTGGACCGGCGACTTGTCGCGCGCCCATCGCGTAGCGGCTCGCCTGGACTTCGGCATCGTCTGGATCAACTGCTGGCTGCTGCGCGATCTGCGCACGCCCTTCGGCGGCACCAAGCAATCCGGCCTGGGCCGTGAGGGCGGCGTGGAGGCGCTGCGCTTCTTCACCGAACCTAAGAACATCTGCATCCGTTACTGACCAACCTTTCGAGGCACTACCTTGAGCCATTCACTGGAAGACCTGATCGACAGCAACCGCCGCTGGTCGGCGAAAGTCCGCGGCGAAGATCCGCACTTCTTCGAACGCCTCGCCCAGCAGCAAGCGCCGAAGTATCTCTGGATCGGCTGCTCGGACTCGCGCGTACCGGCGAACCAGATCGTGGGCCTGCCTCCGGGCGAGATCTTCGTCCAGCGCAACGTCGCCAACGTGGTATCGCATACCGACCTCAATTGCCTGAGCACCATCCAGTTCGCGGTGGACGTGCTGAGGGTCGAACACATCCTCGTGGTCGGCCACTACGGTTGCGGTGGCGTGCAGGCCGTGCTGGACGACCGCCGCCTGGGACTGGTGGACAACTGGCTGCGCCACGTCGCCGACGTCGCGCAGCACCACTCGGGCCTGCTCGCGTCGCTGGATCTCATGCAGTTGCGCAACACGCGACTGTGCGAACTCAACGCGATCGAGCAGGTGGTCAACGTCTGCCACACCACCATGGTGATGGACGCGTGGGAGCGCGGGCAGAAACTCTCCGTGCACGCCTGGTGCTACAGCCTGTTCGATGGCCACGTGAACGATCTGGGCTTCCATATCAGCTCGCGCGAGCAGCTTCGCCCGGCCTACGACCAGGCGCTGCACCGCCTCGCCACCGAACCGGTCGTGCCGCGATGAGCGGCGGCGTGGTGCGCACGGATGCCGCGCCCGCGCCCGTGGGGGCCTATCCGCATGCGCGGCGCGTGGGCGATCTGCTGTTCCTTTCCGGCGTGGGGCCGCGCATGCCCGGCGGCAACGCCGTGCCCGGCAATGTGCACGACGCCGAAGGCCGCCTGATCAGTTATGACTTCGAGGCGCAGTGCCGCCAGGTGTTCGCCAACGTGCGCACGGTGCTGGAGGCCAGCGGCGCGCGTTGGCAAGACCTGATCGACGTCACCGTCTATCTGACGGACATGGCGCGCGACTTTCCCGCCTACAACCGCCTGTACGCGGAGTATTTCGCCGGCGTCGACGCCTGCCGCACCACGCTGGGCGTCACCGCCCTGCCCACGCCCATCGCGATCGAACTGAAGTGCATCGCCGCATTGCCGAGCGGCTAGCGGCCGCCGGAAAAGAAGAAGCCCCGGAGGCGTGAGCCCCGGGGCCTCGATCCAACTGACAGAGCGCTCAGTGCGACGTGGTGGTCGCCGGCATGGTGCTCTTCTTGGAGCCCTTGGAGCCCTTCGAGCCCTTGTGGCTCTTATGCGAACTCTTGGCGTGATGATGATGCGTCGCCGACTTGGTCGTCGGCGCCGAGCCCGTCTGCGGAGCGGCCGCGCCGTCCTGGGCGAACACCGATCCAGAGAGAGCTACACCCGCCGCGAGCAGGGAAGCGATGGCCAGTTTGCGCATAGGGAAGAACCTCGAAACAGTATCGCCGCGGACCCGGCCGGAACCCGGCATCGCGGGCGGCGCGGCGACTTCACCTTGGCACGATCCGCGCCGCGCGGAAACAGGAAAATTCGCGCGCGAAACGCATGCGCCCGCAGCTGCCCGCTTGACTTTCCGCAAGGGCGAATACGGACGAAATTCCTTGCGCTAGTCCAGGCACTTTCGCAGCAGATCGAGGATCACCGGCTGCAGGCGCGCAGCCTTCAACTCGTCGTACGCGAAGCTGTCCTCGTCCATGTAATTGAGCTGCGCGAGCTCGAGCTGCACCGCCTGCACGCCCTGCTCTGGAGCCGCGTAATGCCGCGTGATGTAGCCGCCCTTGAAGCGCCCATTGACGACGAAACTGTAGTCGGATTGCGCTTGCAGAGACCCGGCCAGAGCCTGCTGCAGGGCCGGCGAGCAACTGGCGCCATCCGCGGTACCCAGGTTGAAGTCTGGCAGCCGCCCCTCGAAGAGCATCGGCACACGGCTGCGGATCGAGTGCCCTTCCCACACCACCACGCGTCCATGCGCCTCGCGCAGCCTCGCAATTTCCTGCGCGAGCGCATGGTGATAGGGGCGCCAGTAATCGTTTATCCGCTGTTGAATTTCCGCTCGACCGGGCTCCTGCCCATCCAGATACAGAGGCTCGCCGTCGAAGCCGATGGCGGATACCAATCCGGTCTCTCGCTGCCCCGGATAAAGCGCGTGCCCGTCGGCCGGACGATTGAGATCCACCACATAGCGCGATGCATGCGGGCGTATCAGGCTAGCGCCGAGCGCATCGGCCAGCGGCTGGTACAAACGTCCGACATGCCAATCGGTATCGGGCGCGCGGCGCGCGGCAGGCCGCAGGCGCGCAGCGAGATCGTCGGGAATGAAACTGCCGTCGTGCGGCAGGCTGATCAGCAGCGGAGCGCTGCCCTGGTGCAGGCTGAAGGTATCCATCCGCGCAGTGTATCCGCAGCGGCGCGGGGTCCCGTCACGACATCAGCACCAGCTCCTCGGCCGAACTGGGATGGATCGCCACCGTGGCGTCCAGGTCGCGCTTGCACGCGCCCATCTTCACGGCCACCGCGAAGCCCTGCAGCATCTCGTCGGCGCCGGGGCCGAGCACGTGCACGCCCGCGACGCGCTCGTCCGGCCCGACGCAGACCAGTTTCATGACGCTCTGTCCGTGCAGGCCGGCCAGGGACCATTGCATCGGCGTGAAACGGGTGCGGTAGACCCGCACCGTATCGCCGAAGCGCTCGCGCGCCTGCGACTCGGTCAGGCCGACCGCGGCCAGCGGCGGCTCCGCGAAGACCACGCTGGGCACGTCGTCGTAGTCGAGCTTCGCCTCGTTCATGCCGCCGAACCAGCGGTCGGCCAGGCGCCTCGCGGCAGCCACCGCCACGGGAGTCAACGCCAGGCGCCCGGTGACATCGCCAAGTGCAGCGATGCCCGGCACGTTCGTGTTCTGCCAGGCGTCGGTGAGCACGTGTCCCAGGTCGTCGCATTGAACGCCTGCGGCGTCCAGATCCAGGCGCTCGGTATTCGGCACGCGGCCGAGCGCCCACAGCACGGCATCGTAAGGACCCTGTGCGCCGCAAACGCCGTCCTCCAGCACGATGGCGTCGCCTTCGCGGCGGGCGCCAGCGATGCGGGCGCCCGTGGCCAGGGTGATGCCTTGCGTACGCATGTGCTCTTCGAGGCACGCGACCATGTCTGCATCGAAAGTGCGCAGCAGACGTTCGCGCACATGCAATGTCACCTCGCTGCCCAGCGCGCGCATCAGGCCGGCGAATTCCACCGCGATGTAACCACCGCCCACGATGGCCATGCGCCGGGGCGGCTCGCGGAGGGCGAACATGTCGTCCGATACCAGACCCAGCTCGAAGCCCGGCAGCGCCGGACGCTGCGGTCGCGCGCCCGTCGCAATCACGATCTGGGGCGCGCGCAGTTCCGCACCGCTTTCGGTGGCGATGGTGTCGGGAGCCACGAAGCGCCCCGCTTCGCGCAGCCATTGCACGCCCGCGGCAGCGAGGCGTTCCTCGTAGCGCAGCTTGATACCGTCGATATAGGCGAGGCGTCGCTGGCGGAACCGCTCCCAGTCCAGCGCACCGGGCCCGACGTCGAATCCATAGGGACCGGCGAGCTGCATCGCGTGCGCGATCTGCGCGGCGAACCACAGCGATTTCTTCGGCACGCAGCCGACGTTGACGCAGGTTCCGCCCAGCGCGCCCGGGTCCAGCATCGCCACGCGCGCGCCATGCCGGGCGGCGCGAAAGGAGACCGCCAGTCCGCCGGAGCCGGCGCCCAGCACGATCAGATCGTAGGTATCGGCCATGCGGCTGCATTCCTCTCGATAAAGCGCCAACCTAACGGGCGCAGCTGTAAGCCCATGTCAAAAACGCGGTCGTCGCTCAGAGACCGAACCGCGCCGGCGCGTAAGGCGCGGGATCGATCGACGGCGCGCCCGTTCCCGCCAGCGCGGCGATCAGCTCGCCGGTGGCGGCCGACATGCTCACGCCCAGCATGCCGTGCGCGGTGGCGAACAAGAGGTTGGACCACCGCGTGCTAGGACCGATGATGGGCACTTCGTCCATGCTCATAGGCCGCCAGCCCCACCACTCTTCCATCACTTCGGGGCCTTCGGGCTCGCGCAGCGCGGCGGCCGCGCCGCGGCGCAGCGCGTCCAGACGCGTGCGATTCAGTCCTTCCGCATAACCGGAGAACTCCATCGTGCTGCCCAGGCGGTAGCCGCTGCCCCAGGTCGTGACGCACACGGCCGCTTCGCGCAGCACCAGCGCGTTGCGCGGAGCCTGGGCGGGCCGCGTGTAAGTGATCGAATAGCCCTTGCCGGGCTGCATCGGCAGGCGCAGATCCAGAAGTCGCCCCAGCAGCGGCGACCAGGCACCCAGTGCCATCACTACGCGGTCCCCGCGGAAGACACCGCGCGTCGTGCGCACATGCGAAATGCGCCCGTCTTCCACTCCGAACTGGTCGATGCGCGCACCGCTTTCGATGGTGCCGCCGAGCTCGCGCACACGCCGCGCCAACTCCGCCGCGTAACGATGGGGCCTGAGCTGCGCATCGCCCGGGTGAAAGAGTCCGCCGGCCACGCCGGGCAACAAGGCCGGCTCCGCCGCCTCCACCTCGTCGCCACGCATGCGCCGCACCTCGATGCCGAGCCGGTCGAGTACCTGGGCGTGATGGCGTTCGTCCGCTTCCAGCTGCGCGCGGCCGCGATAGACGTACAGCTCCCCGCCGGGAACGAACTCACAGTCGAGGCCTTCTTCGTGGATCAAGGACTCCAGCAGGCCGCGCGAGCGCTGCAAGATGGCCGATCGCGCGACCGTGGCACGCTCGAAGTCGCGCCAGTTGCAGCGCCGGGCAAAGCCCAGCAGCCAGCGCAGGCGCGCCAGGTCGGGGCGGGGATTGAGGTAGAGGGGCGCATCGGCGCGGAACATCGACCGCAACGCCACGCCCACCATGCCCGGCATGGCCAGCGGCGCCGCATGGCTCGGCGTGATGGTGCCGCAGTTGCCATGGGAGCTTCCGCAGCCCGGCGTCCCTTGTTCCAGCACGCGCACCGTGGCGCCGGCCTTCAGCAGGTAATAGGCGCAGGCGAGGCCGATCACGCCGCCGCCGAGGATCAATACATCGCTGCGGGAAGCATCCATGCGGGCTATTGTAGCGGCGCCAGGCCGCTTCCCCGCCGGCCTGGCTCATGGGGGTGACATCATGGACACCGACCGACGCGCGCCCCGGCGCCGTTTCGCTCGCCTCTTCGGCCTGGCGCTCTGCGCGGCCCTGCAGGTATTCCCGGCCGCAGCGACACCGTCCGGCGGATCGCCCCACCCGCGCGACATGTACGCCGAACTCCAGTCGCTGGCGAACGACCTCCAGCGCTATCAGCATCTGCAGGACGAGATACCGCATCTCGCACACGACGATCGCATCGTGCCGCTGCAGCTGCTGGCGGCGATCGAGGACCAGCTCGGCCTCTACAGCGAGGCCATCCGCGATTTTCCGTTCGACAACCGCGTGAGCTTTTCCGGAGAGCTGCCTCCGCCCACGCAGTGGCAAGCCAGCGATGCGGTCGACACGATCGCGAAACTGGCCGAGGGCCGCCGCATCGTGATGATCAACGAAGCGCATCACGACGCGCACACGCGCGCGCTCACGCTGGCTCTGTTGCCGCGGCTGCGCGCCGAAGGCTTCACTCACTTCGCCGCCGAAGCGCTGCACGATGCCGACCCGGAACTCGCCAAACGCGGCTACGCGATTCCCGCCAGCGGCAGCCAGTACCTGCGCGAACCGCTCTACGGGGAGGTCGTGCGCCAGGCTTTGAAGCTCGGGTTCGTCGTGGTGCCCTATGAATCCGACGCCGGCACCTCGGCCGATCGCGAAGCCGGCCAGGCGCGCCAGCTGTACCGCAAGGTGTTCCAGGTCGATCCGAAGGCACGGCTGTTCATTCATGCGGGCTACGCGCATATCGACAAAGCGCCGGGCAATCTCGGCACCGGCGTGAAGCCCATGGCGATGCAATTGCGCGAACTCACGGGCTTCGATCCGCTCTCGATCGACCAGACCCGCTGGCGCGATATCGGCGTGCCCCTCGATAAAGATCCGTACCGCCAGCTGATCGCGCTCTACCAGCCAGCGAAAGCCGTCGTGCTGACCCGTCGCGACGACGGCAGCGCATGGACTGCCGATCCCTCGCGCCATGACGTCGACGTGCTGCTGCCCGGCCCCGGCCATCTGCGCCGGCCGCGCTGGCTGAGCCTGGAAGGCCATCGCGTCTCGCGCCTGATCACCACCGACCTCTGCAGGGGGCACATTCCTTGCGTCGTCGAGGCGCGTTACGCCGACGAAAGCGACGACGCCATCCCGGCCGATCGCTTCACGTTTCTCGCGCCCGACGGCATGAGCTCACTCTATCTGTACCCGGGTCAATACCGGCTGCGCGCGTGGGGACCGGACGGACGCACGCTCATGGAAAGACGGTGGGACGTTTCGCCATGACCGTGCCCATGCTGCGCTGCTTTTGCAATTTCCGCGCGCGTGCCGCTAGCGTTTCGTCCATTCACGGGGGAAGGGATTTCATGGCATCGATCCACGGGCTTTCGCGTCGAATCAGGGCAGCCGTCTGTCTGGCCGCGCTTGGGTTTGGCGGCGCTTCGCACGCCAGCGAAATCGCACCCTCCACGCTTGCGCTGTTGAAGGATCTCAGGCCGCTGACCGATGACCTGGCCCGCTACCGCTATCTGGCGGACGCCGTGCACAAGCTGCCGGAAGAACAGCGCTTGCCGGCCCAGCAGTTCCTGGCCACCACCGAGAGCGAACTGGGCATGTACCTCCAGGCGCTGATGGATTTCCCGATCGACAGTCGGAAGAACTACACCGACCCGCTCCCCTCGCCCGCCGAATGGCAGCGCGTGGACGCCGTCACGACCATTTCCCGGCTCGCCGCCGGTCGCAGGCTCGTCGTCATCAACGAAGCTCACCACGATCCGCATACGCGCGAACTGACCTTGGCGTTGCTGCCCCGCCTCAAAGCCGCCGGCTTCACGCACTTCGCCATGGAGGCGCTGGGCGACCAGGACATCGAGCTCGCGGCGCGCGGCTACCCCTTGGAGAACAGCGGAAGCGAGTATCTGCACGAGCCGATGCTGGGCGAAATCGCGCGCAAGGCGCTGCAACTGGGCTTCATCGTGGTTCCGTATGAGACGGACAGCGCCACCACCGAAGGCCGTGAAAGCGGACAGGCGAAGAACCTGTACCAGCGCGTCTTCGCGAAGCATCCGGATGCCCGCCTTTTCGTGCACGCCGGCTATGCGCATATCGACAAGGCTAAGGGGCGTCTGGGCCAAGCCGTGCCCATGGCCGCAGAACTGGCGCGCCTGACCGGCCTCGAACCGCTCTCGATCGAGCAGACGCAGTTCCGCGAAGCCAATCCGCGAGTGCCGCACGCCGCCTACGATCAACTCGTCGCCGATTTCGGGATCGCCTCGCCCTCTGTACTGGAGCGCAAGTCCACGGGCCCGCTCATGCCAGCCGTCTGGAGCGCCAACCCCGCCCTGCACGACGTCTCGGTCATCCTGCCTCGCGATACGCACGCCATCAAAAGCGCGAAAGCCGTGCCTCAATACGCCCATCTGGGCGATGTCCTCGCGCCGACCACGCTCGCATCCGATGACGGGGAACGCCCCGACTGGCTCGATCTCGGCGGCCAGCGCAAGCCGCTGCCGATCGACAGTGCGCTGTGCGGCAAGACCTTTCCCTGCTTGGTCGAGGCGTTCTACGCGCGGGAGACGGATCACGCCGTCGCTGCGGATCGCTTTGCCTTCCTGCGATCGGGCGTGCAAAGCGCGCTGTACCTGTTCCCCGGCGAATACCGGCTGCGCGCTCGGGACGCGGACGGCAAAGTGCTGAGCGAGCGCGTGGTCGATGTCGGCAAGGCGGAAAAGGCGCCCGTGTCTCAGCGCTAGAGAGCCTCAAGTCGGCCTCAAGACTTCCATCCAACCTATTGATTTGCTAGCCTCGCGCCGTCGTTTGCCAGGGTAACTCCCATGCGCCAGGCCGCCGCCGCCCCGACCTTTCGTACGCCAGCACGGCCACGCGGGCTACGCCATGCGGCGCTGGGGCTGGCCATCCTGCTGCTCGCAGCCTGTTCCAGCGCGCCGCGGCGCCCGCAGCCCACCTTCAAGGACTCGCATTCCTCGCTCGCAAGCCTCCCGGCGCGAGCGCCCGAGGGAGCGGCCGGCACGGCCAACGACGTCTTGTTCCGCGCCATCGCGCTGGTCGGCACGCCCTACCGCTGGGGCGGCAATACGCCCGACGGAGGCTTCGATTGCAGCGGGCTGGTGGATTACATCTACCGGCAGGCTGCCGGTCTCCAGTTGCCCCGCACGTCGCGCGAAATGTCGGCGATGGACGGACGCCGGGTGGGCACCATGAGCGACCTGATAAGCGGAGACCTGGTGTTCTTCGGCAGCCGGGGAGGCATCAGCCACGTGGGCGTCTACGTGGGCAAGGGCCGCTTCGTGCATGCCCCGAACAGTGGCGGCACGGTCCGACTGGACGATATCGACGGCCCGTATTGGAAGGACCACTTCGCCTTCGGCAAACGGCTCCTGGATTAGCCTGCCTCGCCTCGCCAACCCCTGACTGGCCACCCTAGGCCCGATCTATCGCAGCGATTGGAAAATTGAATTGTACACAATTTAATTTTGCCCTTAAGGTGCCACCCCATGAAGAACGCGACACCCACCGCCCTGCTCCTCGACCAACAGCTCTGCTTCGCGCTGTATGCGGCGTCCCGCGCCGTGACCGCCGTGTATCGGCCGCTGCTGCAGGAACTGGGACTGACCTACCCCCAGTACCTGACCTTACTGGTGCTGTGGGAACAAGACGGACTGACCGTGCGCGAGCTGGGGCGCCGCCTTCAACTGGACTCCGGCACGCTGACGCCGCTCCTCAAGCGCCTGCAGCAGGCCGGACTGGTCAGCCGGCAGCGTCGCCCCAGCGACGAGCGCGAAGTAGAGATCCGACTGACTCCCGAAGGCCGGGACCTGCGCACCCAGGCCGAAGACATCCCCGCATGCCTCGCGGCGCGGCTGTGCCTGGGCCTCGACGATATGCGCCGCCTGCGCGACGAGCTGAGGCAGCTCGCGGCGCGGGTCGCCAGCTCCACCGATGTTTGACCCCACTCCCATCACTCCACTCCCACCACCGACGAGGAAATCACCATGAGCAACGGCACAATCAGCAAGATCCTCTACACCGCCACCGCCACCGCGAAGGGCGGCCGCGAAGGCCACATCAAGAGCAGCGACGGCGTGCTCGACTTCGACCTGAAGGTGCCGAAGGAGCTGGGCGGCCCCGGCGGCGCGGGCAGCAACCCGGAGCAGTTGTTCGCGGCCGGTTACGCCGCCTGCTTCGAAGGCGCCGTGCGTTATGTGGCCCGCGAACAGAAGGTCGCGCTGAAAGACGCTTCCGTCACCGCGCAGGTGGGCATCGGCCCGCGCGAACCGACCGGCTTCGGCATCGCGGTGAAGCTGGAAGTCAGCCTGCCCGGCATCGACCGCGACGTCGCTCAGAAGCTGATCGACACCGCGCACAGCGATATCTGCCCGTATTCGCACGCGACGCGCGGCAACGTGGACGTCCAGATCACACTGGCCTGATCGCACTCGAAGAAGCCCAAAGAAAACGGCGCCCATGGGCGCCGTTTTCGCATCGACTCGCAGTGAAATCCGCTCAGTGGGCTTCGGCGCCCGGCGGATGCGCGTGGCCATGCTGGATTTCTTCCTCGGTGCCGTCGCGCACTTCGTTGATGGTCACATCGAAATGCAGCGTCTTGCCGGCCATCGGGTGGTTGAGGTCGACGTCGACCGCGGTCATGCCGACCTTATGCACGGTGACTGCACGGTGGCCGCCTTGCTTGAGGGCCAGCACGGTGGTGTCGCCCACCTTCAGCTTGGCGCCGTTCTGGAAGTACTTCTTCGGGACGCGCTGGATCTGGCCTTCCTGACGTTCGCCGTAGCCTTCTTCCGGCGTCACTTCCACCTGCAGGCTCTCGCCGGCCTCGTGACCGTCCAGCGCCTTTTCCAGGCCCGGAATCAGTTGGCCGTGGCCCAGCAGTACCCAAAGCGGCTCGTTGCGATCGCGCGAGCTTTCCACCTTCTCGCCGTCCACCGTCAGGGTGTAGTGGAGCGAGATGACCTTGTCCTTGCCAGCCTTCATTGCCTGTCTCGTGATATGTGCGAAAAGCGGCCATTCTAGCAGCAAGGGGGCCCTAGCCGGCCCGCCGGTCGCCGCCGAAGCCCACACCGTGCGCCTCCGGCCCGAGCCAGACCAGCAGCGCCAGCAACAAGGCGATGCCGGCAATCCAGGCGCTCATGGCGAACGCCAGGTCCCCGCCACGCCATTCCGAAATGAGGTTCTGCGCATTGGCCGTATAGGCCGCCAGCAGATTGCCGAGCTGGTACGCCACACCCGGCAAGGTGCCGCGCACCGCGTCCGGCGACAGCTCGTTCAAGTGGGTGGGCACCACACCCCAGGCACCTTGCACCATCACCTGGATCAGGAAGGCGCCCACCGCGAGCCAGAACATCGATCCGCCGTACATCCACAGCGGAATCACCGGAATGGCCAGCAGCGCGGCCGTGATCATCGCCCGGCGCCGACCGATCCGCTCGGACAGCGCACCGAAGCCCAGACCGCCCACCATCGCCCCCAGGTTGAGCATCGCCACCAGGAGGAACGCCGATCCGGAACCTGTCGGCAACCGCAGCGTCTCTTCCTCGAAGGTGTGATAGAGGTCCTGCGAGCCATGGCTGAACATGTTGAACGCGGCCATCAGCAGGATCAGATAGAACGCAAGCTTCCAGTGCCCGCGCATCTGTTCGAACAAACCCAGCCTCGCTCGCTCGTGCCGATGGGCTTCCCACACGGGCGACTCCGGCACGCTGGCGCGCAGATACAGCACCAGAAAGGCGGGCGCCGCGCCGACCATGAACAGCCCGCGCCAGCCGATATGGTCCACTAGCAGCCAGTTCACCAGCGCGCCGAGAAAGAACCCGCAGGGATAGCCGCTCTGCAACAGGCCCGAGACCAGCCCGCGCGCGCGTGGCGGAATGCTCTCCATCGCCAGCGATGCGCCCAGCCCCCATTCGCCGCCCATCGCCACGCCGAACAGAAAGCGCAGCACCAGGAACACGGTCAACGAAGGCGCGAACGCGGTAGCGAACTCGAACAGGGAGAACAGCAGCACGTCGATCATCAGGATCGGCCGCCGCCCGAAGCGATCGGCCAGCCGTCCGAACAGCAACGCGCCCAGCGGCCGCGCGGCAAGGGTCAGGAACAGCCCGTACAACACCTCCGCCTTGGCGACGTGGTAGTCCTGGGCGACCGCGACGATCACGAACGTCAACAGAAAGTAGTCGAACGCATCGAGGGTCCAGCCAAGAAAGCTCGCCAATACCGTGTGACGCTGGGTGGCATCCAGTTCCCGCAGGGGCGCAAGCAGCCGCATAGGGGCTCCGCAGTGACGATGGTTCGCGCAACAAGACACCAATGCGTGCCGAGGCGCAAGGCCGAGCCCGCATGACTCGGTGGTATTGCGCGGAGACGGACGCTAGTCTGCGGAAGACCTCTTGTCATCGAAGGGACGATGGATCGCCTCTCGCATCACCGTATCGCCGGCTTCTACGACGGCCGCATCCAGCGCGGCTACGTGCGCGGCAAGCTCGCCTCCGATCCGGTCTATGCAGCGACCGCGGACGCGCTCGGCGGCACCGACCTGCCGTTACTCGACATCGGCTGCGGCATCGGCCTGCTCGGCCTGTATCTGCACATGCGCGGCACGCTGCCTCGCTACATCGGCCTCGACCACGACGAACGCAAGATCTCCGAAGGCATGGCGGCGGTGCGCCGCGCCGGCCTGGAGCACGCGATGGAACTACGGATGGCGGACGTCTCGTCGCTGCCGGAGGTGCAAGGGCACGTGGCGCTGCTGGACATGCTTCACTACTTGCCCCGCGAAACGCAGGCAGCCCTGCTGGATGCGGCCGTCCGCCGGCTCGCTCCCGGCGGCACGCTGGTGATCCGCAGCGTGCTGCGCGACGGCAGCTGGCGCTTCCAGGCCACGCGCGCGGAGGAAGTGTGGCTGCGCGTCAGCGGCCGCATCCGCGGCGGAGCGCAGCACTACCCCACGGAAGCTGAGCTGCGGGTCCCGCTGGAACGGGCCGGATTGACCGTGAACGCCGGGCCGCTGTTCGGCCGGACGCCCTTCAACAGCTACCTCCTGGTGGCGCGCCGGCCGCGCTGAAAGCAGCCCTCGCCGGTTTCCGCTATACTGTGCGGACGGCATCCCGCCGTCCCCCCTCATTGAATACTGCAACGCGGTTCGATATCGCTCCGGGTTGCGCCCTGGAGCATCCATGTCTTTCGAATCGCTGGGCCTCGCGCCCGCGTTGCTGCGTGCGCTCGCCGAACAAGGCTACGCCAATCCCACTCCCATCCAGGCCGGCGCCATTCCGGTGGTACTGGAAGGCCACGATCTGCTGGCCGCCGCACAGACCGGCACCGGCAAGACGGCGGCTTTCGCGCTGCCCCTGCTGCACAGGCTTTCCTCCGCCGGCGCCACGCAGACGCGCCGTCCGCGCGCGCTCGTGCTCACTCCCACCCGCGAGCTGGCGGCTCAGGTCAACGACAACCTGCGCGATTACGGCCGCCACCTGCGCGTGAGCAGCGCCACCATCTTCGGCGGCGTCAGCATGGGGCCGCAGATGCAGGTCCTGCGCCGCGGCGTGGACGTGGTGATCGCCACGCCGGGCCGCCTGATCGACCACATGCAGCAGCGCACGGTCGACCTCTCCGGCGTGGAAATGCTGATCCTGGACGAAGCCGACCGCATGCTCGACATGGGCTTCCTGCCCGCGCTCAAGCGGATCCTCGGCGCGCTGCCGAAGCAGCGCCAGACGCTGCTGTTCTCCGCCACCTTCGCGCCGCCGATCAAGGCGCTCGCTCTGCAGTTCATGCACGAGCCGCGCGAAGTCTCGGTCACCCCGCCCAACACGGTGGCGACCACGGTGAGCCATCACGTGCATCCGGTCGATGCCGCACGCAAGCGCGATCTGCTGCTGCACGTGCTGGCCCAGGACAGCCGCCGCCAGACCCTGGTGTTCAGCCGCACCAAGCATGGCGCGGACAAGCTGGTGCGCTATCTGGAAGCCGCCGGCCTGCGCGCCGCGGCGATCCACGGCAACAAGAGCCAGAACGCCCGTACGCGCGCGCTCGGCGACTTCAAGAGCGGCCGCATCACCGTGCTGGTTGCCACCGACATCGCCGCGCGCGGTATCGATATCGACCAGTTGCCGATCGTGATCAACTTCGATCTGCCGATGGTGGCCGAGGACTACGTGCACCGCATCGGCCGCACCGGCCGCGCCGGCGCCGACGGCCTGGCGGTGTCGCTGGTGAGCCATGACGAATCGGGGCTCCTGCGCGACATCCGTCGCCTGCTCAAGCAGGAAATCGCCGTGACTGACGTCGCCGGTTTCGAGCCCTCCCAGCCGTTGCGCCTGGACGCTGGCGCGCCCCGCCCCGTGCAGGGACAGCGCCAGCCGCGCGCACCGCGCCCCGCGTCGTCGCATCGCCCGCATGGACACGCGCAGCAGCCGGTCGCTGCGGAACGCTCCAGCGAAGGCAACCGCCAGCGCCGTCGCCGACGCCGCCCGGCCGCCAAGGCCTGACAGTGCGGTCGGGGTGAGCTGCAAGGCCAGCCCCGACCCAGCCTGAGACGCATGAAAGTGGAGGACGCCGAGGTTCGCCCCGGCTCCCCTTCTCACCCTTTCAGCTGATCATCCTTTCGGATGGATGCGCGCTGTGAGCACGTGGTCTTCCCACACGCCGGCGATGCACAGGTAACGCTTCGCGTAACCCTCGCGCTCGAAACCCAGCCGCTCCAGCAGCTTTCCGCTGCGCTCGTTGCGCGGCATGTAGTTGGCCATCACCCGATGCAGGCCGAGCGGACCGAAGGCCCAGTCCAGCCCGCTTTCCAGGGCCTCGCGCATGAGCCCCTGGCCCTGCCACCGCTGAGCGACCGCATAGCCGAGGTGGCAGGCCTGGAACACGCCACGCACGACGTTCGCCAGG
>JBCNOA010000092.1:0-15073 GCA_039594095.1 Dyella sp.
GTTGGGCACGGTGAACCCCGTGCGCGAGCTGGCGCGCGAGTGCCGCAAGCGAGGCATTCCCTTGCTGGTGGACGGCTCGCAGGCGGTGCCGCACCGCCCGGTGGACGTGCAGGCGCTGGGTTGCGATTTCTACGCGATCACCGGCCACAAGATGCTTGCGCCGACCGGCACCGGAGCGCTGTGGGCGCGCAAGGAGCTGCTGCAGGCCATGCCGCCGTTCTTCGGCGGCGGCGAGATGATCCGCGAGGTCCGCTTCGACGGCACGGCGTTCGCCGATCCGCCGCATCGCTTCGAGGCGGGTACGCCCAATATTGCCGGGTTCGCCGGCGTGTCGGCGGCGATCGATTACTACGATTCGATCGGTTTCGAGGCCATCCACGCCTGGGAACAACAACTGCTGGCGTATGCCACGGAGCGGTTGCGCGAGATTCCCGGGCTGCGGATCTTCGGCGAGGCCGCCGAGAAGGAGCCGGTGATCTCCTTCCTGATCGAAGGCGCCCAGGCCACCGACCTGGCGACCCTGCTGGACCTGCAGGGCGTCGCCGTGCGCTCGGGCCATCATTGCGCCCATCCCTTGATGCAGTTCTATGGCGTGCCGGCCACGCTGCGCGCGTCGCTGGCGTTCTACAACACGCGCGAGGAAATCGACGCCTTCGTCACCGCACTGTTGAAAGTGCGCTCGCTGCTCATGTGACCGCGGTCCGCCGCTTGCCGTTTCGCGGCGCGGCGGTAATGGCTGGATGCCTTTGGCGTAAACGCCGCAAGGATGCAAAGAATGCGAAGCATCACGCGTTGGACCTGGCTGGCTTTTTTGATCCTGGCGATCGGGGCGCCGGCCGTCGCCGGTGAAGCCGGCGTGCCTGCGCTGCAGGGGCGGGTGAATGACTACGCCGGAGTACTCGGTGCGCAGGCCGCATCCATCGAGGCCAAGCTGGCCGGGCAGGAGCGGACCACCGGCAACCAGGTCGTGGTCCTTACCGTGCCTGACCTTGGCGGCCAGGACATCGAAAGCTATGCCAACAACGTCTTCCATGCGTGGAAGCTCGGGCGCAAAGGTATCGACGATGGCGTGCTGATCGTGCTGGCCGTGAAGGACCGTCGCTCGCGCATCGAAGTCGGCTACGGGCTGGAGGGCACGCTTACCGACCTGGCCAGCTCGCGCATCCAGCGGGAGCTCATGCGTCCCCGTTTCGCCGCCGGCGACTACGCGGGAGGAATCGATGCCGGCGTCGATGCGGTGCTTGCGGTACTCGCCGGGCAGGAACCCATGAAAACGCCTGTCCGCGATGCCGAAGCCTGGGCGCCGTGGTGGGCATTCATCCTCCCGCTCATCGTCAGCGCGCTGCTGAGCCTGTTGGCCGCAGCGTTTGGCGGCTGGAAGATTCTCTGCCTGCCGATGCTGTGCCAAGGTTTCATGTTCGCGATGGCTCCATGGCCGGTAGCGCTGGCGATTCTGCTGGCTTTCCTCGCGGGCATCTTCGGCTTACGCCGGCGCTGGATGCGCAAGGAATTCCTGCGCCGCACGAAGAACGGGCGGCGACCGGCCAATTCGACCGTGAAGAGCTGGCCGCCACACTTCATGGAGGTGTGGCGCTGGCCTGGTAGCGGGCAGGGACGACGCGTGGTGCGTGGCGCCGACGGCAGCACGACCTTTTGGGTGAGCAGCAGCGACAGCGGCTCTTCTTCCTCGTCGTCCGATGGCTTCTCGGGCGGCGGCGGCGATTCGGGCGGCGGCGGTTCGTCGGACAGCTGGTGAGGGATCAGGGATGACACAAATGAAGCGATGGATGGCCTGCCTGTTTTTGCTCTGCCTGGCCATCGGCCGGCCGGTGCTCGCCGATGACGCCGCCGGCATTCCGGCGTTGCAAGGCAGGGTGAACGACTACGCCGCCGTGCTGGGCGCGAGTGCCGGCGCCATCGAAGCGAAGCTCTCGGCGCAGGAACGCGCCACCGGCCATCAAGTCGTGGTGCTCACCGTTCCGGACCTGGGGGGACGGGACATCGAGAGTTATGCCAACGAGGTCTTCCATACCTGGAAGCTCGGACGAAAAGGCGTCGACGACGGCGTGCTGATCGTGCTGGCGGTGAAGGAGCGCCGTGCGCGCATCGAAGTGGGTTACGGGCTGGAGGGCGCGCTCACCGACCTTGCCAGCTCGCGCATCCTGCGCGAGGACATGCATCCGCATTTCGCCGCGGGCGATCTGGCCGGCGGCATGGAAGCGGGCGTGGATGCAGTGCTTGGCGCATTGGAGGGGCAGGAGCTTGCGAGCCCGGAGGCGCTTCCGTCGCCGCAAAAGACGTCCCTGCGCGATCTGTTTTCCACGTTGCTGGGCTATCTGTCGGCGCTGCTGCTCATGGCGCTGTTCTTCTGGTGTGCCGTCGCCACGGGCGGCGTGCTTTCGCTGGGCTATCTGCTGATTCCATCGACGTTCGCGTTCGCGATCTGGGGATGGCCGGTGGCGCTGGGTGTCCTGCTGGCGCAGCTGGCGGCCGTCTACGTCATTCGCTATCGCCTGATGCTTGGACAGGCGTCCAAGAATCAGCAGCGCGCCTTGACCAGGTCCGGACGCTGGCCGCCGCGCTTCATGGACGTGTGGCTATGGCCGGGCTTCGGCGACAAGGAAAGCAAGCGGCGCAAAGCCGCGGAATCTTCCGGCGGTGGCATCCTGGGTTTCCTGCTAGGCCTGCTATTCCGCGGCGGCAAAGGTGGCGGCTCGGGATCGTCGGGCTCGGGCTTCTCCGGCGGCGGCGGAGATTCCGGTGGCGGAGGTTCGTCCGATCGGTGGTGAGGCGAAAAAAAACCGCGGACTCGCGTCCGCGGTTTTGGCTTTCCTCGCCTCGTGGGCGCTTACCAGATCTTCACCTGCTGCTCGCCCGAACGCACCATCTTGTCGCCCGTCTTGCACTGGAACGCTTCGGCGAACGCGGCCATGTTCGACGGAGCGCCGATCGCGCGGAACTGCGCCGGCGCATGCGGATCGGTGTTGAGCAAGGTCAACTGCGCCGCGGGGCGGATCGAGCCGCGCCACACCCGCGCCCAGTTGAGGAAGAAGCGCTGGTTCTGGGTGTAACTGTCGATGGTCTTCTTCGACTCGGCCGGATTCTTGGCCAGCGCCATCTGCAGCGCGTCGTAGGCGGCATTGAGGCCGCCCAGGTCGCCGATGTTCTCGCCCATGGTCAACTGGCCGTTGACGAACTTGCCAGGCAGCGCCTCGTAGCCGTTGAACTGCGCGGCGAGTCTGGCGGTGCGCTCGTCGAACGCCTTGCGATCGGCGTCGGTCCACCAGTTGACGTTGTTGCCCTGAGCGTCGAACTTGCTGCCCTGATCGTCGTATCCGTGGCCCATCTCGTGGCCGATCACGGCGCCGATGCCGCCGTAGTTCAGCGCGTCGTCGGCCTTGGCGTCGAAGAACGGCGGTTGCAGGATGGCGGCGGGGAAAACGATCTCGTTCTTCTGCGCGTTGTAGTAGGCGTTCACCGTCTGCGGCGTCATGCCCCACTCGGTGCGGTCGACCGGCTTGCCGATCTTGCCGACCATGTAGTCGTAGTTGAACTTGCCCGCCGCTTCCACGTTGCCGAAGTAGTCGCCCGATTTCAGCTGCAGGCCGCTCCAGTCGCGCCATTTGTCGGGATAGCCGATCTTGGGTGTGAAGCTGGCCCACTTCTCCAGCGCCTTCTGCTTGGTGGCCGGACTCATCCACTCCAGGTTCTCGATACGCGCCTTGTAGGCCGCGCGCAGGTTGTCCACCAGCGCCTGGGCGCGCTGCTTGGATTCCGGCGAGAAGTACCGCGCCACGTAGAGCTCGCCCAGCGCCATCCCCATGCCGTCGTTGACGGCGTCGAGCGTGCGCTTCCAGCGCGCCTTCATTTCCTTCTGGTCATTGAGCGTCTTCGCGTTGAAGTCGAAGTCTTCTTGCTGGAACGCCTTCGACAGGTAAGGCGCCGCGCTGTCCACCGCATGGAAGCGCAGATAGGCCTGCCAGTCGGACACCGGCACGTCGGCCAGCATCTTGTCGAATTCAGCGAAGAACTTGGGATGAGACAGCGAGAAGCCGTCCGTCACGTCGGCGCCTTGCGCCTTGAAGAACGCGGCCCAGTCGAAGTGCGGCGTCACCTTGTCCGCATCGGCGATGCTGACGTAGTGGTAGCGGTTCTCCGGCTTGCGCAGTTCGGTAGGTACCAGCGAGGCGGCGGCCAGGCGCGTCTCGAACGCCATCACCGCCTTGGCCTGGGCCTGTGCGTCGGCAGCGCTCACACCCACCAGCTGGAGCACGCGCGCGATGTGCGCCACATAGGCCTCGCGGATCGTCGCGAAGTCCGGCTTGCTGTAGTAATCGGCGGTGGGCAGGCCGAGACCGCCCTGGCCGGCGTAAGCGATTTGACGGCTGGAATCCTTGAAGTCCGGACCGCCGTAGAAGCGGAATGCCACGGCGTCGCCGCGCGCGTAGGTGTTGCGAATGTACGTCGCGACGTCCGCGGCGTTCTTCAGCGTATCGATGCTCGCGAGCTGCGGCTTGATCGGGTCGTAGCCTGCTTTTTCGATCGCCGCCTCGTCCATGCCGGAGGCGTAGAGGTAGCCGATCTTCTGCTCGATGGAGCCAGGCTTGGCGCGCGCGACGTTCTTGGCCGCCTGCTCGACGATGGTGCGCTGCGCGTCGAGGCTGTCCTCGCGCAGGGCATCGAAGGAGCCCCAGCGCGTGCGGTCCGGCGGGATCGGGTGCGCGGACACCCACTTGGCGTTGACGAAGCCGTTGAAGTCGGCGCAGGGAGAGATCTTCTTGTCCAGTTCCTTGATGTCGAAGTTGCCGGAGGGGCCGGCGACGGCAGCGGTGGACAAGGCCACGCCGACGGCCAGCGCCAGCGGTTTCGCGAAGTTCTTCATGGGGTCTCCCTGTGGTGCGGATGGCCGGTCCGCCGATGGTCGGCGGGGTAGCTGACCGAGCAGGCTAGGTGGGGTAGGAGAGAGGTCGACAGTGTCGAAGGTCACGCGCGGTTAGCTGTTTTCTTTGTCTACGCGCAGTTGGCGATAGGGGCGCGCGGAACGGCGCTGCAGTGACGATGCCGTAGCCGTAAAAGATCAGCCGAATCTTTCCGCCCTTAACTCACCTTTACCGCCGTCCCCACCGGCTTGCGCTGGCTGATGCGATACACGCAGCGTCGCGCACCGGCGAGCAGGTGTTGTTCGCGCTTTACGCTGGCTTCCTGGCCAAGCACTTCCTGGAACAGTTCCAGTTCGGCGCGGCAGAAGCCCTGGCAGGCACGGGCGGCGGAGCAGATGGGGCAGTGGTCTTCGATGAGGAGCCAGTCGCGGCCGTCTTTCTCGGCGCGTGCCATGTAGCCCTCTTGCTCGCGGATCGCGGCGAGGCGGCGGACGCGGTCGGCGAGGGAGCGGGCGTTTCCGATGGCCTGGGCGTAGTTGCGCCGGTTCTCTTCGCGGCGTGCGTCGACCAGCTTGTCCACGCCGGCATCGCCGAACAGGGTGCGCACCGAGGCGATGAGGTCCACCGCCAGTTGGGCATGCGCATCCGGGAAGCGGGCGTGGCCGGCGGCGGTGAGCGACCACAGCTGGCGCGGGCGGCCAGCGCCGGCAGCGCGTTCCTGTTCGCCGGCGATCAAGGCCTCGTCGAGCAGCTTCTGCACCTGTTGACGGACCGCCTCCGCGCTGATGCCCAGCGTCTCGGCCAGCGCGGCGGTGCCTAGCGGGCCGTGGGTCTTCAGCTGGCGGAGGATGCGTTCGCTGGTGGGATCGATATTTTCCAAGTTCATACTTGTTTAATTCCCGGCGGAGAGTCTAATATACCAAGTCACAACTTGGATATTGGCGCGCGCCGCGTGCACTGTCGAGGAACGCATGGAAACCAAGGCTGCGTCCGCCTCCTGGGCGGATCTTCTTTCAGGACGCAACGGCATCCGTTCGGTCGCGCTCGCGGGCGGCACGGCGCTGCACGCCACGAACGTCTATGTCGTCACCACCATCATGCCGTCGATCGTGCACGACATCGGCGGGCTCGCGTACTACGCGTGGAACACCACGCTCTTCGTGGTGGCCTCGATCGTCGGCGCCACCTTGGCCGCCGCGCTGGCGGGAAGGCTGGGCGGCAAAGCAGCGTACCTGCTCGGTCTGACCGTGTTTTCTGTGGGAGCGCTGGTCTGCGCAGGCGCGCCCTCCATGCCCTCGATGCTGGGTGGGCGCGCGCTGCAGGGGCTGGGTGGCGGCGTGCTGGTGTCGCTGGCGTATGTGCTGATCCGGCAGGTGTTCGAACCTGCGTTGTGGTCGCGCGCCATGGGGCTGGTTTCGGCGATGTGGGGTATCGCGACCTTGTCGGGCCCGGCTATCGGTGGCGTCTTCGCGCAGCTGGGCGAGTGGCGTTGGGCCTTCTGGAGCTTGCTGCCGGTCGTGGCAGTGCTGGCCGGCATCGTGCTCGGCTGGCCGCCGTCGGGCCATGCGGCGGGCGAGCGGTCGGCCGTGCCGGGCGCGCGCCTGGCCTTGCTGGCCGCGTCGGTGCTGGCGGTGTCGATGGCGAGCCTGGCCGATGCCCGGCTCATGCAATGCGCGGGCATCGCCGCGAGCCTGCTGCTGGCCGCGCTGATCGTGCGCGCCGATCGCCAGGCCGCGGCGCGACTCCTGCCTACCGGCGCTTATGCGCCGACGCGGTTGCGCGCGATCTACCTGGTGATCGCCTTGCTGGTGATCGGCAGCACCGTGGAAATCTTCGTGCCGTACTTCCTGCAGACCATCCTGGGCCACGAGCCGCTGATGGCCGGTTATCTCACGGCCGTGATGGCCGGCGGCTGGAGCTTCGGATCCATGCTCAGCGCCGGTCGTGCCGGTGCCTTTGGCGCGCGCTGCATCCGCCTGGGGCCTGCGCTGATGTCGGTGTCGCTGGCGGCGCTGGCGTGGCTGCTGCAGCAGCCGGCGGAGTTCGCCCAAGGCGCGGGCTTCGGCGTGCTATGCGTCGTGCTCGCGGGCGTAGGCCTCGGCATCGGGCTGGCCTGGCCGCACCTGCTGACGAGCTTGCTCGACGCCGCGCCGGCGGCGGAGGGCGCACTCGCGTCCTCGTCGATTTCCACGGTGCAGCTCTACGCAATGTCATTGGGTGCCGCCGTCGCCGGCTGGGTGGCCAATGCCGCCGGTCTCGGCGATCCGGGCGGCGTCCCCGGCGCGCGCGCCGCGGCGCTGTGGCTGCTGGGCGGTTTCGCGGTGCTCGTCGCGCTGGGGCTGCCGATCGCACGGCGCGCTGCACCTGTCTCCCATTGATTTCCCCAATGACAAAAAGGAAAGCCGGACATGGCTATCGAACTGCTGCCGCTGCCTTATGAACTCAACGGCCTGGCGCCGCATATTTCCGCGGAAACGCTGGAATACCACTACGGCAAGCACCATCGCGCCTACGTCACCCATCTGAACCACTTGATCGCCGGCACCGACTTGGACGGCATGGAGTTGGAAGAGATCGTGCGGCGTGCTTCGAGCCCTGTCTTCAATCAGGCGGCGCAGGCCTGGAATCACAGCTTTTACTGGAACTCCATGAGCCCGCGCGGCGGTGGAGAACCGCAGGGTCGGCTGGCCGATGCCATCGTGCGCGACTTCGGCTCGGTCGACGCATTCAAGGAAGCGTTCGCCAAATCCGGCGCGACGCTGTTCGGTTCCGGCTGGACCTGGCTGGTGCAGCGGCCGGACGGCCGGCTGGCGATCGTCAACACCTCCAATGCGGACACGCCGCTGACCGGGGAAGACCGTCCGCTGTTGGTCGCCGATGTGTGGGAGCACGCGTACTACATCGACTACCGCAATGCGCGCGCCAACTATCTGCAAGCATTCTGGCAGTTGGTGCACTGGGAGTTCGCCGCCGACAACCTGGTGGCGTAGCGGCGCATCTTCGCCGCGCGCGAGCGGATGCCATCATCCTGTCGCGTTCGCTCGTTCCAACCTGTTGCCTAGGGCGCAGGGAACACGAGATCGACGCTCAAACCCGGTTGCGCGTCGCCCAATGCCAGGCCGATGCCGTGCAGATCGGCGACGGCGGCGGCGAGGGCCAATCCCAGGCCGCTGCCGGGCGTGCTGCGGCTGCTGTCCAGGCGCACGAAGCGGCGCAGCACGCGGTCGCGGGCTTCGGCAGGGATGCCGGGGCCGGTATCGGCAATGCGTGCGAGAGCCCGGGTGCTTCCGGCGCGCAGATCAAGGCGGATGTGCGAGCCGGACGGCGTGTGGTGCAGCGCGTTCTCGATCAGGTTGGCGAGCATCTGGGTGAGCAGCGCGCGGTCGCCGGACAGGCGCTGCCCGCTGTCGATGTGTGCGCTGAAGTGCTGGCCCAGGTCTTCGGCGACCGGACGATAGGTTTCGGCCATGGCGTCGAACAGGCCGGACAGGTCCAGCTCTTCGAAACCCGCGCGGCGCTGGCGCGATTCGACGCTGGCGATGCGCAGCAACGCGCGGAACGTGGACAGCAGGGCATCCACCTCGATCAACGCATGGCGCGCACCTTCGCGCAGCGCGGCCTCGCCGGCGGCGGGATCGAGGCTGGCCTCCAGGCGCTGGCGCAGGCGCGTCAGCGGCGTGCGCAGGTCGTGGGCGATATCGTTGGAAACCTGGCGCATGCCGTCCATCAGGACGTGCATGCGCGCCAGCATCTGATTGAACCGGTTCGCGAGACGGTCGAATTCGTCGCCCCGGCCGGAACCGGCGATGATCAGGCCGGCGTCGCCCTCTAGCGCGCGCTGGGCCAGTTCGCCCAGGGCATCGATGCGGCGCAGGTAGAACCAGCCGCTGATGCCGCCGATCACCAGCACCAGCAGCAGGGCGGGCAGACCGATTTCCAGGAAGCGCGTGCTGAGCAGTTCGCTCAGTTCGACCTCGCTGCGATTGTCGCTGCCCACTACCAGCCAGCGTCCGTCCTTCAACCGCGCGGCGTACAGGTGCACGGTGTCGGCATCGCTGTTGTCTTCGCCCAGGGCGCCTTGCAGCGGCACCGTGTGCCAGCCGGTGCTGCTGGGCCGGTAGCTGAGGTTGCCGGCGAGACGCCGGCCGGCGCTGTCGGCCAGCAGGTAATACGCCGGACCCACCGGCATCACTCCTACACGCTGTTCGATCTGCACGCGCAGCGTGCCGTCCGCCGCGGCCTGCAACAGGCTGGCCATGTCGGTGCGCACGTCCGCGCGCAGCTGCGCTTGCGCATAGGCGTTCAGGCTCCACCACGCCGCGCCGAACAACGCCGCCACCAGCGTCGCGAACAAGGCGGCCTGCACCATCGCCATGCGGAACGCGGCCGTGCGCAGAAGGCTCGTGCGCGACATGTCAGGATTCCGCGCGCAGGCAGTAGCCGACGCCGCGCACGGTATGCAGCAGCTCATGCGCGAAGCCGCGGTCCAGCTTGCCGCGAAGCCGGCTGACGTGCGTCTCGATGACGCTGGTCTGCGGATCGAAATGGAACTCCCATACGTGCTCCAGCAGCATGCTGCGGGTCACGACGCGTCCCTGGTGCGTCATGAGGTATTCGAGCAGCCGGAACTCGCGAGGTTGCAGTTCGATCGGCCTGCCAGCACGGCGCACCTCGCGCGTCATGCGGTCCAATTCCAGATCGGCCAGGCGCAATACCGTGGACTGGTCGGACAGGGGCGGACGCCGCGACAGCGCGGCGAAGCGTGCGCACAATTCGATCATGGCGAAGGGTTTGGCCAGGTAGTCGTCGGCTCCGGCGTTCAGCCCCTCCACGCGGGCATCCACTTCGCTCAATGCGGAAACCATCAGCACCGGCATCTTGCATCCGGCCTGGCGCAACTCGCGCACCATCGAGAGGCCATCCAGACGCGGCAACATGCGATCGACGATCAGCAGGTCGTAGTGCTCTTGCGAGGCCATGCTCAGGCCGGCATAGCCATCCGGCGCATGGTCGATGTGCATGGCACCGGCGGCAAGGCCGGCGGCGATGTGCGCGGCGGTGTCGCGATCGTCCTCGACGATCAGAACTTTCATGGGCAAAGCCTCGATGGACCGGTGTGAGAAAACGCGACTGTCCATGGCCTTCCTTACGGATCGGTAAGTCCCTTGCATCTTTCCGGTCATAGCACCCGCCTAGTTTCGGTTGGATGACAACGTGCCCGTGCCATGGCGCGCGGGCACCGCAAGCTCACTCACTGAAGGGTCGGTCATATGGCGGGTAAACGTGCGAGTAGTTTCCTTGCGGGCGTGGCGGCGCTGGCCGGCATGTCGCTGGCGCATGCGGCCGGTTCGGCGGCGCTGCGCGGCGTGGTGGAGGCGGACCATCGGCCGGCGGTCGGGGCGCGGGTGACCCTGAGCGAATTGGGACGCAGCGTCGTTACCGGCGCGGATGGCGGCTACGTGCTCGACGGCATCGAACCGGGCAGCTACACGCTGGAAGTGAGCGCGGCCGGGCAGGCGCCGGTGCAACGCCAAGTGGTGGTGCACGCGGGGCAGACCATCGAGCAGGACATCGAGCTGGGCGGCGCCGCCAAGACCCTGCAGGGCCTGAAAGTCACGGCGCAGACCACGCCGTTGGAATTGGCGCGCGACATTCAGCAGAACGCTCCCAATCTGGTCGACGTGCAGCCGGCGACAGAGATCCGCAAACTGCCCGACGTCAACGCGGGCGAGGCGGTACGCCGCGTTCCCGGCATTTCCCTGGAGACCGATACCGGCGAAGGCCGCTTCGTGAACATCCGCGGCCTGGATGCGGACCTCAACGGCGCGACATTCGGCGGCGTGCGCTTGCCACCGACCAATGTCGCCTCGCCGATGGGCGGCGGTCGCGCCGTGGCGTTCGACTCGATCCCCACCGGCCTGATCGGCGCGATCACGGTCACCAAGACCAACCTCCCCGAGCAGGATGCCGAAGCGCTGGGCGGAACCATCGAGATCACGCCGAAGCAGGTGCCGCCGGGCAAGGACCGCTTCATGGAGCTGGAACTGGGCACCGGCTTCGAAAGCCTGCGCAGCACGCCGATCCGCGATTACTCGCTGAGCGGCGGCGGCCGCTTCGGGCCGGGCAATGCCTTCAGCTTCATCGGTACGGTGGCCTACTACGAGGACAAGCGCGGGGTCGACGACATCGAAGGTTCCTACGCGGACGACCAGGCCAACGGCACGCCCGACAAAGTGATGAACGACTTCGAGCAGCGCTATTACCGCTACCACCGCCGCCGCCTGGGTTACGGCGGCGAACTGAACTATCAACCGGACGACGATAACCGCTGGTACGCGCGCTACTTCGACGCCGGCTATACCGAATCGGTGAATCGCCAGCGGCTGACCTACAACATGTTCGGCGGCGGCACGGGTTCAGTGCTGGCGGATCCGTCCAACGCGCGCGGCTTCATCGACCCCAACGTCACCTTCGACAAGACGCTGCGCGACGAAAAGGAAACCATCGATACGCGGGTCACCACCATCGGCGGCGAAAACCGCTTCCAGAGCTTCAAGATCGATTACCTGGTGGCGGCGACGTTCGGCTCGTACAACAAGCCGTTCGACTACAACACCACGTTCTCCAATCCCAACGCGATCGCTGTGGCGTACGACAACGTCAGTGATCCGCGCTATCCACGCTTCAGTTATCTGGGCGGCAATCCCCTGGATCCGGCCGGCTACACGCTGGCCGGCATTCAGAACAGCAGCGAGCACGATCACGACCAGGAATACACCGGTGCGTTCAATCTCACCGTGCCGACCGGTTTCTTCGCGGGTGACGACGAGAACATGAAGTTCGGCGTGAGCACGCGCAAGCGCGATCGCCACGGCTGGATCACTCGTCTGGGCACCACCGGACCTGCCGTGCCAATGAGTGCGTTCATCGCCGGCTCTCCGGTCACGTTCTACAAGGGCCACTACGGTAACGGCAACAACCTCAACGCCGAGCAGCTGCGCAACTGGTTCGTGGCCAATCCGGGCCTGTTCCCGGAAACCGATCCGCTGGCGGATGCGCAGAGTGAAGCGCAGGGCGCATCCAACGGCAAAGAGAATGTGTACGCCGTGTACGGACAGTACCAGTTCAAGCCGATGGAAAAACTCGGTGTGCTTGCGGGTGTGCGCTGGGAGCGCACCACGGCCACGTACGGCGGTAATCAGGTGCTGGTCGACCCGGTCACCGGTGAGTTCGGCGGCGCGTTGCCGGTCGCGGTGAAGCACAGCTACAACAATTTCTTCCCCACGGTGCAGCTGCGCTACGAGCTGGCCGAGAATCTGGTGGGCCGCGCGGTGTATTCCAAGACCATCGCGCGGCCGGGCTTCAATCAGGTGACCACTTCGACGCTGATCGATCCGGCCGCCGATGCCGTGACGCAGGGCAATCCCAACCTCAAGCCGACGACCAGCGACAACTTCGATCTGTCGTTGGCCTATTACCTGGACAACGGCGGCGTCGCGTCGGTGGGCGTGTTCGACAAGGAGCTGAGCAATTACATCATCAACAAGGAAGAGGCCGGCGTCAGCTTTCCCAACAATGGGTTGTTCGCCGGCTTCACGGGTGCGGCCAAGGTGTTCACCTTCGCTAACCTGAGCAGCGCGTATGCGCGCGGTGTGGAACTGAACTACCAGCAGCGGCTGGCCATGCTGCCCGGCTGGCTGGCGGGCCTTGGGGTGGCGGCCAACTACACCTTCGTCGATTCCAGCGGCGAGATCCGTCCCGGCGAGCATCTGCAGCTGCCTTCCACCTCGCGCCACACCGGCAACCTCGCGTTTTCCTACGACTGGGGTGGGCTGGACGTGAACCTGGGCGCGTACTACGTCAGCAAGAACATCTTCGGCGTGGGCGGATCGGCGGCCACGGACATCTGGTCGCAGCCGCGGCTGTCGGTGGACCTGGGTGCCAGCTATGAATTCCGTAAGGTGTGGTCAATATTCTTCAGCGCCAAGAACCTCACCGACACACGATTGAAGTTCACCGAAGGCCCGGGCGGCAATCGCCCGATCCAGCGGGAGTTTTACGGGCAGACGTATACCGCCGGCGTGCGGTTGAAGCTCTGATCGCCACCACTTTCCGGGGACCTTGCATGAAAAAAACGTCTTTGCTTCTGTGCCTATCCGCACTTCTGCCGGCCATGGCCGCCGTGCCCGCGTTTGCCGCCGGCCAGCCTTATGCGGTCACCCGTCACTTTGACCTGGGCGGACCGGGCAGTTGGGATTACCTCAGTCTGGATGGCGCCGCTCACCGCCTCTACATTGCCCGCGATGACCGCGTGATGGTGGTGGACGCTGCCAACGGCAAGCTCGTCGGCGAGGTGCCCGGTATGAAGCACGCGCACGGCGTCGCGCTGTCGCCCGCTACGCACCAGGCCTTCGTCAGCAACGGTCGCGGTGACGATGTGAGCGTGGTGGATACGCAGACGCTCAAGGTCACGGGCCATATCGCCATCAGCGGGAAGAACCCCGATGCCATCTTGATCGACGGCGCATCCGGGCATCTCCTGACCATGAACGGCCGCACGAACAACATCAGTGTGATCGATGCGCAGGCCGGCAAGGAGCTGTCGACCATCGCCGTGCCAGGGCGCCCGGAGTTCGCCGTGGCGGACGGCAAGGGCGCGCTGTATCTGAATCTGGAAGACAAGAACCAGTTGGCGCGGGTGGACCTTAAGGCGGGCAAGGTCACGGCGGTATGGACCTTGGCGCCTTGCGAAGGTCCGACCGGACTGGCGCTGGACGCCGCGCACGGCCGTCTGTTCTCCGCCTGCGATAACGGCTGGGTGATCGTGACCGATGCCGGCGACGGCCACCAGGTCGCCAAGATCGAAGTGGGCAAGGGGCCGGACGCGGTCATCTACGACGCCGAGCGCCACGTCGTGCTGAGTTCCGGCGGAGACGAGGGGCAGCTCAGCGTCGTTGGGCAGGACGATGCCGATCACTATCACCTGCTCGGCAACGTTCCCACGCAGAAGAGCGCCCGCACGATGGCGCTGGATCCGGCCACGCACGAGGTTTACCTGGTCGCCGCGACCTCGGCCGGCAAAGGCAAGCCGGTGGAAGGCTTCAGCTTGCTGGTGGCGTCGCCGCACTGAGACTATGCAACCCGTCCTGCCGGCGTGGCCGGCGGGACGGGGCTGGCATTATCATCCGGCGCATGTCCACGATCTCTCTCCCCGCATTCCGGGCGGCCACCGCCGCCGACATCCCCGCCGTCGTCGCACTCGTCGAATCCGCCTATCGCGGCGATTCGGGGCGGCTCGGCTGGACTACCGAATCCGACCTGCTCGACGGTCGTCGCACCGACGCCGAGGGCGTGGGCGCGCTGCTCGGCCAGGCCGACAGCGTGGTGCTGCTGGCCGAGCGCGATGGCCAGCTGCTGGCCTGCTGCCACGTGGAAAAGCAAGGCGAGGCGGGTTACTTCGGCATGTTCGCGGTAAACCCGATGCTGCAGAACGGCGGTATCGGCAAGGCCTTGCTGGCCGAAGCGGAGCGCCTTGCCAGCGAACAGTGGCAATGCCTGGCCATGCGCATGACGGTGATCGAGCAGCGTGCCGAGCTCGTCGCCTGGTACGAGCGGCGCGGCTACCAGCGCACCGGCGAGTACCGGCCGTTTCCTTATGGCGACGAGCGCTTCGGCATCCCGCGTCGTGACGACCTGCGCTTCGAATGGCTGGTGAAGACGCTGGGTGGGCGCGCCGCATGAGCGAGGATGTGAGCGGCTGGACCTATGTCGGCACCCGGGCCGAACTGCTGCCCGGCGAGTTCAAGGTGATTTACGACGAAGTGACCCAGGAGCCGATCGCCGTCTACAACATCGACGGTCAGCTCTACGCGGTGCAGGACTTGTGCACGCACGACGGCGGCGATCTCGCCGGCGGCGATGTGCATGGCTTCGAAGTGGAATGCCCGCGCCACGGCGCGCGCTTCGATCTGCGCACCGGCGAAGCGACTTGCGCGCCGGCTTACGAGCCGATCGCGAAATTCCCCGTACGCGAGGCGCACGGCGGCATCTGGACGCGCGACGACCGCTGACGACGCGCGCACGCTCCGTGCGTGCCCACGCCGCGGTGGCGTTTCTTTCACCCCTTCTTTTCCGGGCGTTGCCTAGCGTGCATCGAGGTTTTCGATGCAAACGGGCAGCGATCTGCTGTCGGG
>JBCNOA010000093.1:0-14993 GCA_039594095.1 Dyella sp.
CGCAGTCGCCAAGGGTGCGGACAGTTACGAGAAGCTCGACGCCACCTGCATCGCGGCGTCCGGCACCGGGAGTCAGCCGTAATGCGCGTCCATCGAGTTTCCGCCCTTTCGCGCCGTCTCGGCAGTTTCCTGCTGATGGCGCTGCTGTTGTGCCTGCTGCCTCTGGGGGCGAACGCCGCGGTCAGCTGCAACATCACCAGCAATACGCTGAGCTTCGGCAATATCAGCGTATCGCCCAGCCTGCCGGTGGGTTCGGTGCTGGCCACTTCCGCCAATGCGGCGATCACGATCAGCTGCACCGGTATGCCGTACGACAATACGACGCAGGGCAAGGTCGTGACGATGCAGGCGGGCAACCTCGCCACCCGCGACGCGACCGATCCGCCCAGCGGCGGCGGCATCGCCTTCGCCACCAGCGTACCGGGCGTGGCGTTGGTGGTGACTGCCTCCCCGGTACAGGCCTCGGACAATAGCTGTCTGCGCTGCGGCCCAGGCAGCACGGCAGGCTTCGAGGCCGTAGCGGTGAACTATCCGGCCACGAGCGCGACGTCCACCTTCAGCGCGAAGCTGGTGAAGACCGGCCCCATTACGCCGGGCTCGCTGGGCACGATCCAGCTGATGCAGTTCTGGTGGTACATCTACGGCAAGACGGCCAGCGTCGGCCCGCTCGCCAATCTCAGCTTCAGCGGCGGCAATGTCACCGTGATCGCCTGCTCGGTGAACACGGACTCCCAGACGCTCAATGTCACGCTCCCGGCGGTAAGCACCAACGCGCTGCCTTCGGTCAGCTCCACGGCCGGACGCACGGGGTTCAAGATCAACCTGACCTGCCAGTCGGGCGCCAGTGTCTCCATCACGCTCAACACCGCCAATCCGGGCACGGGTACGGGCGTCATCGCGCCGTCCACGGGCACGGGGCAAGCGCAGAACATCGGCGTACAACTGCTGGATGGCAGCTTCAACGCCGTCACGTTCAACACCGCACGATTGCTGGGAGCGACGCCCAACGGCACGCTCAGCATTCCTTACTACGCTCAGTACTACCGGACGGGATCGCCGATCACCAGCGGCCAGGTGAACGCGACCGCGACCTACACGCTGACCTATCAATAGCGCTTCGATCGCAGACGGCGTCGCCCGGCCTGAGCCGGATAACGCGGAAAAGAAACGCCCGGCCGGGCGTTCCTTCGCCTGATCGTTGCAGGCAGCCAGGAACGGCTGCTGCGACGCAGAGGATCGAAGCCAGTACACGCAAGGGGCTATACCGTGATCCGCCGTATTCCGCCGCTCCTCGCCGTAGCCATGCTTTGGCTGCCGCCGGGCGTGCAAGCCAGCTGCCGCTTCATCAGCGGCAATACGTCGAATGTCGACATCACTTTCGGCGCCAGCACGATCACTATCGATCCCAATCTGCCGATAGGCGCGACGCTGGCAAGCTCCGCCCAGTTCAAGCCTTCGTCCACCTCGTCGATCAGCTGCTCCGGCACCACCCGGATCGGTGTGGTGAACGAGGCCGACAGCCAGCCGTCGGCATCCTCCACTGTTTTTCCCACGGGGGTAGCCGGCATCGGTTACCGCGTCACTCACCCGGACACATCTCACTACCTGCGGGCCTATCCGGGCGATTCGATCGCGGCGAACAACTACGACATGTCCATCACCTCGGGCCTGGAGTTCGTCAAGACCGGCACTATCGCCAATGGAGCCACCGTGCCTGCCCGGACGCTGGGCTACTGGAAGTACGACAACAACCAGCGCGTCGAGAATTTCAATCTGCGGACCTCGCTGACATTCGTGCATCCATCCTGTTCGGTGAATACCAGCGCGATCAACATTCTTCTGCCGACCGTCTCCAATACGGCGTTCCAGGGTGTAGGCAGCGTCGCGGGTGCGACGGTCGTGCCGATTCCGCTGCAGTGTTCCTCGGGCAGTCAGCTCTACATCCAGTTCGATACCGCTACGCCCGCCAGCGGCCTCACCGGCGTGATCGCGCCCGCCACGGGTCGTGGCCGAGCCGCGAACATCGGCGTACAGCTGGTGGACCAGGGTTTCTCGCCAGTACCGTTCGGCACTCCGACACGAGTCGGCGTGACGCCGGACGGCCCTTTGGATCTGACCTACTACGCGCGCTACTACCAGACGGCCGCACCAGTGGGGCCGGGCACGGTGAGCGCAACGGCGACATTCACTCTGTCGTACCGATGAGGCGCTGGCCTCAGTCGTAGGTCTGGGTGACCAACTTGGGCTGCGCGCTCAAGTATTGGGCGAAGTAGACGATTAAGGGGTCTGAGGCGAGCGGCGTTCCGACGGTGTCGTTCACCGACAGCGCATAGGTCTGTGCGAGCTGCCCAGGAGTCGCATTGGCTCCCTCGGAGCAGCGAAAGCGGACCGGCGCTGCTGCCGCGCCCTGCGCATCGCCTATGCGCTGAGCGCCTACCGAGCAGGTGGGTTCGACCACCGCGCCGGAAAAGACGATCGTCCCGCCATCGGCCATCGCCGCGGCCGGCGCGAAGGCCATCGCGACCAGACCGACCATCAGCGTCTTGCGTATCCAGATCCGCATACCGCCCTCCCGCGCCCCTGAAACGGATGAGCGCTTTTCCGGTCTGTCGGCTGCGGCGGACCGGGCTTTAATGGCAAACCCGATGGCCGTCTGGATTTGTGATGCGCATCACAATGCGCAGGCGTATGTCGTCAGGCCTATGCCTAAAGGTTTCAGGCCCTTCAGTGACTTACGTCAATGTGATGCGGTCGTGCCGTGGTACCGCGCCTAGATGCCTGCCAGCGCGAGGCTTTGCTTCCTGAGGCTATCGGCGGGACAGGCGATGGGCCCGCGGCGGAAGGCCGCCGCGGCGAGGGAAAGTCCGGCTCAGCGGGAGGAGATGTACTTCTCGCGGCGGATCTGCGGCACCGGCAGGCCGTATTCCTTCAGCGCGTTGAAGGCGCCGTCGACCATGTTGGGATTGCCGCAGAGATAGGCGATGTCGCGATCGGCGCTGGGCGAGAGCTCCGCCAGCACGCCCTGCACATGGCCGCTGCGGTCATTGGGGCGCGGCTCGGCGCGCGCCTGGCGGCTGAGGCAGGCATGGAAGGAGAAACCGGGGTTTTCGCGAGCGAAGGCCTCGAACTCCTCGCCGTAAAGCAGCTCGGTCTCGTTGCGCGCGCCGTACAGCAGGGCCACTTCGCGCCCGCCCTTGGCCAGCAGCTCGCGCAGCAGCGGCAGCATGGCGCGATAGGGCGTGACGCCGGTGCCGGTGGCCAGCAGCAGGTAGCGGGGATGCGCGTCGCCCGGCTGCAGGCAGAAGCGCCCGTACGGTCCGCTCGCTTCGATGGTCTGGCCCGCTTCCAGGCTTCCCAGCAGCTTGGTGGCCGCGCCGCCTTCCACGTAGCTCACGGCGATCTCGACGCGCTGCACGGGCGAGCGGCCGTCGCCCACGGTGGCGATGGAATAGCTGCGCTTGGTCGGCGTGCCGTCGTCGTAGTGGAAGTGCACCTGCAGGAACTGCCCGGGCACAAAGGCGAGCGGCTGCCCGTCCTCGCGCTCGAACACCAAGTGGCGCACGGTGGGCGCCAGCATGTAGCTGTCGACGAGGCGTAGCGTGAAATGGTCGGCCATGGGAATCCGGAAACAGTGAGTGCGCCCCGCGGAACCGGCCGGCGGGAACCAGCCCGCTATAATAAGAGGCTGGCCCCTTCGGTGCAGCCCATGCCCACCCAGCCATACTCATCCGTACCCGCACTCGTCGTCGACAATCTGCGCAAGACCTACGGCAATGGCGTCGAAGCCCTCAAGGGCGTCAGCCTGACCGTGGAACAGGGCGACTTCTTCGCCCTGCTCGGCCCCAACGGCGCCGGCAAGTCCACCCTGATCGGCATCCTCTCCTCGCTGGTGAATGCCACCGGGGGCGACGCGCGCATCTTCGGCGTGTCGGTCAACCAGCAGCGCGGCAAGGCCATGCAGCTGATCGGCCTGGTGCCGCAGGAGATCAACTTCAACCAGTTCGAGAAGCCGTTCGACATCTGCGTGAACGAGGCCGGCTTCTACGGCATCCCGCGCCGCATCGCGACCGAGCGCGCGGAGAAGTACCTGCGCGAACTGCGTCTGTGGGACAAGGCCCAGGACCAGGCGCGCATGCTCTCCGGCGGCATGAAGCGCCGCCTGATGATCGCCCGCGCGATGATGAACGAGCCGAAGCTGCTGATCCTCGACGAGCCCACCGCGGGCGTCGACATCGAGATCCGCCGCTCCATGTGGCAGTTCGTCAGCGGCATCAACGCGGCCGGCACCACGGTGATCCTCACCACGCACTACCTGGAGGAAGCCGAACAGCTGTGCCGCAACATCGCGATCATCGACCGCGGCACCATCGTGGAGAACACCACGATGAAGCGCCTGCTGGCGACGCTCGACTCCGAGACCTTCGTGCTCGATGTCGCCGGCGTGCCCGGCGAGCTGCCGGCGCTGCCCGGCGTGAACCTGCGCCGCGTGGACGATCACACGCTGGAAGCGGAGATGTCCCGCGCGCACGACCTCAATTCCATGTTCACCGCGCTGTCCTCGCACGGCGTCACCGTCACCTCGATGCGCAACAAGACCAACCGACTCGAAGAACTGTTCGTCCGCCTGGTAGAACAGGGCCGCAGCGCGAAGCAAGCGCAGGAGCAGGCCGCATGAACGCCTCGGGCAACCTCGTCGCACTGGGCACCATCGTCCGCCGCGAGATCGTGCGCATCATGCGCATCTGGACGCAGACGCTGATTCCGCCCGCCATCACGATGACGCTGTACTTCGTGATCTTCGGCAAGCTGATCGGCAGCCGCATCGGCACCATCGAAGGCGGTTTCAGCTACATGCAGTACATCGTGCCGGGCCTGGTGATGATGAGCATCATCACCAACAGCTACGGCAACATCTCCAGCTCGTTCTTCGGCGCCAAGTTCAGCCGCGCGGTGGAGGAGATGCTGGTTTCGCCGATGCCCAACTGGGTGATCCTGCTCGGCTACGTCACGGGTGCGGTGGCCCGCGGCATGATCGTGGGCGCGCTGGTGCTGGTGATCGCGCTGTTCTTCACCCATCTGCAGGTGGTGCATCCGCTGATCACGTTCGTCTCGGTGCTGCTGGGCGCGACGATCTTCTCGCTGGCCGGCTTCGTGAATGCGGTGTACGCGAAGAAGTTCGATGACATCGCGCTGGTGCCGACCTTCGTGCTCACCCCGCTGACTTACCTGGGCGGCGTGTTCTATTCGGTGAATATGCTGGCCGAGCCGTGGCAGAGCATCTCCAGGGTCAATCCGATCCTGTACATGGTCAACGCCTTCCGCTACGGCGTGCTGGGCGTGAGCGACGTGAGCATCGGCATCGCGTTCGCGGTGATGCTGGTCTTCGTGGCCGGTCTGGCGGCGATCGCTCTGTACCTGCTCAAGCGCGGCGTGGGCCTGCGTTCGTAAGGCGGTCCATGCGTGTCAACAAATACATCAGCGAGGCTGGCATCTGCTCGCGTCGCGAGGCGGACGAGCTGCTGCTGGCCGGGCGCGTCACCATCAACGGCGAGGTGGTGACCACCGGCGCCAAGGCGCTGGAAGGCGACGAAGTGCGCGTAGACGGCGAGATCGTCAAGCCGCGCATCCTGGCGGCGACGCCCGCGGCCAAGCGTGCCGTCTACATCGCACTGAACAAGCCGGTGGGCATCACCTGCACCACCGACCAGAGCGTGTCGGGCAACATCGTCGACTTCGTCGACCATCCGCAGCGCATCTTCCCGATCGGCCGCCTGGACAAGGATTCCGAAGGCCTCATCCTGCTCACCAGCAACGGCGACATCGTCAACGAGATCCTGCGCGCCGAGAACAACCACGAGAAGGAATACCTGGTGGCGGTGAACAAGCCTGTCACCGACGAATTCCTCGCCGGCATGGCGCGCGGCGTGCGCATCCACGGCCAGATGACCAAGCCCTGCCGCACGCGCAAGATCGCCAAGTTCGGCTTCGGCATCGTGCTGACCCAGGGCCTGAACCGGCAGATCCGCCTGATGGCCGCCGCGTTCGGCTACCGCGTCACGCAATTGCGCCGCGTGCGCATCGTCAACGTCAAACTCGCGCACCTGAAGCCCGGGCAATGGCGCAACCTGACCGACGCGGAGCTGAAAGGGCTGCTGCCCCATCGCACGCAGTGGTGACGGCGCCTCTTCGAGCCAAGCCTCGCCACGGCGCTTGACCTGACGGGACGTCGGGGCTATATATTTAGCAACTTCGTTAATTGCTTAAGAGCTGATGGCCGTCGATCTCGTCTTCGAAGCCCTTGCGTCCCGCCCTCGCCGTGAAATCCTGGCCTATCTGTCGGCCCAGGAATTGACCGCAGGCGAGATCGCCAGCCGTTTCGCGATGAGCGCGCCGGCGATTTCGCGGCATCTGTCGCTGCTGGAAGGCGCCGGCCTGGTGAGCAGCGAACGGCGTGGCCAGTACGTGGTGTACCGGCTCAACAAGGACAACCTGGTGAATACGCTCACCGGTTTCGCTTTCGAGGTCTGCCCGAAGGCGGGCCCTCTGAAGCGCGAGTCCCGCCGGCTCGCTGCGCGCAAGGCCACCTGAGACGCCGGCCGGGGATCGAGGGAACGCAAACGGATGTCTATGCCGGTGGCGCTCGCGCGCTGCCACGGAGGAGTGCGTCATGGCGACACAGGCACGCAACGTCGGCACGTTTCCAGCCGCGTCGATTCCCTCGCCCACCGGCGGCCTGCCGGTGGAGGTCACGCTGATCGCGCAGCTCGGGCACGGCGTCGGCGACCAGTTCCACGCCAGCGCCTCGGCGCGCCAGCGCGCCCACCACGCCTTCGTCGATGAACTCGACGAGCCCTCCACCCGACTCGGCGGCATGGATATCGCCCGCGGCGACACCACCGCGCTCTACACCTTCGCGGTCGGCGCCAAGGGGCATCCGTTCCATCGCCACGCCGGCCATCGGATCTTCACCGCGATCTCCGGTAGCGGCGGAGCTCAGCTGCGGTTCGCCGTCGCCACGCCGGACGAGCTGGCCGCCGATCCTGCATCGTTCGCGCGCCGCTTGCGCTACGTGAACATCCCGCCGGATTGCCTGTTCACCGTTCGCTTCAACGGCGAGACCTGGCATCAGTTCGCGCCGCTGGCCGCCGACGCCGCGCATCCCGCGCTGTTCGCCATCTCCTGTCACACCGACGAACTCGGCGGCGACCTGAGCGACACGTTGCGCCAGCAAGTGCTGGCCGGCGAGGCATCGATCCCTTCGCTGACCGAGACCCTGCCCGTGACCGTCGCCGCATGGCTGGAGGCCAACCCGCCCTCGGCGAACGACGTGCCCACGATCGCACTCGCGCTCGATGCCGCACCGGGCTCGCTGCAGAGTCGGCTGTGCCGCTGGGCGCGGGGAGCGCTCGGCCGTGTGCGCGGCACGCTGGCCGCCTGCCGCCGCGCGGGCGGCTTCTTGAGGGAAACCTTCGGGCGCCTGCCCGTCCAGGCCATCGATCCGCCGGCGGATTCGCTGTTGCGCACGCAGCTGGAAGGCAGCTTCCAGCATGAAGACACTGTCCGTATCCGCCTGCACGCGCCGGCACTCGCCAGGCTGGGCGCACCGCGCCTGCTCGCGGCGTTGCTCGACGGGTTCCTGAGCAATCCGCCGACCAGCGTGTCTCGCATGATGACCCTGCGCAACGCGCTGGTTCGACCCTTGGGCCTGCGCACGTCGACGCTGGGCTGCCCCGTGTCGTCCCTGCTGTCGCACCACGCCGCGCAGACCTTCGACGGGCGTTTTCCGGTATGGGCCCAGGCGGTCGATGCGACACATGCCCAGATCATCCTCGGCGCGGACGATAAGCATCTGCGCTTTCGCTCCTGCGTGGCCGTACGCGTCACGGCCGGAGCCGACGTCGAGCTGACGCTGGGCACGCGCGTACATTGTAAGAACCTCTTCGGGCACGTGTACATCGCCTTGATCGAGCGCGTGCATCGCCAGCATGTCAGCCCGGCGATGCTGCGCATGGCAGTCGAGCATGCATTCGCCGACGAGACGCTCTCCCGCGGCGCGGTGTCCTTGGCCATACCGCTCTGACGTTCGTACTTCCGCTTCAGCTCACCGACGCATCGAAACATCGCGCGCTGCACACGCGCGCGATTTCGTTTTCACCGGCGTTGGACACGCAACAAGCGAACGTGCGCGAACGCACGGGCGACATCGGCCCGCACGCCGTATCTCCTGTGTTCTCCGTCACGCACGCCTAGGCGCCCGGTCGGTTCACGCGGGCGCCGGCGGCCGAAGCGGCCCTCCCCAGTCGCGCGCGTCCGTGCCTCCTCCCATTCGAAGATAAGGAGGCGTCATGGACGCGCTCGCCGCAAGGCCAACCTTGCCCTGTCGATGGCTTTTCGCTCTTGCCTGCCTGCCGGCGTTGCCGGTGTCGGCGGCGGAAAGTCCGTATCTCTTCGGCGACTGGAATGGTGCGCGCACGCGCCTGGCCGAACAGGGCGTGGCGTTCGAGTTCGGCCATACCAGCGAATCGGGCCACAACTTCACCGGCGGCAAACGCAGAACCACCCGCTATGCCGATCAATGGAAAGCCGGCGCCACGCTGGATCTGGACAAACTGTGGGGATGGCGCGGCGCCACCTTCCAGGTGGCATTGACGCAGCGTGACGGCCGCGACCTTGGCAAAGATGCGGGTATCGGCAACAACCAGCAGTTGCAGGAGATCTACGGTCGCGGCCAGACGCTGCACTTGACGGTGTTCGCCTTGCATCAGGATTTCTTCGGGGGCCGCCTCGAATGGCGCTTCGGCCGCTTGCCTGTGGGCGAGGACTTCGCGAGCTTCCCCTGCGATTTCCAGAACCTCAGTTTCTGCGGCGCGCCCGCCGGCAACATCGTGGGCGACTACTGGATCAACTGGCCCACCAGCCAATGGGCCACATGGCTGAAGTTCCACGCCACCGACGCGACCTACGTCAAGCTGGGCGCCTATCAGGTCAATCCCAAGTACGCCGACGATCGCTGGGCACGCCGCAATGGCTGGAAGCTGGACAGTCCCACCGGCACCAAGGGTGCGCTGATGCCGCTGGAATGGGGCTGGACACCGAAGCCCGGCAATCTGCCCGGCACTTACAAGCTGGGTGCCTGGTACAACAACGCCGGCGGCAAGGATCTCTACTTCGACAGTCAGCGCCAACCGCTGGTACTCACCGGCGGAACGCCCCTGCAGCACGACGCGCGCCACGGCGCCTACCTGATGGTGCGCCAACAGTTCAGCGGCGAGGCCAGCACCGCCGGCGCCACGGCGTTCTTCAACTTCACCCACGCCGACCGCCACACCTCCGCCACGGACCGTCAGATCGCGATGGGCCTGGAATACAAGGCCCCCTTCCATCGCCCCAACGACATGGCCGGCCTGGCCGTCGCCGCTACGCACGCCAACGGCCGCCTCGCTCGCTACCAGCGGCAGTACGACCAGCGTCATCCCGAGCTGGCCGAGCCAGTCAAGGATGGCAACGAATACGTGGCGGAACTGTTCTACAGCTGGTCGCCCGTCGCCTCCATATCGCTAAGGCCGAATCTGCAGTACATCCGCCATCCCGGCGGGGCCGAGGCGAATCACGATGCGTGGGTGCTCGGGTTGAAGACGAATATCGCGTTTTGAGTGAGGGTGAGTCAGCCCGAAGAACTCGGCAGTCATCGTTGACAGGCCATCTCGCCTCAGCGGGCTGGGGACGCGGATGTCCTCGTCTTTTCGATCAGGGCAGGATGCCCTGCCGAAAAGCCCGGCCAGACCTCAACACACCCCGAGTTGGCGAAGGCCACCGTAGGGCGCCTTTCTTCCTTGCCCGCAGCGTCCACTGGCGCAAAACCCCATCACCCCAGCTAGCAAAACCCACCCCTCCCCTGCGAAAATCCCCACCCCATCGCGCCACAGGGACGCGGTGGCACGCGCCTGCATCCAAGGCGTGCCCATCAACGGACGATACCCAGGGACCTGCTCATGAAAACCCGACTCCTGCCGGCGCTCGGCCTGCTGGCTGCCTTCGCTTGGACCTCGCCCCTGCTAGCCGCAGCCGCCGACGAACCGGCCGCCGCGGAAAGCGCTTCTCCCGAAGCCGAGGCGGTCCTCAAGTCGCTGCATCCGGCCACCGGCAACGTCGCCATTCCCGGCGCGCAGGCCACGCTCAAGCTCGAGAAGGGCTACAGCTTCCTGCCGGCGAACGAAGCGCAGGAAGTGCTGACGCGCCTGTGGAACAACCCGCCCGACAAGGACGTGCTGGGCATGATCCTGCCCAGCGAGGACACCAAGGTCCTGCTCGACGACAAGGCCTGGGCCGTGGTGGTGACCTTCGTCGACGAAGGCTACGTGTCGGACGAGGACGCGGCCAAGATCGACTACAACGACATGCTCAAGGACATGCAGGCGTCCACCAAGGAAGAGAACGAGGACCGCGTGAAGCAAGGCTATCCGGCGATCGAGCTGGTCGGATGGGCCGAGCCGCCGCACTACGACCCCTCCACGCACAAGCTCTACTGGGCGCGCAATCTGCGTTTCAAAAAGCCTGATGGCTCCGAGGATGGCGCGTCGCTGAACTACGACATCCGCGTGCTCGGACGCCGCGGCTACCTCTCGCTCAATGCCTTGGCGCCGATGGATCAGCTGGCCCAGGTCCGCGCCGACATGCCGAAGGTGCTGGCGATGACCGAGTTCAACGACGGTGAGCGCTACACCGATTACAACGCCAAGACCGACAAGGTCGCCGCCTACGGTATCGGCGCGCTGGTGGCCGGCGGCATCGCCGCCAAGGCCGGCTTGTTCGCCAAGCTCGGCGCGCTGCTGCTGGCCTTCAAGAAGGTGCTGGTGGCCGGCGTGGTCGCGGTCGGCGCTGCCCTGCGCAAACTGTTCGGGCGCAAGAAGGCGCAGTAAGCCTTACCGCGCGGCGTACACAAAAAGCCCGGTCCGCGCTGCGGGCCGGGCTTTTTTTATGCGTCCGCTCACGTCCGCGTCGATGCGTCCAGTCGCACGCCCAGCGAGGCGAGCCGGCGCAGGCCGTCGGCGCTCGGCACCAACGCGCGCCCCTGGGTCGCGCGGCGCAGCCAGCCGGCGTCGAGCATGGCCGCGGTCATCGCCACGCCGAGCGGGCCGCCAATATGCAGGCGGCGCTCGGTCCAATCCAGGCAGCCGCGGCCATGCAGTCGCAGCAGGCTGCCCGCGGTCGCGCTGTCCAGGCCCGCACCGGTCAAGGCTTCCACGCCGGCTGGCAGCAGGCGCAAACCTTCGCTCGCCGCTTGCAGATAATCGCGCTCGAGCATGCTTTCGCAGAACGCGACACCCAGCTGTCCGGCCAGATGGCGATAGCAGGTGCGGGCACGCCGTACCGCGGCGTCGGCCACCGGCTTCACCGCCGTACCACGGGTACGCGGCATCGCCAGCGCTTCGAGCATGGCGGACACTTCATCGTCGGCGAGCCGGTAGTAGCGATGGCGCCCCTGCGTGTGCAAAGCGAGCAGGCCGCCATCGAGGAGACGCTTCAGATGCGCGCTTGCGGTCGCCGCGCCCACGCCGGCGATGCGCGCGAGCTCGCCCGCGGGACGCGCGGTTCCGTCGGACAGCGCCAGCAACATCGCCGCGCGCGCCGGCTCGGCGAGCAGCGCGCCGACTTCGGCCAGCTGGTAGCGATTCATGGCGGGAGCATCGGACATGCGCGAAGTCTAGACCGCACGCCGCGCGGATGCTTCGCCACGGACCGAAACGACGCTCACGTCTCCGACGCGACGGCGGACAGGCGGTCGAGCAACCAGCGCAGCGCGGGGTCGGCGTGATTGCGCGGATGCCACGCAGCGGACAGCGTGAAGCCCCGCGCCTGGAACGGCAGCCGGAAGCTGTCCAGGCGCGTGGCGTGCCGTGCCACGATGCGGCTGGGCAAGGTGGACACGTAGTCGGTCGAACACAACAGTTCCAGCGCCATCGCGAAACTCTGCACCGAGGCCACCACGTCGCGCCGGCGACCCAGCGTTTCGAGATGCTCGTCCATGAAGCCGTGGAAGCTGCCGCCGCTGGTGGATACCAGTACATGGCGCAGCGCGCAGTAGCCCGCCAGCGTGGGCGCGCGCGTACCGCGTGGGTGGCCTTTTCGCTGCGCCATCACGAAGCGCTCGTCGTAAAGCTTCCGCGCCTTCATCGCCGGCGGCACCATCCGCTCGGAACCGAGCAGCAGATCGACTTCGCCGCTCTCCAGTTGCCCGGCGACGCGCGCGAGGTCCGGCACCACGAAAGCCACGCCGATACCCGGACCGGCCTCGCGCGACAGCATCGCGAGCAGGCGCAAGCCGAGCACGGACGTGGCGTTGTCGTTGGCGGCGACCGCGAAACGGCGCTTCGCCGTATGCGGATCGAATGCGGCACGATAGCGCACCACGGATTCCAGGTCCTTCAGCGCCGCGCGCAGCGGTTCGGCCAAGGCCAGCGCGTGCGCACTGGGCACCATGCCGCGGCCCGTCTCCGCAGGAATCAGCAACGGATCGTCGAACACGCGGCGCAACCGCGCGAGCTGCGTGGAGACCGCCGGCTGGGTAAGGTGCAGGCGTTCGGCGGCGCGGGTGACATTGCGCTCGGCCAGCAGCACGTCGAGGGTCAGCAGCAAATTCAGGTCGAGGCCGCGCAGATCAATCACGTTGATGGGTCCTATCTCCACTATTCATTTCAAAGATAGGTCGACGCTCCCTATGGTGGCAACCGAATCCACGACGGAGATCGCCATGAAAGCCTGGTTCCTCGATCGGCCCGGACAGCCCCTCGCCCTGCGCGACACGGCCGCACCGGAAGTACGCGCCCATGCGGTGCTCGTGAAAATGGAGGCCGTGCCGCTGCTGAGCTATACCCGCGCCTACACCGAAGGAAAGCTGCCGTATGCCTATCCGCCGGGTCCGTTCACGCCCGGCACCAACGGCATCGGCACGGTGCTGGCGGTCGGCGAGGGCGTGCGGCATCTGCGTGCCGGCCAGCGCGTCGCGCTCAATCCGTACTGGATCGTCGACGAAGCGGTATCCGAACCGGCACAGGCGCTGCTGGGCCTGACCGGGATCAGCGCCGACAGCACGGGCATGCTGGCGGCGTTTCCGCATGGCACCTTGCGCGAAGTCGCCGAGATGCCCGCGGCGACGCTGATTCCGCTGGACGGTCTGGAGCATCTCCCAGCGGAGCGGCTGGCCGTGCTGGCCAAGTTTGCGGTGCCGTTCGGCGGTTTGCGGCGCGGCCGCCTCGCCGCGGGCGAAACCGTCGCGGTGAACGGCGCTGGCGGCTATTTCGGCTCTGGTGCGGTGCTGGCCGCGCTGGCGATGGGCGCGGCGAGCGTCGTGGCGATCGCGCGCCGTCCTGAAGCGCTGCAGTCACTGGTCGAATTCGGCCACGGCCGGGTGGTGCCGGTGGTGCTCAGCGGCAACGCACCGTCCGACGCCGCCGCCATCCGTGCGGCCGCCGGTGGCGGTGTCGACCTGGCCTTCGACATGGTCGGCCAAGCAAGCGATCCGCACAGCACTCTCGCGGCCTTGCACAGCCTCCGCCGCGGCGGCCGGCTGGTACTGATGGGCAGCATGCAGGGAGAGCTGCCGCTGCCCTACGGGCAGATGTTGCTCAACAACTGGGAATTGATCGGGCACTTCATGTACGCGCGCGCCGATTACCTGGCGCTGGTGTCGCTGGCGCGCGCCGGCATGCTCCCGCTGGACGCGGTGGAAGTGCGGCGGTTTCGGCTTGAGGATCTGGAACAGGCCATCGACGACGCACAGACATTGCAGGGTCTGCGCTCGACCGTGGTGACACTCGATGCGCGGAACATCTGAATCGCGACGGCCGACGAAAATCCAAGGAGGCTTCCCGTGCGTGGCTGCGGTGCGCTCGATGCGTCGTCCCCTCACGGCATCGCTCGCATAAGGAAAGCGAAAAAAAGGGCGCCCTGGGGCGCCCTTCTTCCTGACTGCATCCTAGGCTCAAGCCGACAAGGCAGCCAGCGCCGCGTTGAACGTCTCGCTCGGACGCATCGCCTTGCTCAGCAGAGCGATGTCCGGGTGGTAGTAGCCGTGGATGTCCACCGGCTTGCCCTGCGCGCCGTTGAGCTCGCCGACGATCTTCGCTTCGTTCTCGGTCAGTGCCTTGGCCAGCGGCGCGAACTTCGCCTTCAGCCCGGCATCCTCGTTCTGCTCCGCCAGCGCCTGCGCCCAATACATGGCCAGATAGAAGTGGCTGCCGCGGTTGTCCAATTCACCGACCTTGCGAGCAGGCGACTTGTTGTTGTCGAGGATCTTGCCGTTGGCCTGATCCAGTGCCTTGGCCAGCACGCCGGCCTTCGCCAGCCCGTAGCGATTGCTCAGATGCTCGAACGACGCGGCCAGCGCGAGGAACTCGCCCAGCGAATCCCAGCGCAGGTAGTCCTCTTCCAGGAACTGCTGCACGTGCTTGGGCGCCGAGCCGCCTGCGCCGGTCTCGAACAAGCCGCCACCGGCCATCAGCGGCACGATGGACAGCATCTTGGCGCTGGTACCCAGCTCCATGATCGGGAACAGGTCCGTGAGGTAATCGCGCAGCACGTTGCCGGTCACGGAAATGGTGTCCTGGCCCTTGCGGATGCGCTCCAGCGAGAAGCGGGTAGCGTCGACCGGCGACATCACGCGGATGTCCAGACCGCTGGTGTCGTGGTCCTTGAGGTAGCGCTCCACTTTCTTGATCAGCTGCGCATCGTGCGCGCGATGCGGATCCAGCCAGAATACGGCCGGCGTGCCGCTCAGGCGCGCGCGGCTGACGGCGAGCTTGACCCAGTCCTGGATCGGCGCGTCCTTGGTCTGGCACATGCGCCAGATGTCGCCCGCCTCCACGTCGTGCTGCAGCAAGACCTTGCCGTCGGCATCGACCACGCGGACCACGCCGTCGCCGGCGATCTGGAACGTCTTGTTGTGCGAGCCGTACTCCTCCGCGGCCTGCGCCATCAGGCCCACATTGGGCACG
>JBCNOA010000094.1:0-14935 GCA_039594095.1 Dyella sp.
CCTTCCTGCAGACGAGCGAGCGCCGCGCGATCACCGGTGCGCTCGAGCTGATTGCGCGTGCCGGCGGCGATCATGGCGAGGTAGCCGAACGTCTCGGCCAGTTCCTGCTTCTGCGCGTCGGCCAGCGACGCGATGCGGGGGTTGCGCGCCATGGCGGCCCGCATGCGTGCGCGCACTACATCGATGCCGCCGCGATAAGCATCGGCGTCGCGATCGTTCACCACTTCCCACGAGAGTACGAGATACGCGGTAAATGCGTCCGCGAGGTTGCGGTCGTCGAAGCCATAGTCGCGCAGCAGCGCATCGAATTTTTCCAGCACGCCGTCGCGCTGTAGGGCCTGCTTGTATTCGGCGACGCGATCGCCGCCGAACTGGCGTGCGACGCGATCGAGCACGGCCTGATTCACCGATGCCGCGGGCCGGTAGCGCAGGACGGCAAGATCGCGCGCGGCGAGCGGCGCGCTCGATGGTGTGCGCGATGCGGGGTCGGCGTGGCCCTGATGGGCGATCACATCGCCCATCACGTTCGCGCTGATCGCGGCATTGTTGAGCAACGCGCCCTGGCCCAGCCCTACCGTCGCGCCGGCGTCGTACTGCGCATGCGCCGCGCACGCCACGGCCAGCCAGGCCGCCATCGCTGCAAGCCGTTTCATGGCCTTCTCCAAAAACGACGCAGGGGCATGGTAGCCCCTGCGCGTGAACTGCCGGCGAAAGCGCGTTCGCTCAGTTCTTGCGGGCGATGGTGGTCAGGCCGTCGCCAATGGTCTTGATCGAGTTGCTGAAGGAGTTCGACAGGATGCCGAACATCTGCGACTGCGCCGAGAACTCGGCGTTGATCTGCTGGAACTCCTGCGCGTCGTTCTTGCCGGTGTGCTTGGCCATCTCGTTGGTGAGATCCACCAGGTGCTGCGCCTGGTTGCCGAGCATCTTGCCCATCGCCTTGGCGATCGCCACCAGCCAGCTGTCGGCCGGACCGTCCGACTCCTTGTCCGAGCCGCTCTTCATCGCGCGGGTCAGCGCCTCGTCGTTGATGGCCTTGGAGAACGCATCCTGCAGATCGTTGCTGGCGCGGTCCGCATCGCCGGTGTAAGCGCCATTCGCGCCCTGGTGGTTGGCGGCATTGATCGCGGCATTGGCGGCGGACGTCAGCGGTTCGCTGTCCCAGCCGTCCACGCCCTGGAAGTTCGAGCCGAAGGCATCGCGGAACGACGCGCTGGCCAGGTTGCCGGCATCCGGACCGAACTTATCGGTCACGGCATTGGTGAAGGCCCGGGTCGCCAGATCGCGGGCGGCGGCGGTGGTCACGAGCGCCCCCGGACCGGTGGCGGTAGCGACCGTGTTGAGGGTGAGGTTGGTGACCGAGTTGAAATTGATTCCATGGAACATGGCGCTACCTCTGCATCGATGGAGGGATTGGATGGCGCATCCGCCGCATCCTCCGGACGCAGTGGTGGCCTCGCCCCGTGCAGACAGGAAATGCCGACCGCGTCCTGCCATCGCCCTCGGGCCGTGAGCGGAAGTATCCGCGGCGGACCGGAGCCGACCAGCTAGGTCGATCCCTAGCTAGGGTTTACCCCATGACGCGCGAACGCCGGCTGCAAAGCGGCCGTCATGTGGATATGCAATGGGGATATCCGGAAGCCGGGCACAAAAAAACCGCGGCTGGCGCGGTCTTCGTGAATTCCTGCCCGGAGGGAAGGAATGGTGGCTAGAGGCGGGATCGAACCGCCGACCTCAGCATTATGAGTGCCGCGCTCTAACCATCTGAGCTACCTAGCCACGGTGAGGTCGTTCGCCCGGCAGGCGCTGAAGGCACCAGGGCGGGGGCGCGGCAGTTTAGTCGTCCTTATTCGTCGGTTCAAGCCTTCGCTTGCCGGTGCTTCCGGGGCTGTGGTTGAATCGGTCGCGGGAACAAGGTGTTGCCGGAATTCGCGGCGCGCACCGGCCGGCCCGAGGAGAAAGACATGATTGACGTCGATGGCTACCGTCCGAATGTGGGCATCGTGCTGCTGAACGCAGACGGCCGCCTGTTCTGGGCGCGCCGCGTCAATCGTGATGGCTGGCAGTTTCCCCAAGGCGGCATGCGCAGCGACGAAACCCCGCTGGAAGCCATGTACCGCGAACTGGCCGAGGAAACCGGCCTGGCCCCGCAGGATGTCGAGGTCATCGGCGCCACCCGGGGCTGGCTGCGCTACAAGCTCCCCAGCCGGTACATCCGCCACCATCAGCGCCCCATGTGCATCGGCCAGAAGCAAGTCTGGTTCCTGCTGCGCCTGGTCAGCGGCGAGGATGCCCTGCGTCTCGACGCCTGTGAGAAACCGGAGTTCGACATCTGGCGCTGGGTGGATTTCTGGTATCCGGCGAACCACGTGGTGAACTTCAAGCGCCAGGTCTATGAACGCGCGTTGCGGCAGTTCGCCCCGATCGTGGAAACCTTGCTGAGCATCCAGGTCGGCAATCTGCCGCGCCACGAGGACGGCGACGGGCGGGGCAACGGCCCTCGCCCCGGCTGCCAGGCTGCCTGAACGGGCCGCACCAGGCGCCGATCGTCTCAGTTGACAATCATTCGCATTTGCGTTCCCATAGTGCGCATGTACATCTGCATGTGCAACGCCGTTACCGACCATGACATCCGCCGCGCCGCGGCCGATGGCGTGCATACCTTCGCCGAATTGCAGGCGCGCACCGGCTGCTCCGACTGCTGCGGCTGCTGCGAACAGGAAGCGCGCTCCACGCTGGACAAGGCCGTGCAGCAGGTGCTGCTGCAACTGCCCATCGTCACGGCCTGATACGGTTTTCCCGCTTATGCTGACGCCCGCTTCGCGCGGGCGTTTTCGCATGAACGAAGCATTCCCATTTGCGTTCCGTCAGCCGGCCGACGGAGCCCGTATAGTCGCCGGCTGCAGCAATTTAGGGAGACCGGAACCATGAAGGGCGACACCAGAGTCATCGAATTCCTTAACAAGGTGCTCTACAACGAGCTGACCGCGATCAACCAGTACTTCCTGCATTACCGCATGTTCAAGGACTGGGGCTACGGCGAGCTGGCCGAGCACGAATACAAGGAATCGATCGAGGAAATGAAGCACGCCGATCGCCTGATCGAGCGCATCCTCTTCCTCGAAGGCCTCCCGAACCTTCAGCACCTGGGCAAGCTGCGCATCGGCGAAAACGTGCTCGAGTGCCTGCAGGGCGATCTGGACCTGGAGATGATGGCGGTGAAGGATCTGCGCGAAGCCATCGCCTACAGCGAAGGCATCGCCGACTACGTCAGCCGCGACATCTTCAAAGGCATCCTGCACGACGAGGAAGAGCACATCGACTGGCTCGAGACCCAGTTCGGCCTGGTCAAGGACATCGGTGCTGAGCGGTACCTGCAGAGCAAGATGTCCAGCTAAGCGTCACGCTTCGGACATATTCATAGGGAACGGCCCCAACGCTTGCCGAAGCGTGCGGCCGTTCCTTGACGCTCTTGTCACGGCGCGGCTATACCGTGGGTTTTCCCGGGAAGGCCCCGCATGGCTTCACGCCCACCTCCGCGCTTCATCGTGCGTACGCACGATACGGCCGGCCAGCGTCGCCGCTGGCTCTGGCTGGGCGTGGCGTGGGTCGCCAGCCTGCTGATCGTGGCGCTCGTCACGGGACTTGTGGTGCGGCGGGCCACGCCGGCGGCGTCCGAGCACCGGCAGATTCAGTCCCTCAAGATCGAAAACGACGACCTCAAGCAGCAGGTCTCCAACCTGCAACGCGCCTCGCAGGTCAACGACATCGCCAATCGCTCGCTGCGCAACACCATCGCCGAGCGCGAAGAGGAAATCAGCGGCCTGCGCGCCGATCTCGACTTTTACGCACGGCTGGTCGGCGGCGACGCCCAGCGCGGAGGCCTGCGCGTCCAGGGCATCCGCTTGCAGCCGATCGAAGGCACGCATGGCTGGAACCTCACCGTCTCGCTCACCCAGAACGCCAAGCGCGGCGAGGAAACCAGCGGCATCGCACTGGTGAGCGTCGAAGGCCTGCGCGGCGACAAGGTCATGCGGCTCGACTGGCCGGCGCTCGGCGACGCCACGCAGAAAGACGGCCTTCCGTTTCGTCTCAAATACTTCCAGGAACTGCACGCCACCATCGTGCTGCCGGCGGACTTCCGCCCGAACCGCGTGTACGTCAGCGCGCAGCCCGCGGGCGACGAGGCGGTCAGCCGCGCCGTCGCCTGGAACGATGCCCTCGGCGGCACCAACACCAAGCAAGGGGATTCTCATGCTCAGCCGTAAGCGCAACGAGCGCGCCAGCGCTTCCCACGACACCAGCCTGATCGCCCGCGGCACGGTGATCCATGGCGACCTGCGCTTCAGCGGAGCGCTGCACCTGGATGGCCGCATCGAGGGCGCCGTGCTCGGCGAAGGCCCGGACGCGGTGTTCACGCTCAGCGAACACGGCTATGTGCAGGGCGACATCCGCGTGCCGCAGGCGATCATCAACGGTCATGTGCAGGGCGACATCCACATCGAGGAACGGCTCGAGCTGGCCCCCTTGGCACGCATCCATGGCGATGTGCACTACAAGACGCTGGAAATGTCCGCCGGTGCCCAGGTGAACGGCCGCATGGCTCACCAGGCAGGCGACGCCACCCGCGAACTGCCGGCACCTCAGGAGCTCGGCGAGCCGGTGCCCGCCTGAGCGGCTCCGGGTCGCGGAACGCGGTATCCTTGCGCATCGCCAGCCGCACCCCCATGTGATCGCGATGGATACCATCGTTCCTTTCCCCACCGTTCCCGACTACCGCAGCGCCGGCGCACCGCTGGTGTTCACCGAGGCCGCTGCGCGGAAGGTGCGCGAGCTGATCCAGGAAGAAGGCAATCCTTCCCTGAAGCTGCGCGTCTACATCACCGGTGGCGGCTGCTCGGGTTTCCAGTACGGCTTTACCTTCGACGAGGCGCAGGCGGAAGACGATCTCGCGCTGGATCGCGAGGGCGTCACCCTGCTGGTCGATCCGCTGTCCCTGCAATATCTCACCGGCGCCGAGATCGATTATTCGGAAAGCCTGAGCGGCTCGCAGTTCGTGATCCGCAACCCCAACGCCAAGACCACCTGCGGCTGCGGCTCCTCCTTCTCCACTTGAGGCCTTCCAGGGCATGGACAGCAAAACCCTGCCGCGCCCCAACACGTTCTCCGGCCTCAGCCTGATCCTCGACCGCGTCGCCGAACGCCGCGAGAACCTGGCATGGGTGGCCGAGCAGGCGGCCTCGCCACTGGCGCGCTTCATCCTGCTCGATGGCTTGGGCGAAACCTATCTGCGCGACGGCGCCGAAGCGCTCCGCTGGCTGGATTGGACCGAGCGGGAATCGCTGCTCGGCGACCTCAAGGCCAGCCTCCTCGGTTTCGCCGACGGCAGGCCGCATTTCATGCTGGCGCTGGATGACGCCGACCGCGCCGCCATGCTGGAGCAGACCCTGGGTGCCCGCCGCGCCAGCCTGCGCGACGCCGGCCTGCGCCTGCCGGCCGACGAGGCCGGCCTGTTCGCTTACGCGAAGGGGCTGGCGCACTGGCAGCGGGAAACCCAGTTCTGCGCGCGCTGCGGGGCGCCGCTGGTACTGGTGGCTTCCGGCCACCGCGCGCAATGCACGAATGCCGATTGCGGCCGCCTCCATTTTCCGCGCACGGACGCGGCGATCATCGTGCTGGTCGAACACGAGGGCGCTTGCCTGCTCGGCCGCCAGGCCGGCTGGCCGAAGGGGCGCTACTCGACCCTGGCCGGCTTCGTGGAGCCGGGCGAGGCACTGGAAGATGCTGTCCGGCGCGAGGTCGCGGAAGAATCCGGCGTGCTGGTGGGCGACGTCTTCTATCACTCCTCCCAGCCTTGGCCGCTGCCGGCATCGCTGATGGTGGGCTTCGTCGCCAAAGCCGTCTCGCCGGCGATCCGCCTGCGCGACGACGAACTCGAAGAAGCCCGCTGGTTCACGCCGCAGCAGATCGTCGACGGCCTGATGGACGGCAGCTTCCTGCCTTCGCTTCCCCTTTCGGTGTCCTATCACCTGCTCGCGCACTGGCTGCAATGGCGTGCCGGGCTCGATCTGGACGCGCTGGTCGAGGAAGCTCGCGCACGCAGCACCGCGGCAACACGCTGATCCCTCGGGCGAACGTCGTATAACCCAAAGATAGATGGTGCGCGTGCGCGGTGCGTGCGCGCTCCTCGCTACAATGCGGCCAACGCAAGGGAGTCCGCATACATGGCCGTCAGCCTGCTCACCGCCCTCATCGCCCTCGGCCTGCTCCACCTTCATCCTCAGCTCGCGCACTGGCGCGCAGACGGCGGTTTCCGCCGCTGGGTCGCGCAGCTCGGCGATGCCAGCGGTACAGGCCGCACGCTGCTCACCCTGGCGGTTCCCGTGGTGCTTTGCCTGGTCCTGGTGTGGATCATCGGCCTGCTGCCGATGAGCGATCTGCTGCGCCTGGCCTTCTCGCTTGCCGTGCTTTTCTATTGCTTCGGCCCGCACGCTTACGAGGCCGATCTGGAAGCGATCCTTCGCGCGCCCGACGGCGTCAGCCGCCAGGCTGCGCTGCAGGCGCTGTCCGACGACGGGGACTCGATCGCCTGGAACGCCATCGCCGTCGGCGAGGCCGTGGCTTACGCCGCGCTGCGTCGCCGCTTCGGCGTGCTGTTCTGGTTCTTCGTGCTAGGCCCGACGGGTGCGTTGCTGTATCGCCTGGCGCAGACGCTGGGACGGGACACCTCGCTGGGCCTGGATGGCGAAGCCTATACGCTGGCGCGACGCATCGCCCACGGTCTCGACTGGGTACCGGCGCAGCTCATGGTCTTCACCTTGGCGCTGGTCGGCCATTGGGACGCGGTGATCGGCGCCTGGCGGCAATGGCACCAGCAGGCCATTCCCGGCAGCTGGCTGCGCGAAGGACCGGGCTTCCTCGGTGCCGCCGCGCGCGCGGACGTCGAGGTGGATATCGAAGCCGGCGACGGCTACGCCGAGGAACGTACCAATGTGCTCGGTGAACTCCGGCGCCTGCGCAGCGCGCTGGTTCGCGCACTGCTGGCCTGGTTGAGCGTGGTGGCGCTGATCGTGCTGGCCGGCTGGTTGCACTGAGCGCGGATTCAAGCCGTCAGGCCATCTCTCCGCGCAATTCGCGCACCCGGGCCTCCAGCGCGTCCGGCCGGGCTTCCGCGGGCGCCACGGGCTCGCCCACTACCACCTCCACCCGGGCGCGGAAGCGCCGCGGCAACCGCGCACGGCGCAGCATGGTGTCGCGCCGGCTCCATACGCTGCCCCACAAGCCGCGCAGCGCCAGCGGCACGACGGGCACGGGACGCCGCTCCAGGATGTGAGCGACGCCTGGACGGAACGTGGCGATCTCGCCGTCCTTGGTCAGCCCGCCCTCCGGAAAGATGCACACCAGTTCGCCATCCGCGAGCGCAGCGTCGACCTCGTCGAAAGCCTTGCGCAGCACTTCGGGATCCTCCTTCTGCCCAGCGATGGGTATCGCCTTGGCGGTGCGGAACACGAAGTTGAGCAGGGGAATGTTGAAGATCTTGTAGTACATGACGAAGCGTGCCGGCCGGCGCAGGTTCGCCATCAGCAGCAGCGGGTCCATGAAGCTGACGTGGTTGCACACCAGCAACGCCGGCCCTTCCTCCGGAATGTGCTGCGTACCGTCCACGCGCACGCGGTAAAGCGTGTTCACCAATACCCAGGTGATGAACCGCATGATGAACTCGGGCACCAGGGTGAAGATGTAGACCGCCACCGCCACGTTGAGCAGTGCGGTGATCAGGAAGATCTGCGACGGCGGCAGCCCCAGCGCGCTCAACCCCAGCCCGAAACCCGACGCCAGGCAGATCAGCAGCGCATTGAGGATGTTGTTGCCCGCGATGATGCGCGACAGCTGTTCGCGCGGTGCGCGGCTCTGCACGAAAGCGAACAGCGGGACCACATAGAAGCCGGCGAACACGCCGACTAAGGTGAGGTCCAGCGCGATGCGCCAGCTGCCCGGCGCGCGCAGGAACGCGCTCCAATCCAGGCCGTGCACCGCGGCAAGCCCCGCCTTCGCGAAGTAGAGATCCACCCCGAATACCGTCAGGCCGAACGCGCCCAGCGGCACCAGGCCCACTTCCACGCGCCGGCCCGACATCCGTTCGCACAGCAGTGAACCCACGCCGGTACCGATCGAGAACAGCGTCAGCACCAGCGTATTCACCGAACCGTCGCCGCCCAGATTCAGGCGCGTGTAGTTCGGCAGCTGCGAGATCAGGATCGTGCCGAAGAACCAGAACCAGGAAATGCCCAGCACCGCGTTGAAAACCGCTTGGTCGGCGCGCGTGAGCTTCAAGACCTTCGCGGTTTCGGTATATGGGTTCCAGCTGAAGCGCAGATCGGGGGCGGTGGCCGGCGCAGAGGGAATCTGCCGCGAAGCCAGGTAGCCGATCATGGCCACCACGATGGTCAAGGCCGAGGCGGCGACCGGCCCGGCGCCACGAATCAGCATCAGCGCGTTGCCGGCGATCATGCCGATCAGCATCGCCAGCTGCGTCCCCATTTCCACCAAGCCATTGCCGCCCACCAGTTCCTGCGGCTTCAGCGCCTGCGGAAGAATGGCGTACTTGATCGGCCCGAACATGGTCGAGTGCAGGCCCATCAGGAACAGCACCACCAGCAGCAGCGAGACGTGGTGCGTATAAAAGCCCACCGCAGCCAGCAACATTGCGCCGATCTCGAACAGCTTCACGAAGCGGATGATTCGCGTCTTCTCGTACTTCTCGGCGAACTGTCCCGCCGTGGCCGAAAACAGGAAGAACGGCAGGATGAACAGCGCCGGCGCCAGGCTGGTGTAGAGCGACACAGTGTGATCGTCCAATCCCATCTGGAACGCCACCAGCATCACCATCGCGTTGCGAAATGCGTTGTCGTTGAACGCGCCCAGCGCCTGGGTCCAGAAGAACGGCGCGAATCGGCGACTGCCTAGCAGGGCGAACTGGCTCATGCAGATCCTTGGCTCGAGAGCGATGACGCATAGCCTAGCCGGAACCCAGGCCTCGCGCGGGCCGCCGAAACGGCGGGCGGGTCGACAGCCGTCTGCCCGGCGTCCCCGAAACAGGTACCGGTTAGGTGGACTTGGCTCGCCTCAGTCGCCGGACAGGTTGTCGCCAATGAATGCCATGCGCTCAGCCAGCCAGGCCTCGACGATGCCTTTGGCCACTTTGACCGCCTCGGCCGCATCGAAGCCCCGCTGGGTGCGCAGCCACTCGGCGGTGGCATGGCGCGCCGGTTCGAGCGCTGCGAGCACGGCGTCGCGCTCTGGGGCGGGCCAGCGCTTGCCATCCTTCCAGGCCCGTATCTTCTGTTCGGCGTCGACCGCCTTTTTCCCCGATAACGGTTTGAGGAAATCGCGCGGCGAGACCGTGGCGTGCAGCTCCTGGATCGACCAATCAGCGAAGTAGGCATAGCGGATCGTGCCGGTGTCACTCGAGGCGCGCCCCAGTACGGGCTCGATCGCATCCTCCAAGCGCTTCCACTCTGGCTGCTCGAAAAGATCGCCCTGCGGTCGGCAGATCGGTGCCTGGGCGTCGCGCGACGAACCGTAGAGCGACCCGAACGCCCGATAGGCGGCATCTCCCTGACGCGCGAAGACGAAGCAATGCACGTACGGGCGCGCGTCGCCGTCGTTCCGGTAGCCCGCGCGCTCGATCAGCATACGTAGCAAGGTGAGCGGCGCATCGCCGTCCTTGCTGTACTTCTGGCTCTCGATATCCGTGTAGATATCGCGCGCGTAGCTGTCGTCGCCCAGACCGGCCAGGGCGGCGGCGCGCCGCTGGCGCGCTTCTTCCTCGGTGACGCCGGACTTGGGTTCGTGGGCGTGCAGGTAGACCAGCCACGCCGACGCCAGCGGACCGGCATAACCTCGCAGGCTGTGGGCGGCAGCAGCCGGATCTTTCGGAATGTCGGCAATCGCATGGTCCAGCGCCATGCTTTCCTCGTCGGCCGCGGTCGCCAGCTGTCCGGCTCGCTGTTTCATCGACGCGGCCAGGCAGGCTTGCAGATCCGAGGGAGCGCATTGATTGCGTTGCCGGAGCCACGCGCGCTGCGCATCGCGTAGTGCCGGCACGGTCGCCGACGGCGCGTTGTCGATCAGGCGCCGGTAGCTCTCGTTCACCCGGTCGTCCAGACCGCCCAGCGTCTGATCGGCGCAGATGGCCTTCTCCACCGCGGTGGATGCCTTCTTGCAATCGAACGAGGCGGCATGCGCCGGGCCGGCAAGGAGTGCCAGGCCCAGCAGCACGAGAGCCCATCCATGTTTCGGCGAGCGGGAAGAGATCATCCGTTATCCCTTGGATAGACGATGTCAGTGCCGATGCAGCGCGCGGTGCGCGATATCGCGGCGGCAGAACGCGCCTTCGAAATGGATCTTCGAGACGGCCGCGTACGCATGCTCGCGCGCCGCGGCGATGTCCTTGCCCAACGCACAGACCGTGAGCACGCGGCCGCCCGCGGTGACCGGCTGTCCCTGGGCGTCGAGCTTCGTGCCCGCGTGAAAGACTTTGACGTCCGGCCCGACCGCCGCGTCTACGCCGGTGATGACGTCGCCATTGCGTACTTTGCCAGGATAGCCGCCGGCCGCCATCACCACGCCAATCGACGGCCGGGCGTCCCAATGGGCGGTGGTGTGGTGCAGTTCGCCGTCCAGCGCCGCCTCGATCAGTTCCACCAGATCCGACTTGAGCCGCAGCATGATGGGCTGCGTCTCCGGGTCTCCGAAGCGCACGTTGAACTCGATCACCTTGGGCGCGCCGCTCTTGTCGATCATCAGGCCCGCGTAGAGAAACCCGATGAACGGCGCACCTTCCGCCGCCATGCCGCGCAGCGTGGGCTCGATCACTTCCTTCAGGATGCGGCGCTCGACCTCGGGCGTGACCACCGGCGCGGGCGAATACGCACCCATGCCGCCGGTGTTGGGGCCGAGGTCGCCCTCGTCGCGGCGCTTGTGATCCTGGCTGCTGGCCATCGGCAGCGCATGGCTGCCGTCGCTCATCACGATGTAGCTGGCTTCCTCGCCGTCGAGGAATTCCTCGATCACCACGCGCGCCGAGGCGTCGCCGAAGCTGTGTGCGCCGAGCATGTCGTGCAGCGCCTGCTCGGCATCCGCCAGAGTCAACGCCACCACCACGCCCTTGCCCGCGGCCAGGCCGTCGGCTTTGATCACGATCGGCGCACCATGCTTGCGCACATAGGCCAGCGCCGGCTCCAGCTGGGTGAATACCGCGTAGCTGGCAGTAGGAATGTTGTGGCGAAGCAGGAAATCCTTCGCGAACGCCTTGGAGCCTTCCAGCTGCGCCGCGATCGCACGCGGGCCGAAGATGCGCAGCCCCGCCGCGCGGAACTTGTCCACCACGCCGGCCACCAGCGGCACTTCAGGACCGACCACCGTCAGCTCGATCTTCTCTTCGCGCGCCAGCTTCAGCAGGCCGTCCAGATCCGTCACGGCGATGTCCGCGTTGCGCAGGCCGCGCTCGTGCGCCGTGCCGGCATTGCCGGGGGCGACGATGACCTCGCTCACGCGCGGCGATTGCTTGAGCTTCCACGCCAGCGCGTGCTCGCGACCGCCGTTGCCGATGACCAGGACTTTCATGCTTGCTCCACTCCGAAGGGGTGCGCCCTTGCGGCGCAGCGCGCCATTGTAGCGGGAGCCGGCAGGAGGCCGGGCAGGCGAAGGGCCTTGCGAAACCCTTGGAAACGCTTAGCGGCCGATCAACGCCATCAGCGCCGCGCGTGGCAGTTTGCCGGTTTCGTTGCGCGGCAAGGCTTCGACCAACCGCAGTGGGCGCGGCAGGAAGACCGGTTCCACCGAATGGCGCAGCGCGTCGAGAATGGCCTGCTCGTCCAGCCCCGGCGCCACCGCCAGTGCGGCGATGCGCTTGACGCCGATGGTGTCCCCGTCGAGCTGGAACACGACGCCGTCCTGCACGCCCGGCACCGCCAGCAGGCGGCGCGTGAGGTCGCCCAGCGAAGCGCGTTTGCCGGCGATCTCCAGCAAGTCCGCATGCCGGCCGCACAGGCGGAAGCGCCGGCCTTCGTCCTGAAGCGCGACGATGTCGGCCAGCGTGATGGGCTGCGCCAGCTGAGGCGCCTCCACCAGGGTGCCGTCCGGCTGGGGATGCAGGTGCACGCCGTCGTAGAGCGTCCAGGGTTCGTCCGCCGCCGCGCGCCGGGAGGCGATGACGCAAGTTTCGGTGGAGCCGAACACTTCCAGCAGCGGCGCGCTGAAGCGTTGCTCCGCGGCGGCGGCGAGCTCGGGCGGCATGGGCGCGGTGGCCGAGACCATGGCCGCGATCGGCGGCAGGACCACGCCCGCCTCGATCAACGCACGCAGATGGATGGGCGTGATCACCAGCACGCGCGGACCCGCGGTCTGCGCCAAGGCGTCTGCCACATCCGCGGGAAAGAACGGCCGCGAAGCGTGCACGCCGACATCGCCCAGCAACGGCAGCAGCACGGAAGTCTCCATGCCGTACATGTGCTGCGGCGGCACCGTGGCGACGACATCGAAACGCGTGCCGACAATGGCGCGCAGCGCGCGCATGTTGCCGGCGTTGCTCGCGTGGAAGCTTCGCCAGGTCTTCGGATAGGCCTTGGGCACGCCCGTCGATCCGGAGGTGTAGCCGATCGCGACCATCTGGTCGGCCGGGATCAGCGGAGCGGTCATGTCGCCGCCCAGGGCGGGCGCGTCAAGCGCCGGCATGCGCCGGTAACCGTGCGGTGCCGGATCGAGCGGCAGCTCGCCCAGGGCGTAGCTGCCCGGATGGGCCGCCATCACTTCCATCACGGCCTGGGGGGCGCGCGAAGACGGGAGAAGGTTCGCCTGGCCACGCAGTGCGATGGCGCAGAAGGCCACCAGGAACGCGTAGCGGTCTTCGCAGAGATTCACCGCCGCGGACGCCGTAGGCAGGCATGCCGCCACCTGCTGCACATGCGCCAGGAACTGGGCCGCGCTCACCGACTGCCCGCCACGCCATGCCACCGTGCGTCCCGGCTGGCCAGCGGCCAGCAGCGGCAGCAGCCCGGAGGCGGCCGGATCGTGGCGGTAGCTGTCGTAGACAATGGCCAAGCGCGGATCTCCCTTTGGTCCTTCAGCGGCAACGCATCGTGAAGCCGCCCCGAGGTCGGGCCGGCAGACATGGGTGTGGATCGGTACCGGCGAGGCTCCCCATCCTCGCGACCGCCGCTGAATCCCTCCCCACTGGCGCCAGAGGCGTCAAGAAGGCATTCATGAGGGCTTCGGCGTGCCGGCGTACCGGCGCGGGTCAGCCGCGAATGATAGCGCCGGTGAGCGCATCGCGGATCACCGTCGGCCGCTCGAGTCCGCCCAGCGGTGCGTCCAGTACGCCGTCCAGCGCCTCGCCGAAATACGCCTCGACCGCCGCCGCCGAACGCGCCGGCGGCTCGCCGTGCGGATTCGCGCTGGTCGACACCAGCGCACCGCCATAGGCGCGGCACAGCACGGCGGCGGGCTCATGCGCAGTCACGCGCAGCGCGATGCCGGCGTGCGCACCGGCGACCCAAGCGGGCACTTCGGCCGAGCGAGGAAAGATCCACGTGTTCGGCCCAGGCCAGCTGGACAGCACCTGCGCCATCACTTCCGCCGGCACGGCCGAGCGATCGATATAGCGCTCCACCTGCCCGAAGTCGGCCGCGATCAGCAGCACACCCTGGGTCGGCGGGCGCCGCTTGAGCGCGAAGATGCGATCGAAGGCCCCGCGGTCATGGGGATCGCAGCCCAGGCCGTACACGGCCTCGGTCGGATAGGCCAGCACGCCGCCGCCGCGCAGGAGCGCCACGGCTTCGTCGAGCTGACCGAGGGTGAAGCGGCTGGCCACTCAGGCCTCGACCTTTCCGGCCGGCTTCTTGGCGCTGGCCTTCTTGGCCGCGGTTTTCTTGGTAGCGGTTTTCTTCGCTGCCGACTTTTTCGCCGTGGCCTTCTTGGCGGCCGGCTTCTCCGCGGCGACCTTCTTGGTGGCGGTCTTCTTCGTGGCCGGCGCCGCCTTCTTTGCCGCCGCCTTCTTCGCCGCTCCGCGACCCTTCTTCACCGGAGCGGCGGCCAGCAGCTCTAGGCACTGGGCCTCGGTCAAGGTCTTGGGATCCTGGTCCTTCGGAATGCGCGCGTTCTTCTCGCCGTCGGTGATGTACGGACCGAAGCGGCCGTTGAGCACCTGCACGCCGTTGCCGAAATCCTGGATCACGCGGTTGGCGAGCATTTCCAGCTTCTCGCTCACGATCTGCAGCGCGCGCGGCAGCTCGATGGTGTACGGGTCGTCCTCGGCCTTCAGCGAAGCATAGGTGCTGCCTTGCTTCACGAACGGACCGAAGCGGCCCACGCCGACCGACACCTCGTCGCCGTTCTCCGCGTGGCCGAGCTTGCGCGGCAGCTTGAACAGCTCGAGCGCCTCTTCCAGCGTGATGGTGTGCATGCTCTGGCCCGGGCGCAGGCTGGCGAACTGCAGCTTCTCGTCCGTGTCCTTGTCGCCGATTTGCGCGTATGGCCCATAGCGGCCCAGGCGCACCGAGACGGGCTTGCCGCTCTTCGGATCACTACCGAGCTCGCGCGCGCCGGTGGCTTCGCTGCGATCGACCGTCTCGGTCTTCTCCTCGACCTGTTGCTTGAACGGCTGCCAGAAACGCTCCATCAGAGGAACCCAGGCCTCTTCGCCGCGGCTCACCGCATCCAGCTCGTCCTCGAGCTTGGCGGTGAAGTCGTAATCGACGTAGCGGGTGAAATGCTGGGTGAGGAACTTGCTCACCGCGCGGCCCACGTCGGTGGGCTTGAAGCGGCGGCTGTCGAGAAAGACGTACTCGCGGTTGAGCAGCACCTGGATGATGCTGGCGTAGGTCGACGGAGGGCCGATGCCGTGGTCTTCCAGCGGCTTCACCAGGCTGGCTTC
>JBCNOA010000095.1:0-14908 GCA_039594095.1 Dyella sp.
GACACTGCCGACACCCTTCTGCTCAAGGCCGACGAACTGGGCCGCATCGAACTCACCCGCCGCGATGGCGTTCCGGTGATCCGTCGCGACGTGCGCGCGGCGCGCTGGTGGGCGCGCGGGTTCGCACGGCGCGCCGCAGCACGGGAAGCGCGGGCGCTCGCCAGGCTCGCGGGCGTCGAAGGGGTTCCGCCGTTGCTGGGCTGGGATGGGCGGGAGTTGTTGCGCGGCTATATCGCCGGCGCGCCGATGCAGCAGGCGCAGCCGCGCGACCGGGCCTATTACCGCGAAGCACTGCGCCTGCTGGCCGTGCTCCATCGGCGTGGCATCGTGCACAACGATCTGGCGAAGGAGCCCAACTGGCTAGTGCGCGAGGATGGCCGGCCCGCTCTGGTGGATTTCCAGATCGCCTGGACGCGCGGGCGCCGCGGCGCGCTGTTCCGCCTGCTGGCGCGCGAAGACCTGCGTCACCTGCTCAAGCACAAACGCACGTATTGCCCGGAAGCGCTAAGCGCGCGCCAGCGCGCGATCCTGGCGACGCCCGCGCCGCACGCGCGGCTGTGGCGGGCCACATTCAAACGGCTCTACAAGCTGATAGCGCGCCGGATCTTCGGTTACTGGGACAACGAAGGCCAGGGACGCATCCGCCACTGACGCGTCCGCCGGGTCACTTCTCGACGAAGGCCCGTTCGACCACGTAATCGCCCGGTTCGCGGGTGCGCGGGGAGACATGGAAGCCGCGGCCGTCGAGCAGGGCGCTGGTGTCTTCCAGCATGGAAGGGCTGCCGCAGAGCATCACGCGGTCCGTCTCCGGGTTGAGCGGCGGCAGACCGATGGTCTGGCTCATCAACCCGTCGGCGATCGCATCGGTGATGCGGCCGCGGTTGCGGAAAGGCTCGCGCGTGACCGTGGGGTAGTAGATCAGCTTCTCGCGCGCCAGTTCGCCCAGGTATTCGTGCGCGGGCAGTTCCTTTTCCAGGTAATCCGCGTAGGCCAGATCGTTGACGTGGCGCACGCCATGAGCGAGCACGATCTTGTCGAAGCGCTCGTAGGTTTCCGGGTCGCGGATGATGCTCATGAACGGCGCCAACCCCGTGCCGGTCCCCAGCAGGTACAGATGTTTGCCGGGCTTGAGATCGTTGAGCACGAGCGTGCCGGTGGGCTTGCGACTCACCGTGACCGGGTCGCCGGGCTTGAGGTGCTGCAGGCGCGACGTCAGCGGCCCGTTCGGCACCTTGATGCTGAAAAATTCCAGGTGCTCTTCCCAGTGCGCGCTGGCGATCGAATAAGCCCGCATCAGCGGACGTCCATCCACTTCCAGGCCGATCATCACGAACTGCCCGCTGTCGAAGCGGAAGCCGGGATCGCGCGTCGTGCGGAAGCTGAAGAGGGTGTCGTTCCAGTGGTGCACGTCGATCACGTGCTCCGTTGCCAATGCGACCATGCGATTACCGTGGACTTAAGAAGATTCAGTAGCGACTGCGCAGCGGTCCGGCCGGCGAAAGCCGGCGCCTCGACTCGTGTGGGTGGCGGATTGGCGGCCTGACGAGTACTGCCGAGCGGGCAGTCATGAACCGGCATTATGCCATCTGGGCGGGAAACGCGCTGAAAGTTCGGGTCCGGCTCGCCCGAAGCGGGCGAATGGCTAGGGAGATAGCCCTCTAGCCAGGATGGATGCCCGGGCAAACCTAAGAAAAATCGCAATTACGCCTTCGCGCCTTGCCCAATCGGATAACTCTCATTCTGGAAGCCCGTCATTTCGGAGAACTTCTATCGCTCTGGGGGAATGGCTGCGCCGTATTCGCCCCTATCGTGAAAAGAACTCCTAACCTCGGCTCTCTTTGCGGAAACCCGTGAAGAAACCGTCATTACTTCGCGTTTACCTACCTTGGCAGCGACATGAATAAGAGTAATCCTATCCACGACGTAGACGGCCCCGCACAGGGGCAACGAAGCGCCGGTGCCGAGTCCCTAAGCCAGGACTTTGCATATGCGGATGCCTGCCGGCCGGAGGCCTGGCAGGAGACAAGGACCAGCGAATTCACGGGGAAAGCGTGATGATTCGAGTCATCGTTGCCGACGACCACCCGGTCGTGCTGGCCGGGGTCAAGGCGGTTCTGGAACGCCAGGAAGATATCCGTGTCGTCGGGGAAGCCAGCAATGGCCACGAGCTGGTCGAGCTGCTGAAACAGCAACCTTGCGATGTGATCATCACCGACTTCTCCATGCCGGGGAGCGACGAGCGCGACGCCATGGCCAGCCACCGCCATGGGGACGGTTTGCCGCTGGTCGCGCTGCTGGCGTCGCGCTATCCGCAAGTGCCGGTCATCGTGCAGACCATGGTCAATAACGTCGGCGTGCTGCGGACGCTGCAAGGTCAAGGCGTACTGGGTCTGGCCGACAAGCGGTCCGCGATGGGAGAGCTGGTGCATGCCGTGCGAGCCGTGGCGCAGCGCAAGTCGTTCATGAGCACCTCCCTGCGCGAACGGTTCGAGCAGAGCGAGCGCGAGTCGCCGACCGAGACGACGAATCAGCCTTCGCCGCGCGAAATGGAAGTGTTCCGCCTCTACGTGAGCGGCCTGTCGGTGACGCAGATCGCCGATCGCCTTAGCCGCAGCGTGAAGACCGTGAGCACGCAGAAGCGCCAGGCGATGAAGAAGCTCGGCTTGAATCACGATCGCGACATGGTGAGCTATGCGCGCGAACACGGGATTATTTGAGGTGCTCGGCGGGTCGTCCGATGAGCATGACATTTCGGACTGCTCCGATTTATCGCTACGAATAGGCTGATTAAGGTGGCCGCTCCCTTGACGGACCGCGCATTCGCGCAGTCCACGACAGAGAGAGCGCCACCTCATGACGACGCGAGTGAGCTACCACGTAACCAGCAGTCCGGATCGCGGCTGGAACATCCTGCGCAACGACCAGCCGATCGGCTACCGCGAGGAACTCTTCGATGCCGTGGTCTTCGCTACGCATCTGGCCGAACGTGAGGCCGCCCTGCCTCGCCACATCACACGGGTGGCCATGCGGACCGAAAGGGACGTTCGCAAGCTCGTGCAATGGGCAGCGGCACGCCGCGCCGATCAAAGGGCGACCTGCGCGCTGGCGATGTAACCGCCGGATACCGGATCGTTCGGTCGCCGCGCCGACGGGAAGGCCCGATGCGGACACGAAGTTCGCCGAGGCCGTCATGGACCGGCGCATCCACCGGGCGAGTGCCGGGAGCACTTCGTCACCCCTACTCGAATGGACGTCCTGATGGCCTGGCTGCGCTGTTGTCTCTTGCTGGTAGTGCTGTGCGCGGCCCGCCTCGCCGTGGCGGAAGACGTTTCGTTCACGCCGGAAGAGAAGCGCTGGCTGGAGGCGCATCCGACCATCGTCGTCGGTACTTACCGGGAAGGTTTCGCGCCGTTCGAAAGCGTGGCGAAGGATCAGGTCCAAGGGCTTGCTCCGGACTATCTCGCCAAACTGGGCCGCACGCTCGGCATCAAGGTCACGTACCGCGTCTACCCGGACTGGGCCGCGGCGCTCAACGCGGCCAAGGCAGGTTCCATCGATCTGCTGATGAATATTTCCCCCACGCCCCAGCGTGCCGGCTATCTGCTTTTCAGTAACCCATACTTCGAGGATTTCCCGACCCTGGTCACCCGCCAGGACAATCCGCATGTGCGGGACACCTCGGGCCTGAGGGACGCGACGGTGGTCACCGTCGCGGACGACGCCACCGCGGAGACCGCGCGCAAGTACATCCCCGGCGTGAAGCTGCTTCAGGCCGACGGTACGCCGGATGCCTTGCGCATGGTGGTCGAGGGCCGTGCCGACGCCTATATCGAAGATCCTTATGCCGCGCGCCTGGCGATCGAAGAAGCCGGCATGCAGGACAAGCTGCGCGTGGGCGCGCCTGTGGCGCTGCCGATTTCGGCCTTGTGTTTCGCCGCCCCGCACGATCGCCAGGAACTGATCGGCGCGCTGGACAAGGCCTTGTCGCTGCTGAGCAACGAAGATCATGCCCGCCTGCGCGCTCCCTGGCTCAACGGCGACATGCGTCACGTGCGCGGAGACGACACGGCCGTACCGTTGAGCGAGGAAGAGAGTGCATGGCTGCGGCAGCTGCCTCCGCTGCGTGTATCCATCGACCCGACCTCGCCTCCCTACACCTTGCTCGACCGCCACGGCCAGCCCGCGGGCATTTCCAGCGACTACCTTCGCGAGATCGCCAAGGCGCTCAATCTCCGGCTCACCTTCGTGCCGGCGCGAAACTGGAGCGAAGCCTCGGATCTGATGACGCAGGGCAAGGTCGACTTGCTGCCCGCCATCACGCCGATGAGCGCCGAACATGCGAAGTTGATGGACTTCACGGTGGCTTACATCGACTACCCCGTCATGGTCGTGACCCGCACCGAGACGGGTGCCATCACCGGTACCGGTGACATGATCGGCTGGACGGTTACGGCGAATACGTCCAAGCAATCCATCCAGGCCATCGTGGACCGGATGCGGGGCGTGAACGTGGTGCCTGTGAAGAGCACGGAAGAAGGCCTGGCCAAAGTGGCCGAAGGGGGCGCGGATGCCTTCATCGGCGATATCGCCAATGCCGATTTCGTGATCCGCGAGCGTTTTCCCGGGCGGCTGAAGATCAATGCGCCCACCGAAGAACACGTCGTGCTTGCGATGGGCGTGGCCAAGCGGTACGCGCCTCTGGTGCCCTTGATCAACCGGGTGCTGGTGAACATGTCCGAGCGCAAGCAGCAGGCCATCCGCAACACGTGGCTGGCTTCGCATTACACCTACGGCGGCACCTGGCGCGAGATCGCTCGCAAGACTTTGCCGGTGATCGCGGTCGTGCTACTGTTCCTGTTCACCGTTTCCTATGCCTACTTCCGGTTGCGGCGGGAGACACGTCAGCGCCAGCGCACGGAAGAACAGCTCACCGACATCACGCGCAACCTGCCGGCGGTGGTCTACAAATTCCGCTATACGCGCGAGGAAGGCGTACGCTTCCTGTTCGTCGGCGGAAACCCCGAGCCCATGTTCGGCATCGGCGCGCACGTGTTCATCGAGGACGAACCGAGAGCACTGGCTACGATCGTCGAGGATGACCGGCTGCCGCTGATGGCGGAGGTGGACCGCGCCGCCCGCACTCTCACCCCCATGCAAGCAGTGATGCGCATCGGCTCGGCCGATGGGATGCGCTGGGTTTCCACCAGCGCGACGCCGCGCGTTCTCGACGGCGTCGTTCATTTCAGCGGCTACTGGGTGGACGTCACCGAGCAGCACCGCCAAGCCGAGCTGCTGGCCAGCGCGAAGGAGCAGGCGGAGAGCGCCACCCAGGCCAAGACGGAATTCCTGGCCACCATGAGCCATGAGATCCGCACGCCCATGAATGGCGTGATCGGCATGCTGGAGCTGCTCGGCCATACGCCCCTCAGCGAAGAGCAGCGGCAGATGCTGGGAACGGTGGAGGCTTCGGCCACGGCACTGTTGCACATCCTCGACGACGTGCTCGATTTCTCCAAGATGGAAGCGGGCCGCCTCGCCATCGAGTACGTGCCGGTGGATGTCCGCGATCTCGTCGACAGCACCGTGAGCGTGCTGGCGGCGCAGGCGCACGGCAAAGGCCTGGCGCTGACGGTGGACATCGACGAGCGCCTCGCGGCCGAAGTGAGCGCCGAGAACGTTCGCCTGCGCCAGGTGCTGCTCAATCTGCTGAGCAATGCGATCAAGTTCACCATGCTCGGCTCGGTGAGCGTGCGGGTAGAAGTGCTCGACGACGATGGCTCCGTGCAGCGCGTCCGCTTCAGCGTCGTCGATACGGGCATCGGCATGTCGCCCGATCAGGCGGAACGTCTGTTCCAGCCGTTCACGCAAGCCGAATCCTCGACCACGCGCCGTTATGGCGGGACCGGTCTCGGGCTGTACATCTGCCGCCGCCTGATCGAACTGATGGGCGGGACGATTTCCCTGGCCAGCGAGGTCAACCGCGGTACGCGCATGGAAGTGGAGCTCCCTCTAGCGATCCGCCTGCGAGAACTTCCGCATCATGCTTTACGGGGACGCATCGCTCGTGTTGCCGTGGCGGATGCGACGACGGACCACGCCCTGCGCGGTTATCTGCGCGCGCTCGGTCTGGTCGTAGCCGAAGCCACCGAACCGGGCGAGAAGCCGGACCTGCTCTTCGTCGACGAGGAATTCGGTGCGAGCCGCCCCGGCGACGCCAGGGCGTGCATCGCCGTCACCGATATTCCCGATCCGCACGGCTATGCCAGCAGCGCGTCCGGCGTCACCGTGTCGGGCAATCCCTTGAAGTGGTCCACCTTCGCCATCGCCTGCCAGCGCGCGCTGGGCCTGGAGGTCGGCGAGGGCGATGGCGGACCGGCACCGCTCGATGCCGGCAAGGTCGACGTCCATGTCCTGGTGGCGGAGGACAACCCGATCAACCAGACGCTGATCGCCGCGCAGCTTGAAAAGCTCGGCTACCGCTGCGACGTGGTCGCCAACGGCAAGGAAGCATTGGAGGCGCTCGATCGCCGCGCTTACGACCTACTCATCACCGACTGCCACATGCCGCTCATGGACGGATACGAGCTGGCCCGCGCGGTACGCCGCCATGAGACTCGCGACGGCGCGCACCTGCGCATCCTCGCCATGACCGCCAACGCCATGCCCGGCGAACTGGAGCGCTGCACCAGCGCCGGCATGGACGATTTCCTGCCCAAACCAGTACGCATCCCGGAACTCCAGGCCAAGCTGGAGCACATGTTCGGCGCGACGGAGAGCCGGACGCACGAGGCGCATCAGGCCAGTCCGGAGCCCGCGTTCGAAGTCGACCTTGGCGCGTTGCGCGAGAGTTTCGGCGATGACCAGGTCATCCATGCCCTGATCGCGCGCTTCGTGCGCACCACGCGAGGCGATCTGCTCACGTTGGACACACTGGTGGCGGAGCGCCGTCCGGCGGACGTGGCGCACTGGGTGCACCGTTTGCTGGGTGGATTGCAGGTGTTCGGCAGAACGCCGCTGACGGAAGAGGGCGAGGTGCTGGAGCATGCCCTCAAGTCCGATTCGCGCTATGAGGCACTGAACGACGCACTCGTGTTTCGTCGGCGCGTGGAAACGTATCTGGAACGCCTGGACACCTTGGGGCGGACGCTGGTGGAGGCGTGAGCGCGACGCCTCCTGGCCAGGTGCCCTGCATGACGGGCTGTCATCGTTCGGCGCGCATGGCAGCCAGTGCGCGAATCAGTGGAAATCGCGCGAACGCACGTCGAGCGTGTCGAGCAGCGAACTGAGGTCGAGCAGGCGGCGTGCGATCAGGTGATGGACGCCATCCACCGTTTCCCATCGGCCTTCCACGCCGAGCAGGCGCGATTCCAGGTAGGGGCGATGCTGGCGTTCGGCCACGTGCCGCCACACCACGACGTTGACTGGCCCGTGCTCGTCTTCCAGCGTGATGAAGGTGACCCCACTGGCGGTCTGCGGCTGCTGGCGCTGGGTGACCAGGCCGGCGATGCGTGCCGGCGCCTCGTGCGGCAATTGGCCGAGCTGCTTCGAATCCAGGAAATGCTTCGCGCGCAGCTGCGCGCGTAACAGGCGCAGCGGATGCGGGCCGAGGCTGAGGCCGGTGTGCGCGTAGTCGGCGAGCAGGTTCTCCGCCTGCGTGGGCGGCGGCAATACGATGGCGTCCTCGGCGGGACTGGCACGGCCGAACAATGGCAGCTGCGCCTCCACGCCGCTGACCGCCCATTTCGCACGGTGCCGGTGACCGGCCAGCCCGCGTAGCGCACCGGCGTCGGCAAGCAGGTCCTGGTGGCGGCGATCCAGATTGGCGCGGGTGCAGAGGTCGACGATATCGGTGAACGCGGCGCGCTCGCGGGCCTGCGACAGGCGCTTGGCCACGGCTTCCGAGCAGCCGCGCACCTGCCGCAGGCCCAAGCGGAGCGCGAAGCCGCCCTTGCTGCGCGGATCGCGTTCGAGCGTGCAGTCCCAATCGCTGTAGCGCACGTCCGCCGGCCGCACGGCGACGTGATGGCGTTGCGCGTCCTGCACGATCTGGCTGGCGCTGTAGAAGCCCATCGGCTGCGCGTTGAGCAGCGCGCAGGCGAACGCGGCGGGGTGGTGGCATTTGAGCCAGGCGCTGACGTAGGCCACCTTGGCGAAGCCGGCGGCGTGGCTTTCGGGGAAGCCGTAGCTGCCGAAGCCTTTGATCTGTTCGAAGATCTGGTGGGCGAAGGCTTCGGTGTAGCCATTCTTCTGCATGCCTTCGAAGAGACGGTCGCGATGTTTTTCCATGCCGCCGTGGCGCTTCCATGCGGCCATGGCGCGACGAAGGTCATCGGCTTCCGCGCCGCTGTAGCCGGCGGCGACCATCGCGATCTGCATCACTTGTTCTTGAAACAGCGGAACGCCCTTGGTGCGCTCCAAGACGGTTTTCAACGCATCCGATGGATAGGTAACCTCCTCTTCCCCGCGTCGCCGCCGCAGATAGGGATGCACCATGTCGCCCTGGATCGGACCCGGGCGCACGATGGCCACCTGGATCACCAGATCGTAGTAATTCGCCGGCCGCAGGCGCGGCAGCATCGACATCTGTGCGCGGCTTTCGATCTGGAACACACCGATGGTGTCGGCCTGCTGGATCATTTCGTACGTGGCTTCATCACCATGCGGAATCGACGCCATCGTGTGCGACACGCCTTCATGCTGCTTCATCAGGTCCAGGCATTTGCGCACGCAGGTGAGCATGCCCAGCGCCAGGCAATCCACCTTCAGCAGGTTCATCCGGTCCAGGTCGTCCTTGTCCCATTGGATGATGGTGCGGTCGACCATGGCCGCGTTTTCCACCGGCACCAGCTGCGACAGCGGTGCATCGGAGATCACGAAGCCGCCGACGTGCTGCGAGAGGTGCCGCGGGAAATCCAGCAGTTCGTACGTCAGCGCCAGCACGCGCTTGAGCAGGGGGCTTTCCGGGTCGAGGCCGGCCTCGCGCAGATGCTGGTTCAACGAGCCGCCGTTGCGCCAGGCGAACACGTCGCTCAGCGCCGCTACCTGGTCGGTAGACAGCCCCAGCGCCTTGCCTACGTCGCGCGCGGCGCTGCGCCCGCGATAGCTGATGACGGTGGCTGCCAGCGCCGTCCGCTCGCGGCCGTACTTGCGGTAGATGTACTGGATGACTTCCTCGCGCCGCTCATGCTCGAAATCGATGTCGATGTCGGGCGGCTCCGGACGGCCGAACTTGCTGTCCTTGCGGCTCTCCGACATGAAGCGCTCGGTGAGCAGGTTGGCTTCGTCCGGGCTGACGCTGGTGACGCCGAGGGCAAAACACACCACGGAGTTGGCAGCCGAGCCGCGGCCCTGGCAGAGGATGCCCTCGCTGCGCGCGTAGCGGACGATGTCCTCGACGGTGAGGAAGTAGTGCTCGTATTCCAGCTGTTCGACGAGGGTGAGTTCCTTCTCGATCTTCGCCCGGTTCTCCTCACTGATGCCATCCGGCCAGCGCTCGCGGATGCCCTTCTCGGTGAGCTCGCGCAACCACGAGGTGGCGGTGTATCCCGTCGGCACCAGCTCGGCCGGATAGCGGTAGCGCAACTGGTCCATGGTGAACCGGCAGCGGTCCGCGATGCGCACGGTTGCTTCCAGCAAGTGCGCCGGATAAATCTCCGCCAGCGCCTCGCGCGTGCGCAGGTGGCGTTCGCCGTTCTTGAACAGCACCGCGCCAGCCTGCGCCACGGTGAGGCCGTGGCGGATGGCAGTGAGCGTGTCCTGCAGCGCGCGGCGGCCGCGCGCGTGCATGTGCACGTCGCCGGCGGCGACAGCAGGGATGGCGAGCGTGGCGGCAAGGCTTTCGAGCTGGCGAAGGCGCGCGGCGTCGTCCGGGCCGCGATGCAATTCGATCGCCAGCCACAGGCGCTGCGCGAAGCGTTCCGCCAGCCAGCGGCCGTCGTCGGCGTTCGGCTCGGCCTCCGGCAGCCACAACGCGAGCGTGCCGGGCTGGCCGTCGGCGAGGTCGGCGCGGGTGAGGTGATACGTGCCCTTGGTCGAGGCGCGGCGGCCGCGCGTGATGAGCCCGCACAGCGAGGCGTAGCCCTCGCGGGTCTCGCACAGCAGGACGAAGCGCAGGCCGTCGTCCAGCTTGAATTCCGCGCCGACGATCAGCTTCAGGCCTGTTTCCAGCGACGCCTCGTACGCGCGCACGATGCCGGCGAGCGAGCATTCGTCCGTAACGGCCAGAGCCTTGTATCCGCAGGCCTTCGCCCGCTCGAACAGCTCGGCCGCGCTGGATGCTCCGCGCTGGAACGAGAAGTTCGATAAGCAGTGCAGCTCGGCGTAGTCGTTCATGCGAACCACCCGTGCAGCATCCACGGGCCTTGCTCGCCGATCCCGCAGAACACCCAGGCGCGCTGGCCTTGCGCGGTTTCCACCACGTAGTAGTCGCGGCGCAGGTCGCCGTCCCACCAGCCGGTTTCCAGGCGCTCGGGGCCGGCGAGGATGCGTGGCGGCAGGCCGCGCAGCGGGATGGGCGTGTCGAGCAGCCAGGTGGGGCGCGGCAGCGGCGCGGGTGTGCCGACGAATTCGGCGTGCATGTCGCGCGTCTGCGCATGCTCCGGACGCGGATCGGTGCTGGCGCGCAGCTGATGGATGGCGCCGTCGCCCAGCCGCGCGCGCAGGCGTTCGCGCAACTGCTCCAGCGGCAGCGCGTTCGCGGGGCGCGTGTCGAACAGATCGCGCCCCGCCGGCACAAACGGCGGTAATTCATGCGCGACCAGCCGCATCGCCACCACCGGTTGCGGCAGGGTGGTGCGGTCCAGCCGGCCGCGCGCGTGTTCGAACAGCATGGCCGCGTCGCGCTCTGGCGCGAGCAGGCCGATGCTCACGTCGGTGGAGCTGCCGTCGCGGTGGACCAGTCGCACCATGAAGCGCTGCACGCCGCCGTCGCGCCCGGCCAGATAAGCGGCGAGATCGCCCGCGAGGCGGCGCAGCGGGAACACCAGCGCTTCCACGTGTTCGATCTCGTGCGTCCATTCCATGCCCAGGTCCAAGCGGTCCGGCGGGCGATAGAACGGCAGCACTTCCTGGTGGGCGCCGGTGAGGTAATCCAGATGCTCGATCAGTTCGTCGCCGAAACGGCGGCGCAGGCCGTCGCGCGGCGTGTGCAGCACCTGACCCAGCGTGCGCAGGCCCATGCCGGCGAGGCTGTCGGCGGCGGTGTCAGGCAGGCGTGCTTTGTTCACGGGAATCGGGCGTAGTGCACCGAGCAACGTGTCCGGCGTGGTCACCGCCAGCCCGTCGTGCACGCCGGCCAGCACGTGGGCGCCGCGCGCGGTGGGCGCCAGCGCGATGCGGTGGCGGAAACCCAGCTCGGCAAGGTCGTAGCGCAGCTTGCGCTCGAACGCCGGCCACGGCCCGAACAGGCCCAGGCTCTTGCTGATTTCCAGCACGATGGCGCGCGGCCATAGCGCTACCTCGGCGCTGTAGCGATAAGCCCAGGCGGCGAGCAGGCGATGCCAGCGCTCGGCCGCGGCCGGGTCGTATTCGACGGATTCGAAGCGCGCCAGTAGCGCCTGCGCCGCGGCCAGGCGCTGGCCCGGCCGCAGGCCGGCGGCGCGCGCGGCCGCGTTCACCGCATAGAGGCTGCGCGCCTGCGCGTGGCCGGTGACCAGCGCCAGCGGCTCGTCCGAGGGCGGCCGGCGGCGCAGCACGCCGTCCAGCGCCAGATGCGGAAGAAGAATGCAGGCCCACAGCATGGCGTCACCGCGTGCCGTCAGCGGGAAAGGGAATGGCTTGCGCGGGCGGCTGCCCACCGCGGCATTTGCGGATGCGCAGCTGGCGCGCCGGTGCGGTTTCCACTTCCAGGCGCAACGCAGCCGGCGACGCTTGCGCGGCATGGCGGCGATCGCGGAACAGGAAGCCGAGCGCGCGTCCGCCATCCGCCGCCACTTGCAGGCGGCGCAGTGCGCGATCGTCGGCCTCGCGCGGCCAGGCCAGCACGGCGGCGCAGCTGGCCGAGCGCAGGCATTGCTCGGCGGCCCACAGGGCATCGCGCGGCGTGGCGGTCTGCACGATCTCCACGCGCGCCATGACCACGCCGCGGTTTTCCCAGCCGGCGACGCAAGGTGCATAAGGCGGCGCGATCACCGCGACGATGCCGCCGGCACGCGTCAGCCGCGCCAGCGTCGGCAACACCAATTGCAATTCGCCCACACCATCGGCGGGCAACAGGATTTCGCTCAAGGCGTGTTCCGGCCATCCGCCCGCGGGCAGCGCGGCGTCCAGCGCTGCCCAGCCGGTGGGTTGGTTGCCGGGCTCTGGCGCGGGCTGGGCGCGGCCGTGCCAGACCTGGCGGCCGGCGAACAGCGCATCGAGGGCGACGACCTGGCCCATGGCGCCTTAGAGCCTGGTCATGGTCTTCCCGTGCCCCGCGCCGGGATCGGTTTGCGCGCAGGGCAAGGAAGAGCGAAGGAGTGTACGTCCGTACACGACTGAGCGATGACGCGGCCCTGGGCGCAAACCGACCCGGCCCGGAGGGTTGTCGCTGAGCGGCCGCCATGCGGCAGCGCGCGGCTTGGCCTGGCAGCCAGCCAGGCCGGCGCCACGCACTACCACCTGGCGGCCGCTCAACGACAACGCGGGGTACGGGAAGACCATGACCAGGCTCTCAGCGCAGGTTGCGCAGGCAGCGGGTGACGACGCCCCACAGCTCCAGTGTTTCGCCCTCCTTGAACACGATGGGCTTGAAGTGCGCGTTCTCCGGCAGCAGGGCGACCTTGCCGTCCACCTTGCCCAGCCGCTTGATCGACAACTCGCCGTTGACGATCGCCACCACGATGTCGCCCTGGCGCGCCTTGAGCGCGCGATCCACCAGCACCTCGTCACCGTCGAAGATGCCCGCGCCGATCATCGACCAGCCGGACACGCGGATGATGAAGGTGCTCGGCTCGTGCCCTTCGATGACGAGATGGCGGTTGAGATCGACCACGTCTTCTACGTCGTCGTCCGCCGGGCTGGGCAGGCCCGCGGGCACGCGGCTGCTGAAGGCGGTGAGCGCCACGGTGGAGGGCAGCAGTGACAGCGGCCGCGGCGCTTCCAGCGAGACGCCGCCCTTATAGGCTTCCAGATAGGCCAGCACCGTCGGCACCTGGCTTTCCGGCACGCGCAGGCGCTGGGTGGGTTCGCTGGCGGGACGGCCGGCGCCGGGACGGGCACCGCCGTGCGGAGGGGGCGACATGGCTGGCATCTTGAATAGTGGGACGGCATTCAAGATACCACCGCCCGGGTCTCAGCGGATGAGATATCGCTTAGCCGGCGGCAGGACGGGCCAGCGTAGGGCAAACGCGGGTCTCGGCACCATGGATGGGCTGGCCCAAAGGGCACGGCCGGGGCGGCCCTCAGGGTGGGAACCTGTAGCCTTGAACGATCGCGCAGCGGACTCGCCCTGGTCGGAACCCATGAAACCCGAAGACCTTCAACGCCTGGTCACCACCACCATGCCCTACGGCAAGTACCAGGGCCGCCTCATCGCCGACCTCCCCGGCGCCTACTTGGCTTGGTACGCGCGCAAGGGCTTTCCGAAGGGCGACCTCGGCAACCTGCTCGCGCTGGCGTTGGAGATCGATCACAACGGCTTGAAGCGGTTGCTCGATCCGCTGAGGAAGCGGCCGTAAGGCCATAGACGGTGCAGCTGGATCCGGAGCCATCCGTCGCACCAGGATCGGCGCAAACAACAGTGCAATGAATCCACCATCATCACGCCTATATCAGTGCCAGGTGTATCGATATGAAGTTTTTCGAACTTGAGAAGTCTGCTCTACAGCTAAACGATCTCTACGAGCAGCTTGAAGTCAAAAGGTATGGGCGCATCTGGACGACAGCCGAGCTTGCGCTGGGCTTCGTAGGGGACGTAGGTGATCTGGCGAAACTGATCCAGGCAAATGCCGGTGTCCGAGATATTGATGACTGCAAGGCCAAGCTTGGTCATGAATTGTCGGACTGCCTATGGTCGATTCTTGTTCTTGCAAATAAGTGTGGCATTGACTTAGAGGCGGAGTTTGTCAGGAACACCGAAGAGCTAGCCCAATACGTGTCGAGGGAGCTGGAGGCATAGCGCAAGGCCCGCCGTGACGAAATGCGGTCGGCGCCGTCGCTCAGGGCTGGCGAAATGCACGGAGCTATTTTTTCCGTGCGTAGCCCACTAATCGCACCAGAAGCAACGCGAACAGCAACGCAATGAACGCCGCGTACGTATACTGCCCGCGCGCTACGCCGACGCCGTACGGAAACCAGATGCCCGGGACGCCCAAGGCGTTGACCTCGGTGGCGAACAGGCCGATGCCGACCAGTAGCGCCGCGAGTGCGCTTAAGTAGGCAGCCGGCTTTGCAAGCCGGAGCGCGCCCAGGGCAACGATCCAAAGATAGAGCGCGGCGAAGGCCACGCGTGCCACTGCAACGATGGTGTCGGCAGTGGCCTTGATCCCATGCGTCGCGTCCGGCGCAAACCACGGACGGCCGATCAGCACGAAGACCACGTAGATCACCGTGAGCGCCGTGATCGCGTTACGCAGCCACGGGCGCTTGCCCAGGTGGAACCAGTCTCGCCATGCCAATGCCCACGCCGCGAGGTTCAGTGGCCGGAGGATCACGGTGACCGCGATGTCGTACCAACGCAGGCTCCACCCGTCCGTCCAGTAGAACAACACTTGGTTGACACGCAACAGTGCGAGCAAGACGAGCGCGATCGCCAACCAGCGGTAGGCATCGGTGGTGCGGCAGGCGATGAGCGCCACCACCATGAGTGCGAGCAGGACGAACGCGAACGGTTCGGCCGCATCCACCACGTAGCCGGTGAAGCTCTGCAGCCATTGCGACTGGTGCAGCAGGTCGATGCTGTCCGCGTGGCCGATGTTCGGCGCGACGTGGA
>JBCNOA010000096.1:0-14765 GCA_039594095.1 Dyella sp.
CGTCCCCCACCATGCCCACCCTCCTCATCGCCGACGACCACCCCCTGTTCCGCACCGCGCTGCGCCAGTCCGTGACGGAGCACATCGACGATTGCGCCGTGCGGGAAGCAGCCGATCTGCCATCGGTCCTCGCCGTGCTCGCCGCCGAGCCGGATATCGACCTGGTGCTGCTGGACCTCAACATGCCCGGCAATCACGGCTTGTCCGGCCTGGCCGCGTTGCGCGGCCAGCATCCGGGTGTCGCGGTGCTGGTGGTATCGGCGCACGACGAAGCGCGCACGGTGCGCCGCGTGCTCGACCACGGCGCGGCAGGCTTCATCGCCAAGAGCGCATCTCCAGCGGAAATCGGCGAAGCCGTGCGCACCGTGCTGGCCTGCGGCACCTGGCTGCCGCCCGCGTTGGCGCAGGCCGTCGCCGCGTTGCCCGGCGACCCCGCCGATGCCGATCTCGCCGCGCGGCTGGCACGGCTCACCGATCAGCAGTACCGCGTGCTTTCCCTGCTCGGCGAAGGGCTGCTCAACAAGCAGATCGCCGATCGCCTGTCGATCCAGGAACGCACAGTGAAAGCGCACGTCACCGCCATCTTCGAGAAGCTCGGTGTGCGCAACCGTACCCAGGCCAGCCTGCTGCTGCGCTCGCTCGCGCTGAGCGAACCGGCGCTCTGATCAGGCCGGCGCGCCGCCGCGTGCTGCGGCCATCAGGCGCTGCATCACCTGCTGCAACGCCAGCGGCTTGAGCGGCTTGTAGAGCATCATCGCCCCGGCTTCCAGCACACGCTGGCGCAACTCGCCGTCGCGATCGGCGGTAAGTATCAGCACCGGCACCTCCGGATGCGCGCGGCGCAGTTCGCGCAGCACGTCCAGACCGGTAGCGCCATGGTCCAGGTGGTAATCCAGCACGCAGAGATCCGGCCGCCACGGGGTTTCCATCGCCTGGCGCGGCTGCGCGGCGACGTGCACTTCCCAGCCCCAGCCCTGCAACAGCGACGCCAGCGCGGTCCGCGCCGCCGGTTCGTTGTCGAGCACGAGCGCACGGCCGGCAGCCGTGCTCTGCGCCATCACGGGAACGGCGACCGGCGAAGGCACGGGTCGCGCACGCGGCACGTCGAGATGGAACACGCTGCCCCGCCCCGGCCAAGAGCGCAGACCCAGCGGATGCTCCAGCAGCGCCGCCATGCGCTGCGCGATCGAGAGGCCCAGACCGAGCCCCTGGCCGCCCGCCTGTGGCAGGCGATGGAATGCCTGGAAGATGCGTTCGCGCTCTTCGGAGGCAATGCCAGGCCCGGTGTCCCACACCTCCAGCCGCACGCGGTCGCCATGGCGCCGCAGGCCCAGCAGGACGCGACCGCGTTCCGAATAACGCAGCGCGTTGGAGAGGAAGTTCTGCAGCACGCGACGCAGCAGCAGCGGATCGGAACGCACCCACGCCGCGCTGTCGACCACGCTCAACCGCATGCCGCGATCGCTCGCCATGGCCTGGAACTCCGCCGCCAATGGGCCGAGCACTTCGCTCAGCGCGAACTCGCGAGGCTGCGGATGCAGGCGGCCGCCCTCCAGGCGCGCGATATCCAGGAGCCCGGCGAGGAGACCTTCGGTCGCCGCCAGCGCCCCCTGCAGATGACGCACGGTGGCGGCCTCGCCACCGCGCTCGGCAAGCGTGTGCGCGAACAGCTGCGCCGCATGCAGCGGCTGCATCAGGTCATGGCTGACGGCGGCCAGAAAACGGCTCTTGGCCGCATTCGCGCGCTGCGCTTCCGCGCTGGCCGCGGCCAGCGCGCGCGTGCGTTCCTCCACGCGCAGCTCCAAGGTCTCGTTGGCACGCTTGAGCGCATCTTCCGCGTGCCGGAATGCGGTGACGTCGGTGAACGTGGCGACGAAGCCCCCGCCCGGCATCGGGTTGCCACGGATTTCCACCACGGTCCCGTCCGGAAAGCGCCGTTCGGAAAGATGGCGAGTACCGGCTCGCATGTGCGCCAGCCGTCGCTGCACGCGCGCCTCGACGTCGCCTCCGCCGATCATGCCGCGCGCGACGTTGTGACGAGTGAGATCGGCAACCGGACGGCCCACCTGCAGCAGCCCCTCCGGATAACCGAACAGGCTGGCGTAGCGCCGGTTCCAGGCGACCAGCCGCAGTTCCGCATCGACCACGCAGATGCCCTGGCTCATGTTCTCCAGCGCCGCTTCCAGCACGCGCTGGTTGAACCGCAGATCCTGCGCCGCTTCGCCGACGATCGCGGCGACCGTGTCCAGTTCCTCGCGCCCCTGCCGCCGCACGACCTCCAGCAGCAATCGCGCGGAAGCCGCGCCGATCACCGCAGCCAGCTCGTGCTCCACCTCGGCCACTCGAGCGGCGCTGGCGAGCCCCTGGGCCGGCGCATCGCGGAACAGGTACGCCACGCGCTCCGACGGCAGGAAGCGCGACGCCAGCGCGTGCAGTTCGGCGAGACCGATGCCGCCCACCGGCGACGGCCGCCGCGCGCGCCCGAAGCGCGAACCTGCCACGGCGAACATGGTCAGCACATTGGCGGCCAGGCCCGCAGCGACCGCGCGGCCGAGACGGCTCCAATCGCCGAGACCGAGGAAGCGATCGGGCGCGAGAAAGCCCAGCGCGGAAGGCCATGCGTTCCACCATGCCGTGTCGCCGGGAAACATCGCGGGCACCAGCACGTACAACCATGCCAGCGTGCCCACCGCCAAGCCGGACGCCACCGCGCGCGGCCCCAGCTGCGGCCGGTACACCGCGGCGAGCAGCGCGGGCGCGAGGCCGGCGAGTGCGGAGAACGAAATCGCGCCGATGTCCGCCAGCACATCGTTGCGCGCCAACACGCGGCTATATGCCCAGGCCAGCAGGATCACCGCGAGGATCGCCACCCGACGCTGGTTGATCACCTCGCCGCGCAGGTCGCCGTGCTCGTCGCGGCCCCAGCCCGCATGCACGCGCAGCGGCGCGATGAAGTGGTTCACCACCATCAAGCTCAGCGCCAGCGTTGCCACCACAACCATGCTGGTCGCGGCGCTCAGCCCGCCGAGAAACGCTAATAGCGCCAGTCCGTGCTGGTCGCGCGCCATCGGCAGGGCCAGCACATAGAGATCCGAAGGCACGCCGCTCGGCGCCAGCCACGCGTCGCCCAACCGCGCCAGCGGCAGGATCGGCAGCGCGATCAGCAACATGTACAGCGGAAACAGCCAGCGCGCCGTGCGCAGATGCGCACCGTCGCGGCACTCCACCACTCCAGCGTGGAATTGATGCGGCAAGGTGAACATCGCCAGCGCGCCGAGCAGGATCATCGCCGGGAACCCGGTGCTGTCGTGCGGCGGCGGCGCATACGCCACGCCTGCGGGCAGCGGCGCGAACAGCAGCGAGCCCAGCGCGAGCATCGCCGCCAGCTTGAACAGCGATTCGAATGCCATCGCCAGTACCAGCCCGCGATTGTGCGCCATGGTCGACGCGCGCCGCGTGCCAAACAGCATCGCGAACAGCGCCATCAGCAGCGCGACGTAGAGCGCGCTGTCCTGCCAAGGCGGCGACTCCGCCACCTGCCCGCGGCTGAGCATGGCGAAACTCATCGCCACCGCCTTCAGCTGCAGCGCGATGTACGGCACGATGCCGATCAACACCACCGCCGTCACCAGCGCGGCCAGTCCCGAATGCCGCCCCAGCCGCACGGCGATCAGATCCGCCAGCGAACCGGCGTTGTAATCGCGGGCCAACTGCACCAGCCGCCTCAGCACCGCAATGCCGAACAGATACATGAGGATCGCCCCGACGAAGGTCGGCGGCAGCCACCAGCCCGAGCGGCTGGCCTGCGTGACCGTGCCGTAGAACGTCCATGAGGTGCAGTGGATCGCGAGCGAAAGCGCGTAGACGATCGCCCAGCGTTTCTCGAACAGCGCAGGGCGACGCTCGCCGAGCAGCGCGACACCGAACAACAGGCCGAGCCACACGAGTGCGGCGGCAGCGATGATGGCCGGGGTCAGCATGGCGAGGCTTCCGCGGCACGGCGCTCCGACTCACCGGAGCTCGCCGCATGGAGAGGCTCCCGCAAGCCCCCGCCCCTCATCCCGGCTTTTCCCCGGAGGGGAGAAGGAGAAGTGGCGTACTGCGGCAAGCAGCCAAACAACCGCTCTATTCCAGCAACCAGAGCAAGCGACACAGCCGCGACGCTCGGCACGAGCGCTCTCGCTCTTCGCTCTTGATCTTCGGGTCCCCTTCGCGGCGGTGAGGGCTGGACGATCAGGCCGCCGAAGGCGGGCGGGGACAGGGATGTCCCCGCCTTTTCGATCAGGGCAGGATGCCCTGTCGAAAAGCCCGGCCAGCCCTCAACGCACCCGGAGCGGCGAAGGCCGCGAAGGGCGCCGCGCAGGGTGCCCTTCTCTTTGGTTACTTTCTCTTGGGCAAGCAAGAGAAAGTAACTCGCTCTCCGGCAGGAGAGCGAAACACCTCGCCCATAAGGCGAGACAAGCCTAGCGCCACCCTCTCGACAAGCGCGCACTATCGCGCCACCGAAACGGCCGAAGGTAAGAAAGGCCAGCCCCGGCCCCTCACCCCAGCCCTCTCCCCGGAGAGGAGAGGGAGAAAAGCAGCGCACCGTCAACGCGCCGGCGGCAACCCCAGCGCCTCCACGGCGCGCACCAGCCAACGCAGCTGCACACCCTGCCGCGTGTCGTAATCCGACCCCGAATACCCCCACCAATCCCAACATGCCTGCGGATTCAAAGGCGCCATGCTGGCGCGCGTCTGAGGATACAGGACAGCCACCCCGTACACGTCCGCCCAGCGATTGAACCCCGCGTCCTTCACGAACGCCTCGCCCACCGCCGTCGCGTTCTGCTTGCAGCCGTGGAACGCCACCAGCAGTCCGCAAGGCTTGCCGGCCAGGCACGATGGCGGCAGGTAGACATAGCCTTCCTCGGCCAGGAACGCGTCGGCGCCGTCCGGCTTGTAGGCATTCTGATCGAAGCGGCGCAACTCGCCCTTCGCTTCAGCTGCCGCATGCGCGGGTTTGCCGAACAGTTGCGCGAACACCTCACCCGCCGCATCGAAACCGCAATGCCCCAGATAGGGCGATACCGACTTGTCGCAATCATCGCCCTTGGCAGCGATCGGCAGGTTGTGCGCGAACGCGCGCCCGCCGTCGTCCCGCACCTGCATGCCTTTCAGCGCCGGATCGCCGTCGCGCAACTGCTCGTAGAAATGGACGGCCGCCTCGGCCACCGGCGGTGCCACCACCGCATCGTCCTTGCCGTGCAGTACGTAGACGCGCGCCTTGGCCAGGGCGTGCAGGTCGCCGATCTCGCCGGACTTCGCGCGCTCCCGCGCACGCGCCGCCAAGGCGGGCGCATCGGGTACGGGCGCGCCCTTCATGCACGCCCCGAGCGCCGTATCCAGCTTGCCGCCGGCGCAGCCGTAGGGTCCGCCGGCGATCAAGGCCGCATGGGGAAAACGTTCGGGATAGGCGACCTGCACCTGGGTCGCCATGTAAGCCCCCGAAGAGAGTCCCGCGACGGCGACCCGGGATGCATCGATCTTCAACCGCGGCAGCGGCTCCGCATCCGCTGCCCTTCCCTGCGACGCGGCGGCGAGCAGCGCGATACCGATCAGGCCGATCCAACGCATATTCCCCTCCTCAAGTCTTCAGAACTTGTAGCGTGCCGTTAGCGTGACCATGCGCGGCGCCCCGTAAAAGCCGGTGACGATGCCCAGCGCCGCGATGTTATAGCCGGTGGTGCGATAAGACTTGTTGGCGAGATTGGTGCCCTGCAGGCTGAGCGTCCACGGCTCGTTCACCTCCCACACGATGCCGGCGTTCCATAGGCCATAGCCCCGCTGCGCGATCAGCGGCGACAGCGTCGTTTCCGGGTATACCGTGGTCTGGTAGGTGTAATTCACACGCGCACCGATGCTGCCGCCATTGGCCAGCGGGTAGTTGTTCTCCACGCTCAGGCCGCCGGACCATTTGGGCGCGTTGGTGAATCGCTCCGTGTCGGCGATGTTCTTCCCGCCGCTCATGAACTCCGTGTACTTGGTATGCAGGTAGGCGACATTGCCCCTGACCGTCCAGTTGTCCGACGGCTTCCAGGCGAACTCCTCCTCGAGGCCGTCGATGTGGCCCTTGCCGGCGTTGGTGAAATCGCCGAAGAAACCCTGGCTGCCGTTGGGGAGCGCGTAAGAGGTGAACACGGACAGCTGGATGTCCGAATAGATGTTGTGGAAGGCCGCGGTGTTCATCATCAGGCGGCCGTCGAAGAAGCTCATCTTGCTGCCGATTTCGAAGGACTGCACTTTCTCGTCCTTGATCGGCCGGCACGATTGCGGAATCGCCACGCAATTGGCGCGAATGTTGTAGCCGCCGGAATGGAACGCCGCGCTGTAGGTGGCGTAGAGCTTCACCTGTTCGCTGGCATTCCAGGCCAGCGATACCTTCGGCGAGGCGTTGCGCGAGGTATGCGAGCCGCTGAAATCCGCCGCGGTGGCGATGCGCCGGGTGAAGTTCTCGTCGGCGAAGGCGTAGTTCTGGATCACCGCGCTCTTCTTCTCCTGGGTGAGCCGCAGGCCCACGTCCAGGCTCCACTGCGGATCGATGTCCCAGGTGAGGTCGCCGTAGCCGGCGATGCTCTTGGTGCCCATGCTGCCGCCCGTGCTTCCGTACGTGGCGAAGCCCAGCGTGCTGTACGGCGGCGAGCCGAGGAAGATGTTGTGAATCTCGCCGTCGGCGGCACCCTTGAAGTAGTACAGGCCGAACACGCCATGGATCGAGCCGCCGGCGTCGTAGTTGGCCTGCAGTTCCTGCGAGAACTGGTGGTCCTTGTAGACGGCGTTCACATCGGCGACCTTCGCCGGAATCGTGTCGAAGTCGATGTTGGTGTCGGTGGACGACTCGCGATAGGCCGTGATCGACTTGAGCGTCCACGACGGACTGGCGATCCAGCTCAGCGTCAGCGCGGCACCGGACAGTTCGGTGTGGTTGAGCTGGGCCATCCCGCCGCGCGTGTCGAAATCGCTCGAAAGCGGCTTGTAGGTCGGGTAGAACTTGTTGGCCGTCAGCAGCTTCGCGCCGCGCGGGTTGGAGTTGTCGCGCAGGCCGTCGACCGTGAGCTGGGCGTTGAAATCCTTGCTCGGAAAGAAACCCAGCGAAGCGCGCGCGGCATTGGTGTTCTTGTTGCCGTTGCGGCTGTCGGTGAGCAGGTTCTTGCCGAAGCCGTCGTTGTGCGCGCTGGACACTGCCACCCGGCCGCGCCACATGCCGTCGTCGGTGGCGCCGCCGACGCTGGCCTTGACGTCCTTCTCACCATGCGTGCCGACAGTGGCCTCCGCACTCCCGCCGAATGTCGTGGGCAGCGGGTTGGAAACATACTTGATCGCGCCGCCGATGGTGTTCTTGCCGTACAGCGTGCCCTGCGGTCCGCGCAGCACCTCGATGCGGTTGACGTCGAACACGTCGAGCAAAGCGCCTTGCGGACGGGCCATGTAGACGTCGTCCAGATAGATGCCCACGCCCGGATCGAAGCCCCAGGTCGGGTCCGCCTGGCCGACGCCGCGGATGTACGCCGTCATGGTGGTATTGGAGCCGCGCGCGGCATACACCTGCAGCGAAGGCACCTTGCCTTGCAGATCGCCCAGGTTCTGCACGTTCTGCTTGAAGAGCGCCGCGGAGGTGAACGCACTGACGGCGATCGGCACGTCCTGCAGGGTTTCCTCGCGCTTGCGCGCGGTCACCGTCACCGCCTCCAGCTTCTTCGCTTCGGCCGGCTTGGCCGGCATATCCGACTGCTGCGCGTGCGCCGGCACGGCGACCGCCATGCCGAACGCCATGACGATGGCCAGACTCATGTACGTGCGTTTCATATCGCCCCTCACGGTATGCGCATCCTCCCCACGGATGCCGATGCCGCGAAGCGTAGGGAGCCCCGCACGAGGCCACACTTGTACCTTCGTACAGTGCCGTGACCCATGGCCCATCCGGATACTGCCGACCGTTCGTCTTGCATGCCGGGGAGTGACGAGGAATGGCGTTCGCGATCGTGCTGGCCGCACTGTGTTTCCTGATGGTGGCGGCATACCGCGGCTACAGCGTGATCCTGTTCGCGCCGGTCGCGGCGCTCGGCGCCGTGCTGCTTACCGATCCCGCCCTGGTCGCGCCGATGTTCACGGGGCTGTTCATGGACAAGATGGTGGGCTTCCTCAAGCTCTACTTTCCCGTGTTCATGCTTGGCGCGGTGTTCGGCAAGCTGATCGAGATCTCCGGCTTTTCCAAGACCATCGTCGCCGCGACCATCGGCCTGGTCGGCCGAGGGCGCGCCATGCTGTCGATCGTGCTGGTCTGCGCGCTCCTCACTTATGGCGGCGTATCGCTGTTCGTGGTGGTGTTCGCGGTATATCCGTTCGCGGCCGAGCTGTTCCGCCAGGCGGACATCCCCAAGCGGCTGATTCCGGGAACCATCGCGCTGGGCGCCTTCACCTTCACCATGGACGCGCTGCCGGGCACGCCTCAGATCCAGAACATCATCCCCACCTCGTTCTTCGGCACCACCGCATGGGCTGCGCCGTGGCTCGGCACGCTCGGCGCGGTGTTCATTCTCGCGGTCGGGCTCACCTATCTGGAATCGCGGCGGCGGCGCGCCGCTGCCGCGGGCGAGGGTTACGGCCAGTCCGGGCTCGCGAACGAACCGGCACCGTTCGAAGGCTCCCGGCTGGCCCATCCCGCCGTGGCCTTGCTCCCGCTGATCGTCGTCGGCGTGGCGAACAAACTGCTGGCCGACGCCATGCCGCGCTTGTACGGCGCCACGTCGTCGTTCGTGCCGGCGGTGATCGGCGATGCGAAACCCGTGGTGCAGGAGGTCTCCAAGCTGGCCGGCGTCTGGGCGGTGGAGGGCGCGCTGTTGCTCGGCATCCTCTGCGTGCTGCTGTTCGCATGGCGTCCGGTGAAGCAATCTTTCGCCGAAGGCAGCAAGGCCGCGGTGGCGGGGGCTCTGCTGGCGTCGATGAATACGGCATCGGAGTACGGCTTCGGCGCCGTGATCGCCGCGCTGCCCGGCTTCCGGCTGATCGCCGACGCGCTGCATGCCATTCCCAATCCGCTGGTCAACCAGGCCGTGTCGATTACCGCGCTGGCCGGCGTCACCGGCTCGGCGTCGGGCGGCATGGGCATCGCGCTGGCGGCGATGGCCGACACGTTCATCCGCAATGCCCAGGCCGCGGGCATCCCCATGGAAGTGCTGCACCGCGTGGCGGCTATGGCCTCCGGCGGCATGGACACGCTCCCGCACAACGGCGCGGTGATCACTCTGCTGGCGGTGACCGGGCTTACGCACCGGCAGTCTTACCGCGACATCTTCGCCATCACGCTGATCAAGACCGCGGCGGTGTTCGTGGCGATCGCGGGTTACTACATGTTCCGGCTGGTGTAGCTCCTACCCATGACGGCGCCGTTTCCCCGTGTCTCGACGGACGTCGTTCTCGATCCGAAGCCGCGCGTGCGAACGCGCGGCCTCCTACCGTCCCGGCATGCCGGGATCCATCAAAGCGAAGGGAGCGAGCAGCGATGTCGATCAGATCACGGGGATGCATCAAGTCATGGATCTTGGGCCTGCTGGCCCTGGCACTGCTGATACCGGGCTTCGGCCTGCATGCAGCCTGCGTGGACAGCGTGGTGCTGGTCCACGGCAATACCGGCAGTCCCGGCGACTTTCAGAACACTTATGACCTGCTGCGCCAGAACGGCTATGCCGACGCGCAAATCTACGCGCCGAGCTGGGGCAATTCGCTGTGTGCCGCCTGCAACGATCACAACGGCAGCGAGGAAACGCCGGTGGCCAACGCGATCCGTACCGCCATCGCCAGCTCCTGCACCGGGCGCATCGACGTGATCGGCCATTCCATGGGTGCCACGCTGGCGGCGCGCGAAATCGACAAGCTGGGCGTGTCGGACAAGGTCGACGTGTTCATCGGCATCGCCGGCGCTTTCCACGGCCTGTGGTCGTGCGGCACCTATCCGTTCAACGTGGCCACCACCACCTGCGGCTACTGGGGCCTTTCCGTTGGCAGCCCCTTCCTGGGCAGCATCGCGGGGCATCGCTTCGGCCAGCGCATGTATTCGTTCAAATCGTGGATCGACGAGATCAACTGCTACGGCGGCGTGTGCACGGTGGGCGGAGTGCATACGTCGAGCATCGACGGCGAGACGGGCAGCCTGACCTATGCGTACGGGCACTACGGCCTGCTCTGGTACACGGCGGCGGACCAGCTGATGCTCCTGCAGTAAGCGCCGCATGGCCGCTCCCCGCCGCTGGCGCGCGGGGAGCGGAGGCCACGGCCACATCGGTCAACGGCGCCGCTATCATCGGGGCTTGCACCGAGGAACCCCCGCATGCCCCAGCGCTGGAAGACCCGCCTGCTCGTCGCCTTGCTCGCCGTGACCGCCCTGCCCGCTTTTGCGGCGGACACGCCCAAAGGCGATGTCCTGCTGGTGCCGGACCGCGTATGGACGGCCGAAGGCGATGCCTCCCACAGCGGCTGGGCCGTGCTCGTGCACGACGGCGCGGTCGCCGCGGTCGGTCCCGTCGCGGGTATCCAGGCGCCCTCCGGCGCGCGCCGCGTCGAACTGCCCGGGGCGACGCTGGTGCCCGGTCTCATCGACTTGCACTCGCACGTGTTCCTCCATCCGTACAACGAGACGCCGTGGAACGATCAGGTACTGAAGGAGCCCCAGGACTACCGCACGCTGGAAGCCGCCTTACATGCGCGCGATACGCTGATGGCGGGCTTCACGGCCCTGCGCGATCTCGGCACGGAGGGCGCGGGCTACGCCGACGTCTCGGTGAAGCGTGCGATCGATGAAGGCATGATCCCGGGCCCGCGCCTGTTCGTCGCGACGCGAGCCATCGTCGCCAGCGCCAGCTATGGGCCGGGGCCGCGCGGCTTCCGCCCGGACCTGGATCTTCCCGGCGGCGCGCAGGAAGTGAGCGGTCCCGACGAGGCCACCCGAGCGGTGCGCGAGCAGGCCAATCGCGGCGCCGATTGGATCAAGCTCTATGCCGACTACCGCGTCGGGCCCGGCGGCAGCACCGTGCCGACGCTGAGCGAGGCGGAGATGAAGGCCATCGTCGAGGCCGCGCATCTCTCCGGCCGGCCGGTCGCCGCGCATGCGGCCAGCGATGAAGGTGTGCGCATGGCCGTCGAGGCCGGCGTGGACAGCATCGAACACGGCTACGGCGCCAGCGAGGCGACGTTCCGGCTGATGAAGCAGCGCGGCGTCGCTTACCAGCCCACGCTGACCGCGGTGGAATCCACGGCGGAGTATTTCGAGCACTACGTGCCCGGCAAGAGCGAGCCGACCGAGCGCATGAAGGAAGCCGAGCGTGCCTTCCGCACGGCGATGAAAGTGGGCGTGACCATCGGCAACGGCAGCGACGTGGGTGTGTTCGCGCATGGCACCAACTGGCGCGAGCCGGCGGCGATGGTGCGCGCAGGCATGGCACCGGCGCGGGCGCTGCACGCAGCCACCGACGTGGCCGCGCGCATCCTGCGCCAGCAGGACCGCTTCGGCCGCATCGCGCCCGGTCTGCGCGCCGACCTGGCGGCGTTCGCCGGCGATCCGAGCCAGCATATCGACGATCTGCAGCACCCCGTCTTCGTGATGAAGGACGGTACCGTCTACCGTAGCCCCGAAAACAAGCCTTGAATCCATCCCCATGAACCCACGTTTCCTGATCCGCCCCATCGAGCCGCGCGACGATGCCGCCGTCGCCGCCATCATCCGCACGGTGATGCCCGAGTTCGGTGCCGATGGCCCAGGCTTTGCCATCCACGACACCGAGGTGGACACCATGCATGCGTCGTATGCGCGCCCGCGCAGCGCCTACTTCGTGGTCGAAGTCGACGGACAAGTCGTCGGCGGAGGCGGTGTCGCGCCGCTCGAAGGCGGCGATGAAGACATATGCGAACTGCGCAAGATGTATTTCCTGCCTGCCGCCCGCGGCATCGGCGCCGGCAGCGCGATGATGGAACGCTGCCTGGACGCCGCCCGCGCGCACGGCTTCAAGCGCTGCTACCTGGAAACGCTCACCGGCATGGACGCGGCGCAATCGCTGTATCGACGCAGCGGCTTCCGCACGCTGTGCGGACCGCTGGGCGGCACGGGACACTTCAGCTGCGACCAGTTCTTCATCCGCGACCTGTGAGAGCCGCCATGGCCAGCCGCGATCCGCGCGTGGACGCTTACATCGCCAAATCCGCCGAGTTCGCCCGGCCGATCCTGGAGCACATCCGCGCGACGGTGCATGCCACGTGTCCGCAGGTGGAGGAGACGCTCAAGTGGAGCATGCCCTCCTTCGTCTACAAGGGCGCCATCCTCTGCGGCATGGCCGCGTTCAAGCAGCATGCCAGCCTGCACTTCTGGCATCACAAGGCGCTGTTCGGCGAAGCGGAGGACAGCGATTCCAAAACCGGCGCATCGAGAGGCGACGCTCCGAAAGAGGGCATGGGCCAGTTCGGCAAGCTGGGCTCCATTCGCGACCTGCCGGCGAAGAAGGAGCTCGGTGCCCTGGTGAAAAAAGCGATGGCGATGATCGACGGCGGCGCGACGCGCGCACGCCCCAAGGCGGCCCCGAAGCCGCCGCCGGCCGTGCCGGAGGATCTCGCCGCGCTGTTCGCCCAGAAGAAGCACGCCGCCGCGTGCAAGCATTTCGAAAGCTTCAGCCCCAGCGCCCAGCGCGAATACGTCGAATGGATCACCGAGGCCAAGACCGACGCCACTCGCCAGAAACGCCTCGCCACCGCGCTGGAGTGGCTCGCCGAAGGCAAGCACCGCAACTGGAAGTATCAGTGAACAAGCGCCCCGAACTCGTATTCGCCGTCGAAGACCCCGGCACGCCCGACATCCTTCCGCTGACGCAGGAATTGGACGGCTATCTGGCCGGGCTCTACCCCACCGCCAATATCCAGCCCGTTTCGCTGGAAGAGTTGCGGCAGCCTCATGTCACCTTCGTCACCGCGCGCGTGGACGGCACGCCGGTCGCCTGCGGCGCCTGCGTCGACGAAGGCGACTACGTGGAAGTGAAGCGCATGTACGTGCTGCCGGCCTGCCGTGGGCTGGGCCTGGGCAAGCAATTGCTGGAAGCGCTGGAACGGGATGTGCGCGAACGCGGCGGCCGCGTGATCCGCCTGGAGACCGGCACCGCGCAGGCCGAGGCGCTGGAGCTGTACGAACGCTCCGGCTATGCGCGCTGCGCACCGTTCGGCCCCCACCGCGCCAATCCCCAAAGCATCTGTATGGAGAAGGTTCTCGCATGATCCGCATCGCTCGCCCGGAAGACGCCGCCGCCATCCACGCCATCTACGCGCCGCACGTGCTCCAGGGCATGGCGACATTCGAGACGGAGCTGCCCGGCGAAGCGGCGATGCGCGATCGCATCGCCGGCCGCCTGCCGCAGTATCCCTGGCTGGTGTGGGAAGAAGACGGACGGCTGCTGGCCTACGCCTATGCCAGCCGCTTCCGCGAACGCGCGGCCTACGACTGGATCGCCGAGACGTCCATTTACGTGCACGAAGACGCGCAACGTCGCGGCATCGCGCGCCGGCTGTACGGCGTCCTGCTGGACAGCATGCGCATGCAGGGCATCAACCAGGCGGTGGGCGTCATTACTCTGCCGGGCGAGCCCAGCGTCGCCATGCACGAGGCAATGGGCTTCGAACCCGCCGGCGTGTGGCGCAAGGCCGGCTACAAACTCGGACGCTGGTGGGACGTCGGCGTATGGCAGAAGGAACTGCAGACGCCCACACTTCCGCCGGCGCCGGTGTTGCCGTTCGCCGAGCTGCGGACACGTGCGACGTGGCAGGCACTGCTCTAACCGGCTCCGCCGCCCACAAGTCCTGGCCCATGAATTAGGATGGCGCGCCGCCCCGCCGGGCCATTCAGCAAAGGAACTGCTATGAAGTCGCTTCCCCAGAAACCCTCGCCCGCATTCGTCGCCGTCTCCTGGGCCGCGCTCCTGGCCGGCTTCCTCGCCTTCGTCATCGGCCTGTGGAACGCCGGCATGCAGCTCAACGAGAAGGGTTACTACTTCACCGTGCTGATGTACGGCCTGTTCTCGGCCGTGTCGGTGCAGAAGAGCGTGCGCGACCGCCTGGAAGGCATTCCGGTCACCAACATCTATTACGGACTGAGCTGGGTCTCCGTGCTGCTCAGCGTCGTGCTGCTGGTGGTGGGCCTGTGGAATGCCACCCTCACCCTGAGCGAGAAGGGTTTCTACGGCATGGCCTATGCGCTGGCGCTGTTCGCTGCCATCGCGGTGCAGAAGAACACCCGCGACACCCAGACTGCCGAAGGCGCGGGCGAGCGGGAATACGTCCCGGCCGAGTAACCGGCTTTTCCTCGGGCGGCGCCCTCCCGCGCCGCCGCGAGCGTGCGCCCGACCTCCTCGGCTACCATTCCGCTTTTCGGCATTTCCGAGGACGTACCCATGCAGCTTCAGCAGGTCAAGGCGATCATCACCGGCGGCGCCTCCGGTCTCGGCCACGCGGTGGCGCAGCACATCGTCGCCAAGGGCGGCCAGGTCGCGCTGTTCGACGTGAACGAGGAGAAGGGCCAGGACGCCGCCAAGGCACTGGGCGCGCAGGCCCGCTTCTTCCGCACCGACGTGACCTCCGAGGACGGCGTGACCGCCAACGTGGCCGCGGCGCGCGAGGCGATGGGCGGGCTCAACGTGGTGGTCAACTGCGCGGGCATCCTGGGCGCCGGCCGCGTGCTGGGCAAGGAAGGTCCGATG
>JBCNOA010000097.1:0-14660 GCA_039594095.1 Dyella sp.
GGCATCGGCGGCTGGAGCGATCAGCAGATCGCCGACTACCTCTCCAAGGGACATGCCGCCGGGCGCGGCACGGCGTCCGGGCCGATGGGCGAGGCGGTGGAATACAGCCTGCGTTACCTGACGCCGGAAGACATCGGCGCGCTGGTCGCCTACCTGCGCGAGGTCAAGCCGCAGCAGGGGCCGACCGGCAGCGAGGTGAACGAACGTCCGCCTCTGGCGCTGGCTTCGACGGCGGCGGCGCCGGGCGCGGCCGAACTGGCGCAGGGCGGCCTGGGCCAGCATCTGTTCCAAGGAGCCTGCGCCTCCTGTCATCTGTGGAACGGGCAGGGAAGGCAAGGCGAGGAGGCGGCGTTGCTGGGCGCGCGATCCGCGAACGATCCGGAGGCGCACAACCTCACCCAGGTCATCCTACAGGGCGCGCAGGGGCCGCACGGTGCCTTCATGCCCTCGTTCGGGCGGGCGTACACTGACGCGGAAGTCGCCGCGCTGGGCAATTTCGTGCTGACGCATTTCGGCGGCAAGCCGGCCGCGCTGACCGCCGACGAAGTCGCCAAGCGACGGGCGCCATGACCCTTCGGGAGCGTGATGGGCGGCGTGTCACGGAACCGGGTGGCGAAAGCTTGGTGTCCCGGGTCGTCAACGACCATACTTGAGGCCACGCGCCGCCGGCGCCCGACCGGCCACGGAACGGTGTGGCGGCGTCAAGGCCATTGAACGCAACGCGTCCGCGAAGGGCGCCGGTCGCAGTCCGAGGGAAACAGAACGCCGTGTCCGTGGTTCGCAGCTCTCCGTCCGAGCGGGAAAACACGGCGCCTGTCGCGGGCGCCGCGTCGCCGCTGGCCGACCGTTTCGGGCGCCGCTTTCCGTACTTGCGGCTGTCGATCATCCCGGCCTGCAACTTCCGCTGCACGTACTGCCTGCCGCACGGATATCACGCCACGCCCGGCGCTCCCGCGCCATTGAGCGTGACCGAGATCGAACGGCTGCTGCGCGGTTTCGCCCGCCTCGGCATGCACAAGCTGCGCATCACCGGCGGCGAGCCGAGCGTGCGCCACGACCTGACCGAGATACTGCGCGCCGCGGCGGCCGTCCCGGGCGTGCGCAAGCTGGCCATGACCACCAACGGCACGCTGCTGTCGCGCCGGCTGGAGGAGTGGATGGATGCCGGGCTCAATGCGATCAACATCAGCGTGGACAGCCTGGATCGCGCCAATTTCGCGCGCATCACCGGGCAGGACAGGCTGGAAGACATCCTGTCCGGCATCGATATGGCGATCGCCGCCGGCCTGCCTGCGGTGAAGCTCAACGCGGTACTGCTGCGCGGCGTGAACGACGACGAGTTGCCGGCCTGGTTGGATTATCTGCGCGACCGTCCGGTGGGCCTGCGCTTCATCGAGCTGATGCAGACTGGCGACAACCTCGCGTTCTTCCGCGACCGCCACGTGCGGGCCGAAACGCTGGAAGATCGTCTGCGCGAGATGGGCTGGGAGGTGCTGCCGCGCGCCGAGGACGCCGGGCCCGCGCGCGAGTATCGCCATGCCGGCTACGCCGGTCGCATCGGCATCGTCGCGCCCTATTCGAAGGATTTCTGCGCCGGCTGCAATCGTCTGCGCGTTACCGCGAGCGGCGATCTGCGTCTTTGCCTGTTCGGTGAATTCGGCATCCCGCTGCGCCCGTTCCTGCAAGACGACGGCCAGCTCGACGATCTGGTGCGCGCCATCGGCGGCCAGATCGTCCACAAGGAAAGCACGCACCACTTGCACGAAGGCCGCACCGGCATCACTCCCCACCTCGCATCCACCGGAGGCTGATTCATGCCCGAGCGCGAACACCGCGCCCCCGCTCATTTCCACATGGCCGACGTCCGCCGCAAACGCGCCACGCCGCGCCGCGCGGTAGCCGTCGGCGAACTGCATCCCGGCGATGCTTACGCGGATATCGTCGAAAGGCGCCTGCCCAAGGGCGATGCCATGGCGATGGCCGAGATCGCCGGCCTGCAAGGGGCGAAGAACGCCTCGCAACTGATGCCGCTGTGCCACCCCTTGCCGCTGGAGTACATCGAGCTGCGCTGCGTGCCCGTGCCGGAGCGCCAGATCATCCGCGTCTATTGCGAGGTCGCCACCTTCGCCCGCACCGGCGTGGAGATGGAGGCTCTGGCGGGCGTCAACGCCGCGCTGCTCACGCTCTACGACTTGACCAAGCCCGTGCAGCCGGCGCTCACGCTCGGCGGCATCCGCTTGTTGTTCAAGGAGGGCGGCAAGAAGGGTCTGTGGCTGCACCCGGACGGCATGGGCGAGGACGAGCGCACGCACTATCGCCCGCGCGCCGGCGCGCGCCTGGACGGTGTGCAGGCGACGGTGATCACGCTGAGCGACCGCGCCAGCCGCGGCGATTATCAGGACACCGCTGGCCCATTGCTGGTCGAACGTTTGCGCGACTTGGGCGCCGAGGTCGGTCCCGCCGAACTGCGCCCGGACGAGCCGGAGCCGCTGGCCGAGCGCCTGCGCGAGCTCGCCGGCGCGGGCGCGAAACTGGTGCTGTGTACCGGCGGCACCGGGCTCGGCCCGCGCGATCGCACGCCCGAGGCATTGGCGCTCGCCGCCGACCGGCACGTCGCCGGCATCGGCGAACTGTTCCGCAGCGAAAGCAGCCAGCACACGCCGTTGGCATGGCTGAGCCGCGCCGACGCAGTGCTGGTGAAGAACACCCTGGCCATCGCGCTGCCCGGCAGCGCCAAGGCCGTCGCCGAAGGCATGGACATCCTGGCGCCGATCCTCGCGCATGCCCTGAGCATGGCGGCGGGCGGAGGTCATGCATGAGCCTGCCGCTGCTCGAACCGGCCGATGCCCTGCGCGTGATCCTCGGAGAGTGCGTGCCGCTGCCGGCGCAGACCTGCCGCAGCGTCGGCGCCGTGGGCAGAGTGCTGAGGCATGGCGTGACGAGTGCCTGCGCCTTGCCGCCGTTCGACAACTCCGCGATGGACGGCTACGCGCTCGGCGGCGCCGCCGGCGCGCTGCCTGCGGGCAGCGAATGGCCCGTCGAAGGCGAGCAGGCCGCGGGCGATGGTCTGCGCGATGGCGCGAGGGGTGCCTGGGAGATCATGACCGGTGCGCGCTTGCCCGATGGGCTGGATCGCGTCATCCCGGTGGAGCAGACCGAGCGGCTGGCTTCACCTGCGCGTGTGCGCCTGCTGGCCGACGTGGTCGCGGGTCAGAATGTGCGCCTGGCCGGCTCGGATGTGGGCGTGGGCGATGCCGTGGTGGCCGCGGGCACGGTGCTGGAACCTCAGCATGTGATGCTGCTGGCGGCGCTGGGCGTGGCCACGGTCGAGGTCGGCACCAGGCCGCGCGTGGCGGCGCTCTGCACAGGGCGAGAACTGGTCGACGACCCCGCGGCGCCGCTGGCTCCTGGGCTGATCCGCAATTCCAACGGGCCGTTCCTGGCCGTGCGCATTCCTCGCGCCGGCGCCGAGCTGGTGCATACGCAGACGGTGGGCGACGACGTGGAGGCCTTCGTGGCGGCGGTCGATCGTGCCCGCGTGGCGGGCGCGCGCGTGCTCATTTCCACTGGCGCGGTATCCATGGGGCGATATGACTTCGTGCCTGCCGCCTTGGAGCGGCTCGGCGCCGAAGTGCTGTTCCACAAGGTGGCGATCCGGCCGGGCAAGCCGTTGCTGTTCGCGCGCCTGTCGGACGGCACGCTGTTCTTCGGCTTGCCCGGCAATCCCATTGCGGTAGCGGCAGGGCTGCGTTTTTTCGTCGAGCCGGCGCTGCGCGCCATGCTGGGCCTGCCGCGCGAACGCGTATGGAGATTGCCGCTGGCCGCAGCCTTCGCCAAGAAGCCGCGGCTGCATTTCTATCTGAAGTCCCGCCTGGCGATGGACGCGGAAGGGCGCCTCGCCGTCACCGTGCTGCCGGGACAGGAGTCGTACCGTATCCGGCCGCTGGCCGATGCCAACGCATGGGTGGCGATACCGGCCGAGACCATGGAGCTGGCGGCCGGCTCCATGGTGGACGTCCATGGTCTGGGTCATCTGGAAAGCCCGCAGTGGGCGTGGAGCGACGCATGATGGTTCGCATAGCGCTGTACGGCGCGCTGCGCGAGGCGGATCCTCGCGGTTATCTCGAACTGGACGTGCCCGCCGGCAGCACGATCGCCGACCTGCGCGAGCGGCTGGCCGCGCACCTGCGCGAACACGCGCCGGCGGTCAATGCCGGGCTGGTGCGGATTTCCGCCTTCGCCAATACCGAGGAAATCCTGCACGGCCATCGGCAGGTGCCCGAAGGCGAGGAGCTGGCGGTGCTGCCGCCGGTGAGCGGAGGTTGAGCATGGACAAGGGCATGGACGATCTGGATGTGGGCGACCTGCACGCCGCGGTGGTCGAGCGGGGCACGGCGGCGCTGGATGTCGCTGCCGCTCTGGATTTCGTCTCCGATCCGCGCTTCGGCGGCATCGCTGTATTCGTGGGCAAGGTGCGCAACCACAATGTCGGTCGTCAGGTCACCGGCATCAGTTACGACCTGTTCGAGCCGCTGGCGCTGCGCCTGTTCCGCGCCATCGGCAAGCGGGCGCGCGCGGAGGTCGGCGCGCCGCTGAAGCTCTATATCGCGCACGCCAAGGGCGACTTGCAGCTGGACGATCTTGCCGTGGTGGTGGCAGCGGGCACGCCGCATCGCGACGAAGCCTTCCGCGCCTGCCGCCTGGCGATCGAAGCGGTCAAGCACGAAGCGCCGATCTGGAAGCAGGAGCATTACGTCGACGGCGACAGTGCCTGGAGCGAGGGATGCTCGCTGTGCGAGGAGGACCGGCACTCCGAAGCCGAACACGGTCGGCAGGCCGGGCATGGGCACGGCCACTGAGCCGGTGCGCTGCATCGGCGTGGTCCTGGCCGGCGGGCTGTCTTCGCGCATGGGGCGCGACAAGGCGCTGCTGTCCTGGCAGGGCCGGCCGCTGATCGAACACCAGCTCGCAGTACTGCGGGACGCCGGTGTGGACGAGCTCTGCGTGAGCGGCGAGCGTGCGGCCTACGGTGGCATCGCCGATGCCATCGCGCTCGCCGGCCCCCTGGGCGGTCTGGCGGGCGTGGCGCAGGCGCAGGCGGGCGAGGCGGAGCTGCTGGTGATCCCCGTGGACATGCCGCTGCTGCGCGGCGATCTGCTGCGCCGCTTGCGCAACGAGCATCCGCAGGCGCGCAGCCTGAGTTTCGCCGGCCATGTGCTGCCTTTGCGCTTGCGCCTGGATGCGCGCAGCCGGGCGGCGCTGGAGGAGCTGCTGCGGCAGGACGACCCGCGCCGCCGATCGCTGCGCGCCCTGCAATCGGCGGTCGGTCATGAGGAAATCCCGCTTCTCGCGCGGGAGGCGGAGCAGCTCGCGGATTGCAATACCCAAGCGCAATGGAACGAGGTGGCCGGATGAAGGTGCAATTGCAGGAACAGTCGCTGCGCCTGCGCATCGACGAGGCGGAGCTGTCACGGCTGCTCGACGGCGCGTCGGTGGACAACCAGACCCGCTGGCCGGACGGAACGACCGAGCGCCATCAGCTGGCCCTGGGAAGTCCGCCGGGCTGGCGGCGCGACGGCGACGGCTGGCGCATCACGCTGGACGATGCCGAGGTGCGCGCTTTCGCGCAGCGTCTGCCCAGCCGCGACGGGCTGAGCATGGTCTTGCCGGTGCCGGGCGACGAGCCGTTGCAGGTACTGTTCGACGTCGATGTGCGCGATAGCGTGCGGCATCGCCGCGGCGGCAAGGAGGGCAGGGCATGAGGCGGGTCCGGTCCGCTTTGCGTTGGTTCGCGTCGTTGCTGATGTGCGCCGGCATGGCGGCGCAGGCCGCCGACGCGCCGGTGCTGCGCGTTGCCTATGCCGGGTCGATGGGCGTGGTCATGGACCAGTCGCTCGGGCCGGCCTTCGCGAAGGCGCATGGCGCGTCCTACGAGGGTGTCGGTCAGGGCTCGTTCGCGCTCGCGCGCCTACTCGCCGCCAAGCAGATGCAGGCGGACGTGTTCGTGGCGATCACGCCGGGGCCGGTCAAAGTAGTGCAGGAGGCAGGGCTGGCAGGACGCGCCGTGCCGGTGGCCAGCACGCGGATGGTGGTGATCTACAGCCCGGGCAGCCGCTTCGCCGCCGAGTTCGCCGCCGCCGCGCGCGGCGAGAAACCCTGGTACGACGTACTGCGCAGGCCGGGGCTCCGTTTCGGCCGCACCGATCCGGCGGTGGATCCGCAGGGCGCCAATGCCTTACTGACGCTGCAGCTTGCGGAGCGCTACTACCGGCAGCCGGAACTGCTCAAGCAGATCGCTGGCGATGTGCAGAACCCCAGTCAGATCTTCGCGGAGCCGTCGCTGATGTCGCGGTTGCAGGCCGGCCAGATCGACGCGGCCATCGGCTATGCCAGCGCGGCCTACTCGCACCATCTGCCGACAGTCGCGCTGCCGGACGAAATCGATCTCGCGCAGCCGTCCATGCAGGAAGCCTGGTACGCCAAGGCGGGCTTGACCCTGGCGGACGGCAAAAAACTTCAGGCGCAACCGCTGGTGTTCTATGCATTGTTGCTGCGCAACGCCGGGCAAGCCGCGCTCGGCGCCGACTTCGTGCATCTGTTGCAGGGCGCGGAAGGGCAGGCGATGCTGCGTGAACGCGGCTACGACCCGCCTCATGGCGATCCCCTGTGACCCCAGCGCGTTACATGCCGGGCGTGGACGCGGCGCGGGCCTCATGGCATCCGCGGCTGTCTGCCGTGCCGGCGTTGCTGGCTCTCGCGCTGCTCGCCTTGCCTTTCGTCGGCTTGCTGCTGGCGACCGATTGGCGCCACTTCGGCTTCGCCCAAGGCGATGGCGCGGCGGTGCGCGTGTCGCTCGGCTACAGCCTGCTGGCGCTGCTGCCGATCGTCGCGCTGGGTACACCGCTGGCCTGGTGGCTGGCGCGCCATCGCGTGCGCGGGCAATGGCTGGTCGACGCGTTGCTGCTGGTGGCGCTGCTCACTCCGCCGCTGGCGATGGGCCTGTTGCTGGCCGCCATGTACGGTCCGTATGGCCCGGCCGGCCATCTGCTGGAGCGCGCCGGGGTGCTGCTCACCAATTCCGCGCCGGCTTTCATCCTGGCGCAGTTTTACGCCGCGCTGCCTTATTACGTGATGGCCGCGCGCACCGCCTTCGAGGGCGTGCCGCGCGAGCTGGAACAGATGGCGCTGACCCTGGGCTACTCGCCCTGGCGCAGTTTTCTCCACGTCAGCCTGCCCATGGCGCGCCTGGGGCTCGCGGCCGCGGTGGCGCTGGCCTGGGTGCGGGCCCTGGGCGAGTTCGGCGCGGTGCTGATCGTGGCGTATTACCCGCAGGGCATTCCGGTGAAGCTGTGGGTCAATCTGCAGAACATCGGGCTCGAGGCGGTGTATCCGCTGCTGTGGGTGTTCTTCCTTGCCGCGCTGCCCCTGCCGCTGGCCTTGGGCATGGCCGTACGCAGGCGCCTGGCATGATGCGGGCCGATGCGGTGTCCATCGATCGCGTGCCGATCGACTATCGGATCGAGCATCCCATACGGATGCATGCGCAGTTCGAGGTGGAAGGATTCACCGTTCTGCTGGGAGCAAGCGGCGAGGGCAAGTCGCTGCTGCTGCGCGCCATCGCTGGCCTGCTTCCGGCCGGCGGCGAGCCGTTCGGCGGCTTGCCGCCGCAGCAGCGCGCGGTCGGTTATCTGCCGCAGGGACATGCGCTGTTTCCCCACCTGCGCGCCTGGGAGAACGTCGCCTTCGCGCTGCACGGTCCGCAGCGTCGCGAACAGGCGCTGGCATGGCTCCAGCGCGTGGACATGGCTGCACTGGCCGATCGCTGGCCCGCCTCGCTTTCCGGCGGACAGCAGCAGCGGGTGGCGCTGGCCCGGGCGCTGGCGCGCCGCCCGCGGCTGCTTCTGCTGGACGAGCCGACCTCGGCGCTGGATCCGGTCACGCGCGACGACGTACTCGCCGAGCTGATCGCGGAGGTGCACGAAGCGGGTATTCCCGCGCTGGCCGTCAGCCACGACCCCGCGTTGGCGGCGATCGCCGATCGCCTCGTGCTGATGCACGGCAGGCGCATCATGCAGACGGGCACGCCGGCGGAGGTTTATGCGCAACCGGTGAGCGGCGCCGCCGCGCGTCTGCTGGGGCTGCGCAACGTTCAGCGCGCCGTGATCGCCGGCGCGCCTGGCGCGCCATGCTTACGCTGGGCGGAGGCGGATGCCGTGCTGCCGGTGCATACCGCGCTGCCCGACGGCACCGTCGTGGATTGGCACATCGCGCCCGCCGCCGTGGGCGTGCATGCGGCGGCTGAAGCACCGCCCGGTGCCATCGCTGCTTCGCTGGAACTGCGGCAGACCGGCGTGCACGGCAGTCATCTGGGCATGCGCTGCGGCGAAGCGCGCCTGTGGGCCGAGGCGCCGCCCGGATTCGATCCATCCGCGACGGTCATGCTGTCGCTCCCGTCCGCTGCCATCCGCTGCTGGCCCGCCGAAGGCCCCTAGCGCCGCGGCTGGCCGGTACTGGGCGGTGCGCCTATGATCGTCGCCGCGTTCGATCTCACCCATTAGCGATCCCCGATGAGCACGCCTTCTAAAGAATCTCCCGTCGACAAAAGTATTCAGCCCTACGATGGGGCGGCGGGCGGATGGGGGGCGCTGCGGGCGGTCGCCAAGGCGGTCCGCGAGCAGATGGCGGTGGGGCGTTCCGTGGAGGCATTGCAGCGGGTGAACAAGCCTGCCGGCTTCGATTGCCCAGGGTGCGCGTGGCCCGATCCGCGGCATGCATCCTCGTTCGAGTTCTGCGAGAACGGCGCCAAGGCGGTCACGTGGGAGGCGACGTCCAAGCGCGCCACGCCGGCGTTCTTTGCCGAGCACACGCTCTCGGACCTATGGGCGTGGAGTGACCATGCGCTGGAGAACGAAGGGCGCCTGACTCACCCCATGGCGTACGACCCAGAGCAAGACAAGTACGTGCCGGTGTCTTGGGAGGAAGCGGCAGCGCGTATCGGTGCCGCGCTGCGCGAACTGCCCGACCCACGCATGGCGGAGTTCTATACCTCCGGCCGCACGTCGAACGAGGCGGCGTTCCTGTACCAGCTCTTCGTGCGGGAATACGGCTGCAACAACTTTCCCGACTGCTCCAACATGTGCCACGAGGCCAGCGGCGTCGGCCTGACGGAGGCAATCGGCGTCGGCAAGGGCACGGTTTCCCTGGAAGATTTCGCCCACGCGGATGCGGTGTTCTGCATCGGCCACAACCCCGGCACCAATCATCCGCGCATGCTGGCCACGCTGCGCGAGGTCTCGCTGCGCGGCGCGCCGATCGTGGTGCTCAATCCCATGCCCGAGCGCGGCCTGGAGCGCTTCACCTCGCCGCAGGATCCGGCGGAGATGCTGACGGGCCGTTCGGTGCCGATCGCCTCGACCTATTTCAAGCCGAAGATCGGCGGCGACATCGCGACGCTCAAGGGCATGATGAAGTGGCTGCTGGAGGCCGACGCCGGCGATCTGGCGGCGGGTGGCCGCGGCTTGCTCGATCGCGCATTCATCGGCGAACACACCCAGGGTTTCGAGGCGCTGGCGGCGGATCTTCGGGCTGCGTCGTGGGAAGACATCGAGCGCCACTCCGGCCTGACGCGGAAGGACATCGAAACCGCCGCGGCCATCTACGCCGGCGCCGAGCGCGTGATCGTCTGCTACGGCATGGGCATCACCCAGCATCGCCATGGCGTGGAGAACGTGCAGCAACTGACCAATCTGCTGCTCCTGCGCGGCAACATCGGCAAGCCCGGCGCCGGCATTTGTCCGTTGCGCGGGCATTCGAACGTGCAGGGCGACCGCACCGTCGGCATCACCGAAAAACCGAGCGCAGGACTGCTCGACGGCATTCGCCGCACCTTTGGCTTCGAGCCGCCGGCGGAGCCTGGGCACAACGCCGTCGAAGCCGTTCGTGCCATCGCGGAGAAACGCTCCAGGACGCTGGTATGCCTTGGCGGCAACCTCGCCGTGGCGATGTCCGACCCGCAGACGACGCTGGCGGCGATGCGCAATCTGGATCTGGCGGTGCATATCGCCACCAAGCTCAACCGCTCGCATCTGATACCGGCGCGCCAGGCTTTCCTGCTGCCGTGCCTGGGCCGTACCGAGATCGACATGCAGGCCGGTGGAGCGCAGTCGGTGACGGTGGAAGACTCGATGTCGATGGTGCATGCCTCGCAGGGGCGGTTGCGTCCCGCGTCCGAACACCTGCGCTCGGAGCCGGCCATCGTGGCCATGCTGGCGCGCGCCACGCTGCCGCAATCCCGGGTGGACTGGGAAGGCATGGTGGCCGACTACGACCGTATCCGCGACGGCATCGAGGCAGTGCTGCCGGCGTTCGCCGGCTACAACCGGCGTGTCCGCGAACCCGGCGGATTCCATCTCGACAATGCCGCCGGCCGGCGGCAATGGAACACGCCGGGCGGCAAGGCGCGCTTTCTGGTGGCACACGGCCTGGGCGCAGAGCGCCAGGTTGGCGATGTGTTGATGCTGGCGACGATCCGCTCGCACGATCAGTACAACACCACGATCTACGGCTTCAACGACCGCTACCGCGGCATCGCCGGGCGGCGCGACGTCGTCTTCGTGCACCCGGACGATCTGGCCGAGCGCGGCCTGCGCGAGGGCGATCTGATCGACGTGGAATCCAGCGGCTCCGACGGCGCGCCTAACGGTCGCGCGGTACGCGGGTTCGTGGCGGTGGCGTTCGGCATCGCGCGGGGCTCGGCGGCGATGTACTACCCCGAAGGCAACGGCCTGCTGGCGCTGGAGGATCACGATGCGCGCTCGGGTACGCCGGGCTACAAGTCGATCCCGGTGCGCCTGCGCGCCTCGGTTCCACAAGCCATGAGCGGGAGCTGACATGCAGCATCCGGGGCTGGCGCACCGCGCTGTCGTCGTCCGCCAAGGGGGCGGCGAACAGGAGCGTGGCGACTGGCTGGCCGAGGAAGCGCCGATCGAGCTTCGCTACAACGGTGAAGCCTTCGCGGTGATGATGGCCACGCCGGCGGATCTGGAAGATTTCGCCTACGGCTTCTCGCTGAGCGAAGGGAGGGTGGCACGGGCAGGGGACATTCGCGGCATCGCCGTCCATGAGCAGCTGGAGGGTTACGTCGTCGACATCGATGCGCCAGCGGCGGCGGCCATCGACGATGGCGATGCGCGGCTGATGCCGGGACGCAGCGGTTGCGGCCTGTGCGGCAGCCGTCATCTCGAAGACGTCTTGCGCCCGATTCCCCCGGTACCCGAGGGTCCGGTACTCGCCCACGGCGCCTTGGAAGCCGCCTTGAGCGCGTTGGCGGCGCATCAGCCGCTCAACGGCCATACCGGCGCGGTGCATGCCGCGGCGTGGGCATCGCCGGAGGGTGAGATTCTGGCGGTGCGCGAGGATGTCGGCCGCCATAACGCGCTGGACAAGCTGCTGGGCGCGTTGAGCCGCGAAGGCATCGACATGCGCGGCGGCTTCGTTCTGGTGACCAGCCGAGCGAGCTATGAAATGGTCACCAAGGCCGCGCGCCTGGGCGTCGGTGTGCTGGCGGCGATTTCCGCGCCGACCGCGTTGGCTGTCACGCTCGCCCGCGCCAGTCGCCTGACGCTTGCAGGCTTCGTTCGCCCGGGGCGGTACGTGGTGTACAGCCATCCCGAGCGGCTGGGCACGGCGAAGGGCTGAGTCCGCTGGGCAGCCGTCAGGCGCGTCGCGGAGTGTCAAGTGTGGCGTACGTCTCGTTTTTCATTGGGAAGCTCATCTTTCCGTGGAATCTGACATCCGTTGTAGGGGAACGCCTACATACAGCTCCGACCATTCCCCGGGAAAATATCTCCCGTCCGGTCAGTCAGGCTTTTTGCCGACGCCCCGGGCTCAAGGATCACGGTCGTTCGCGACCGCCGGCCCCAGGGATGGGGCCCTTTTTTTGCCCGGCACCCGCGGATGCAAGGCTTCCGCGAAGTCGGTTTTCCCTTCCCCCTGGATGGATTCGAGGCCACGATGGCTACCGTAGATTTCCGCAGCGATCCCGCGATTTCCGAGAAGTGGAAAACCCGCTTCGCTTTCTTCGAGCAGTTCGGCTCCCCCAGCACGCAGACCTACAAAGACGAGCTGAAGAAGCTCGAGTACAAGCAGCGCTTGCTGATCAACTTCAATTTCTTCGCGTTCTTCTTCGGCGTGATCTACATGGCCATCATCGGGTTGTGGAAGAAGGCCCTGGCGATTCTGGGCATGGCGGTGGCGATCAATGTCGTGCTGTACGTGATCCACGCCCCCGGCCCCATTTCCCGCGGCGTCGGTATCGGCTTCGGCGTTCTTTGCGCCATGTGCGTCAATTACGCGCTGTATCTGAAGAAGGTGAAGGGCCAGGACGGCTGGAATCCTTTCGAAGGCATGCGCTGGTAAGCCCATTCGCCACGCGATGACGTAAAGCCCGGCCGCTTGGCGAGCCGGGCTTTTTTTATGCGGTGCGCGGGAAGGGCGCCAGCCTGTCGCTTTTCGTTATGCTGCATCCCCTCGGGCGAGGCCAGCGGGAGTGAGGGAAGCGGGCATGACACGTTTGACCGACTTGGCTCATGGCGGAGGTTGCGGTTGCAAGCTCGCGCCGTCGGTGCTCCAGCAATTGCTCGCGGACAAGCCTGCGGCGATGCCGTTCGCGCAGCTTCTGGTCGGCACCGAGTCCAGCGACGATGCGGCCGTATGGCAGGTCGACGAACGCACCTGTGTGATCGCCACCACCGATTTCTTCATGCCGGTGGTGGATGACCCCTATGACTTCGGGCGCATCGCTGCCACCAATGCGCTGTCGGACGTCTATGCCATGGGCGGCAAGCCGATCATGGCGCTGGCCATCCTCGGCATGCCTTTGGGCAAACTGGACGTGGAGACGGTGCGTGCGATTCTCGCCGGCGGCGAAGCGGTCTGCGCTCAAGCCGGCATTCCGGTGGCGGGCGGTCACTCGATCGATTCGGCGGAGCCGATCTACGGGCTGGCCGCGATCGGCCTGTGCACGCCGGGGCAGGTGCGCCGCAATGCCGGCGCGCGCGCGGGCGACGCGCTGATCCTGACCAAGGGCATCGGCGTCGGCGTCTACTCGGCGGCGTTCAAGAAGCAGGTGCTGCCTGACGATGCCTATGCGGAGATGATCGCGTCCACCACGCTGCTCAATCGCGTCGGGCATGAACTGGCCCAGGACGACGACGTGCATGGCATTACCGACGTCACCGGCTTCGGCCTGCTCGGGCATGGCATGGAGATGGCACGCGGCAGCGGCGTGCGGATCCGCATCGAACAGGCGCGCATTCCCTATTTCAGGCAGGCCGAGGCGCTGGCTGAAGCCGGTCATGTGACCGGCGCGTCCAAGCGCAACTGGGCTAGCTACGGCGACGAAGTGGCATTGCCGCCGGACATGCCCGAGTGGCGTCGCGCGCTGCTCACCGATCCGCAGACGTCCGGTGGCTTGCTGGTGGCCTGCAAGGCGGAGCGCGCCGAAGCGATCCGTGCGGCGATCGAAGCGGCCGGCTATCCGCACGCGAGCGTCATCGGCACGGTGGCGGCAGGCGCGCCCGGCATCGAGGTGGTCTGAGGTCTTCGGCCGCCATGTGGCGGAAGAGAGTGGGAGTCGAACCCACCCGAGACAGTCTTGTCTGCCTCACCCGGATTTGAAGTCCGGACGCCCCACCGGAGACGATTCTCTTCCAATCAGTGCGGTTGCTGCGCGACGGCTTCGAACAGGTCGAGGTACCTCGCCTGGATCCGGCGCGAGGTGTTGCGGTTGAGCGTGACCCCTTGCCGGTCGAAAAATTCTAGTATCTGGATCGCCACTTTACGACCGTTGTCCAGGCGGTCGCGGAACTGCGCCGCGGTGAAGTACCCGTCGGCGGCCTGCGCGGCAATGTCCGCGGCGATCAGCGTCATCTCGTGTACGGTCGTGCGTAAGAAGAAATGATCGTGCGCCACCTCGTCGACAAGGCCGAGGCGCGCGGCGAGCTTCAGCAGTTGCCGTACGTCCTGCTCCGGTCGCTTCAGCAGGCCGGCGATGTCGCGCACCCTCGGCGGACGGAACCGGCTCTCGCCGCCCAGCAGCGGCGAGACCGTTCGCCATGCCGCTTCGTGTTCGCCGCTCAGCCGCAACAGGTGGCTGGCCAGCCGCACGAACGCGCCGTCGCGCACCACATGGCCGGCGATGTCGGCATGCTGCAGCGCCAGCGCGAAAGCGGCGGCGGGAAGGCAGGGTCGCAATGCCGTACGCAACGCCTCGCGGCTGATGCCTTGAAGATCCGGATGGGCGGCATGGAAGGCATCGAGATGCCCGATCAGTCCGGCAACGAAGCGTTGCCAATGCGCGCGGCCCACGGCAATGCGTACGCCGCCCGCGGCCAGCTCGATCGGCGACAGGTTGGCGACGATGGCATCCATCGTCATTTGAGATAGCGCACGGTCGCGGGCGAATGCCTGCACATCCCAGGCGAACGGCGCCGCGTCGAGCAACGCAGCGAAAGCGGCGCGCGAGTCGGCCATGGAGAGTGCGGTGCGCTGCGCTTGCCGCTCGGCGGTACGGCGAGCACGGGAGGGTGCGCGCAGGTCGATGAACTGGCCGCCGCCGATCGTGCGCTGCGCCGAGACATCGCGCAGCACGAAGCGGTCCA
>JBCNOA010000098.1:0-14563 GCA_039594095.1 Dyella sp.
TCTCGTCATCCTGGGCGGCACCGGCTTCGTCGGAAGCTATCTGGTGCCGCGCCTCGCCTTCGAAGGCCATCGCATCACCCTGCTGTCGCGCAACCGGGAGAAGCACCGTGCGCTCGCGGTGATCCCGGGCGTGGAAATCCGCAGCGCGGACGTCTATGACGGCAACGCGTTGCGCCGGGAATTCGAGGGCGCGGACGCGGTGATCCACATGATCGGCGTGCTTCACGGCACGCGCCGTCATTCCATGCGGGAAACCCACGTCGAACTGCTGCGGCGCGTGGTCGCCGCGTGCCAGTCCTCAGGTGTGGCGCGCCTGCACCTGATGAGCGCTTTGAAGGCGGGACAAGGCCTTTCGGATTACCTCAAAACGCGCGGCGAGGCCGAATCGATAGTCCGCCACTCGGACCTCGATTGGACCATCTACCAACCCAGCGTGATGTTCGGCGCCAACGACGGTCTGGTCAGCCGCTTCGCAGCCTTGTTGCGCGCGATGCCCGCACTGCCGCTCGCCCGCGCCGGTTCGCGCCTGGCGCCGACCTATGCGGGCGACGTCGCCGAGGCCATCGCGCGCTGCGTGGCCGACGACGCCGTCAGTATCGACCGCACGTTCGAGCTGTACGGCCCGGAAGTTCTCACCCTGGGTCAGATCGTCCGCGCCATCCGCGACACGATGGGCCTGCGCACGCCGATCGTTCCATTGCCCGACGGTCTGGGCCGCATCCAGGCACGCGTGGCCGAACTGATCCCGGGCAAGCCATTCAGCTACGACAATTTCCTGACCTTGCGCACCGACTCAGTCGGCAAGCAGGACGGTTACGCGGCGCTGGGCATCCGACCGCAGCCGTTCTCGTCCTGGCTACCGGTGCTGCTGCAGGGCTCGCGGCGCCAGGAGCGACTGGATCGCTATCGCGCGATGCGCTGAGCGCGCCGCGCGTAGCCGAGCCACCCTCGCGTGGCAGAATCGCGCGATGCGCATCTACCTCGTCGGCGGCGCCGTCCGCGATCAACTTCTGCAACGCCCCGTGTCCGATCACGACCATGTGGTGGTCGGCGCGACCCCCGACGACATGCTCGGCCTCGGCTACAAGCCGGTGGGCAAGGACTTTCCGGTCTTCCTGCATCCGAAAACCGGCGAGGAGTACGCGCTGGCCCGTACCGAACGGAAGACCGGTCGCGGATACCACGGCTTCGCCATCCACGCCGAGCCGGGCGTGACGCTGGAAGAGGACCTGGCCCGGCGCGACCTCACCATCAACGCCATCGCGATGGACGAGCAGGGAACGCTGGTCGACCCTTTCCACGGCGCGCGCGACATCCGCGAACGCGTTCTGCGGCACGTATCCCCCGCTTTCGTGGAAGACCCAGTGCGCCTGCTGCGCGTAGCGCGCTTCGCCGCACGCTTCGCGCCGCTGGGCTTCACCGTGGCCGGCGAAACGATGGATCTGATGCGGCGGATGGTCGCCGACGGCGAAGTGGACCACCTGGTTCCCGAGCGGGTCTGGCAGGAAACACGCCGGGCGCTCGGCGAGCCATGCCCCTCGGCATTCCTGCGCGTGCTGCGGGAAAGCGGCGCGCTGGCGGTGCTGTTTCCGGAGATCGACGCACTTTATGGCGTGCCGCAGCGCGCCGAATTCCATCCCGAGGTCGATACCGGCATTCACTTGGAGATGGTGGTGGACATGGCCGCCCGCATCGCGCCAGGTAACGATCTGGTCGGCTTCTGCGCACTGACGCACGATCTGGGCAAGGCCCTGACCCCGGCCGATGTGCTGCCGCGCCACATCGGGCATGAACAGGCCGGCGTCGCGCCGCTGCGCAGGATGGCGGCGCGCCTGCGCGTGCCCACCGAGTACGCCGCGCTGGCCGAACAGGTCTGCCGCGAACATCTGAATGCACACCGGGCGTTCGAGCTGAAGCCCGCCACCGTGCTGCGCCTGCTCAGCTCGCTGGACGCGCTGCGCCGCCCGGAACGCCTCGACGTGTTCCTCGCCGCTTGCGAGGCGGACAAGCGCGGGCGCCTGGGCCACGAGGACGACGCTTATCCCCAGTCGGACTACCTGCGGGCAGCCCGGGCCGCGGCGGCAGGCATCGGCGCAGCTCCATTCGTCGCCCAGGGACTGGCAGGACCGGCCGTGGGCGAGGCCATGGAGAAGGCCCGGATCAGGGCCATCGAGACAGTCCGGGCCAGGACCGGCTAAGCCATTCCGTTGTATAAGGGACGGATGCCTGTCACGGTTCCGTCACGACAGGCGCTTGCACGACTTCCGCCTGGAGTTCCTTTTGTCTTCCGCCGTTTCCTCCGCTTCGCCCTTGCGTCAGCGTTTCCGTCCGCTCTGGTGGCTCGCCTTCGCCTACCTGGCGCTCGGCGCGGTGACCCGCGTCGCCCTTCTCGTCATGGCCGGCAAAGGCGTGCCGCACAACCCGCTGTACTGGGCCTATGCGTTCGGCGTGGGACTGGGCTACGACCTGGTTACCTTCATCTATCTCGCTTGGCCGATGGTGCTGTTCCTGTGGCTGATGCCCAATCGCGCTTATGTGTCGCGAGGCGGCCAATGGGCTCTGTATGCGCTGTCGGCGGCGCTGCTCTTCGGTCTGATGTTCGTGGCGGCATCGGAGCTCGTGTTCTGGAACGAGTTCGGTACGCGCTTCAATTTCATCGCCGTGGATTACCTCGTCTATACCACTGAGGTCATCGGCAACATCCGCGAATCGTATCCGCTGGGCCGATGGCTGAGCCTGCTGGCGGTTGCAGCGCTGGTGATCCTGCTGGTCAGCCGCCGCGGCCTCCGCGCATGGGACGGCGGCACGCGCTTTCTGCAACGCGCCAAGGTGGCACTCGTGTGGCTGGTGCTCACGTTGCTCACCGTGGCGGCGTTCAAGGGCACGCTGAAGGACCGTACCGACAACGCCTTCGTCAACGAGCTCTCCGGCAACGGCATCTACGAGTTCTTCGCCGCCTTCCGCAGCAGCCATCTGGATTATTCGCGCTTCTACACCACGCTGCCGGAAGATCAGGCTTTCCGCGACGTCCGCACCATGCTCAAGACGCCGGAAGCGACCTACGTGAGCGACGATCCGCGCGACCTCACTCGCGAGATTCGCCACGAAGGCCCGGAGAAGCGCCTGAACGTAGTGCTGATCAGCATCGAAAGCTTCTCCGCCGATTTCATGAAGACCTTCGGCGACGACCGCGGCATCACACCGAACCTCGACGCGCTGGTGAACCAGAGCCTGTTCTTCGACAACCTCTACGCCAACGGCACGCGCACCGTGCGCGGCCTGGAAGCTTTGTCGCTGGCCATTCCGCCCACGCCGGGCGACTCGCTGGTCAAGGCGCACAACAACGAGAATCTCTTCTCGGTGGCTAGCGTGTTCAACGACCGCGGCTACCAGTCCGACTTTGTCTACGGTGGCTACGGCTACTTCGACAACATGAACTACTTCTTCAGCCACAACGGCTATCGTGCGGTGGACCGGAACGACATCTCCAAGGATGACCCGATTCACCACGAGAACGTGTGGGGCGTGGCTGACGAAGATCTCTACACGCTCGCGATGCGTCAGATGGACAGCATCCACGCCGAGGGCAAGCCGTTCTTCCTGCATATCATGACCACGTCCAACCACCGGCCCTTCACCGTGCCGGCGGACCGCGTGCCGCAGAAGAACGGCACGCGCGAAGCGGCAGTGGCGTACACCGACTGGTCCATCGCCGACTTCCTCAAGCGTGCGCGCAGCAAGCCGTACTTCGACGACACGATCTTCGTGATCACCGCCGACCACTGCGCCTCCAGCGCGGGACGCACCAGCGTGCCGATCAATCGCTACCACATTCCGCTGTGGATCTATGCGCCCAAGCACATCCAGCCGCAGCGCGTGCATCGCCTGATGAGCCAGATCGACATCATGCCTACCGTGTTCGGCATGCTGAATTTCAGCTACCGCAGCCGTTTCTTCGGCTATGACCTGTTCCAGCTGGAACCCGGCCGCGAACGCGCCTTCCCCGCTACGTACGAGAAGCTCGGCTATCTGCGCGACGACGTGCTCACCGTGCTCGAGCCCCAGCGCAGGCTGGAACAGCTGCGCCCGGACTACGACACCGGCGACGGCGAAGTGGTGAAGCCGATAGAACAACCCAAGGTGGACCAGGCGACGGCCTACTACCAGGTGGCAGCGCACATGTACAAGAACCGGCAGCTGGGACGCCGTCCCGAAGACAGCACGGCCGTAGTGCCGGCGCCTGCACCCGCCGAGGTTCGCCAAAGTCCCTAGCGTGCCGCCGCGCTGGCGTTCGCCTATCATTCGCGCCGCCGCCAAGGCGGCGCCTTGGTATTCGCCGTCGATTTTTTGGGGGGAACGTCCGGAGTGACTCTTTCAGGCAAGCCGCGCCTCGCGGTGATTATTCCCTGCTACAACGAAGCGGTGGCCATTCCTGTCGTCGTACGCGACTTCAGGACAGCGCTTCCCGATGCGCTGATCCACGTCTACGACAACAATTCGACCGACGACACGGTCCGAGCGGCGCGCGAGGCCGGGGCGGTGGTGCGGCGGCAGGAATTACAAGGCAAGGGTCATGTGGTGCGACGGATGTTCGCCGACGTCGATGCGGACATCTACGTGCTCGTGGACGGCGACGCCACCTATGACGCGAGCGCGGCGCCGGCGATGGTTCAGCGCCTGTGGAGCGAACAGCTGGACATGGTGGTGGGCGTGCGCGTCAGCACCGAACTGGAGGCCTACCGGCAGGGACACCGGTTCGGCAACTGGATGCTGACGACGCTGACCAGCTACATCTTCGGCCGCACATTCACCGACATGCTGTCGGGTTATCGCGTGCTGTCCCGGCGATTCGTCAAATCCTACCCTGCTCACGCCGGCGGTTTCGAAGTGGAAACCGAACTGACCGTGCATGCGCTGGAGCAGCACATGCCGGTGGCCGAAATGCCCACCACATACGTCAGCCGGATGGACGGCTCACACAGCAAGCTCAGTACATGGCGCGACGGATGGCGCATCCTGATGACCATCCTCAAGCTCACCAAGAACGGCAAGCCGCTGGCGTTCTTCTCCATCGGAGCTGGAATGGCCGCGCTGCTCTCATGCCTGCTGGCGTTGCCATTGCTCCACACCTATTTCGAAACCGGCCTGGTACCGCGGTTCCCGACCGCCATCCTGTGTTCGGCACTGTTCGTGCTCGCCGCCATTTTCCTGGTGTGCGGACTGATCCTGGATACGGTGACGCTCGGCCGCAGGGAAACCAAGCATCTCGCTTATCTGGCCTGCCCTCCGCCTGGATGCCATGAAGGCAAATGACATGAACGGAACTCACGCCCCGCAATCCAGATACTTTTGGACCGTTCTGACCGGCTGCCTCGTACTGGGCGCCGCCGCCTCGATGTACGCGGGGCAGGACGCTTTCTGGGACACGCGCAACTATCACCTCTATAACGCTTGGGCGTGGCTCACGGACCGCTATGGCAAGGACATCACGCCCGCCGGGATGCAGAGCTATTTCAATCCCCTCGCCGACATCCCCTACTTCCTGCTGGGCACTGGACCGCTGGCGCATGCGCCTCGTTGGCTCGCAGCGTTGCAGGGCCTTGCGTTCGGCTTGCTCTGTTTCGTGATGTGGCGTATCGCGGTACGGCTGGCCGCGGCACAGCGGCGCCCCTTCGGTATCGGCGACGCCGCCGCCGTGCTGATCGGCATTTCCGGCACGATGGCGGTCTCTCAGCTGGGCAGTACCACGCAGGAAATCTCGCTCGCCGTGCTGGTTCTGGGCAGCCTTTGCCTGCTGCTGCCGACGCCACCCGACGCGTCGCCGGGTAACCGCGCAGGCGCCCGCACCTTGATCGCCGGCCTTTGCGCCGGCGTGGCGGCTGGCCTCAAGCCGACAGCGATCGTGTACGGCCCTGCGTTGGCGGTCGCGCTGATGTGCGCGCAGGGAATATCGCGCCGGTCAATCAAGAACCTGCTTCTGTTCACGCTGGGTGCCGGCGTCGGTTTCTTCGTGGCCTACGGCTGGTGGGGCTTGCATTTGTGGCAGACGACGGGCAACCCCGTCTTCCCCATGTTCAATCACCTGTTCCACTCGGGACTGACCTCGCCGGAGGAAGGAACGGACGGACAGTTCCGGCCGCGAACCGTGTGGCAATGGTTGTTCTATCCCTTCTATTGGGCCGGCAAGAACAAGGGTGTGGTCACCGAGCCGCCTTTTGCCGACCCCCGTCTTGCCGTCGCCATGGCGGCGCTGTGCGCCATGGCTCTCTTCCGTATCGCGGCCCGCAAGCGCACGGCGTTCGCGACACAGGCGCCGGAAGGCGCGGCGGCGGCGAGAGCGCTCGTGGGATTCGCGGTCGTCGCTTATGTCGGCTGGCTGGGGCTATTTTCGATCCTGCGTTACGCCGTACCGCTGGAGGCCGTGACGGGACTGCTGATACTCCTCGCGCTCAGATCCTTGGGCGGCGCATGGCTGGCGCGTAAGGCCTGGAGAGAGCCGTTCGCCATGGCGCTCGCGTTCGTGGCGATCGCCACGTCGACCAGCTATCCGGGATGGGGACGTACGCCTTATGCCGATCGGGTCTTCGCCATCGACGTGCCGGCCGTGGAACCTGGCAGCCTGGTGTTGTTCGCCGGCAGCCCCGTCGGCTATCTCGCGCCCTTCTTCCCGCACGCCGACCAGCTTGAGTTCATCGGTATCGCCAGGTTTACGGCGAGGTCGCACGGATATGGGCTATGGCATCAGATGGCCCAACGCATTCGAGACCACAAGGGACCGATCTACGTGGCGCGCCGGACTGGAGCCGAGTACGCGGAGGAATGGGCCCTGTTGAACGAACTCACGGGCGGCCGGGCGTTGGAAGACTGCCGCCCCATTCGCTCCAATCTCGAGAGCGGCAAATCCGGCAAGGATCGTTCGATGGGCCTCAGCCTTTGCAGGCTGGGGCCTGACGCGAACGGTTAGAGCCGATCTCCTTGGTCGGCCTCGAGCATGTCCGCCGGCAGCGGCACCATGTCGAGGCCACGCGCCAGCACCATCGCCTGGAAGCGCTCGCCCATCTGGTCCGGCAGCGTGAGCTTCTTCACCTGCTGGGCCAGGCGGTAGCGGGCGGCTTCGTCGGGCGCGGCCGCGTAGGCATCTTCGAAGGCTTGCTGCAAACCCGCCGCGATCAGGAAATGGGCCTGCGGGAGGTAGGCCGCGACGCCGAAACCCGCTTGGTTGCCGGCCTCGGCCAGCGCGGTGAAATCCACGGACGCGGTGAGGTCGTTGAGGCCCGGCAGATACAGCGGATCGGCATGAGCGTGATGCCGATAGTGCGCCATCAACGTGCCGTCGCTGCGCTCGGGCTGGTAGTACTCGCGCCGCACGTAGCCGTAGTCGATGAAGAGCATGACGCCGGCGGTCAATGAACCGGCGATCGCCTGCATCCAGTACGGCAGCTGGGGAAGCACCTCCGAGCGAAAACCGTCGGCGAAGGCCGCATCCAAGTCGCGTTCCAGGTGCCGCACCGCGCCGGACACCAGCATATCCGCCGGCCGATCGACACGCATAAGACGACCTTCGCCGTCGAGCGCCACGTACTCCTCGTACACCTCGCCGCCGCGCAGCGTGAAGCGTGTGGTGGGCAAAGCGTCGATCACCTCGTTGGCGAACAGCACGCCGCGCCAGGCATCTTCAGGCGGACGGTCAAGCCATTGGACGCGTGCGTATAACGCTGACGGCAGCGCCTTGGCCAACCGCTCGCGCTGCCGCTCGCGCAGGTCGGCGCTCGGCTCAAGAATGAGATAACGACGCGGCGCCTGCCCCTCGGCATCCAACGCGAGCAGCGCCGCCTCGGCGAAGGCACCGCTGCCGCCGCCGAGCTCGAGGAAGTCCGCCTCGTCGCCGAGCATCTCCAGTACCGGACCGAGCGTGCGCGCTACGCAGCGCGCGAACAGGCTGCCGAGCTCGGGCGCAGTGATGAAATCGCCCGCCTCGCCGAACTTGGCCGCGCCTGCGCTGTAGTACCCCAGCCCGGGCGCGTACAGGCAACGCTCCATGTACTGCGAGAAAGGCATGGGGCCATGCGCGGCGATCGACTCGCGCAAATAGGTCAACAGCCGGTTGGAATGGGCGCGCTCATCGGCGCCGGGTTCGGGAGGGCGGGAGAAGCTCGGTTTCATCGGCCAAGGATAGCCGAAGGACTTCTCACCGCCGATGCGCCCGCCGCCGGCTCCATGCCTTCGGCGGGCTTGTCGCTCAGAAGTCCTTCTGCACGGTCGCGTACAGACCGCGGCGCGGGCCGAACTGCGGCGCGCCTACGCCAATGCCGGTGCCGTCGCGCAACTCGTAGGTGCGGTCGAGCGCATTGATCACCGCCAGCTGGGTATGCAGCCTGCCCACGCTCGGGAACTGGAAATCGTGCGAGAGACTTAGGTTCAACTGGAAGTAGGCGGGCAGCGAGGCACCATTCGGCACGGCGCCATCCTTGCGCAAGCCGCTGCCGAACAGATAGTTGGCACCTACGCGGGTCGCTTCGTCGATGGCATAGCTCACGCCGCCCGACGACGCGACGCGCTGGTCGTGATCGAGAAAAATATAGTGGTCATGCACGTAAGCCAGGTCATCCGGGCTGAAGTTGTACTGGCTGGTGATCACGCGCTTGCCCATCGCACGCGAGACGGCGACGTTGAAGTAGGCGGACCACGGTCCGTTGTCGTAGTCGGCGGTGAATTCCGCGCCACGTATCAGTCCCTTGGCGTAGTTGAAAGTGGAATACACCAAGGCCGCGCCGAACTGGCCTTCGTCCTGAAGGCGCGACACTTTGCGGTAGTAAGCATCCACACCCAGCGTCAGGGACGAGCCGAAACGCTGCTGGATGCCGGCATCGAAGTAGTCGCTGCGTTCGGCGAGAGGCGTATTGTTGCCGTTGTCAGGCAGCGCGTTGGTCGTGCCGTCGAACTTCCGGATATTCGTGGTGGTGATCGCCTCGGTCGCCGGCGGCGTGAAGTAGCGCGAGTAACCCGCGTGCAGCGTGGTGTCATCGCTGGCCTGATAGACCAGACCCAGGCGCGGACTGAGCTGGCTTTCCGTGCGGAAGGCCTTGTAGACATCGCCTCGCACGCCGTAGTTGACGGTGAGCTTGTCGCCGATGCTCCATTCGTCCTGCACGTAGCCCGACCAGGTCTTGGCGGTGAGACGATTGCCATCGAGGATGTTGATCGGCGTGGTGCTGGCCTGGTTGCCGTTGGCGTCGACGGGGAATACCCACGCATTGTTCGAGCTCGGCGCGCGCTCGAAACTGCCGTAGACGCCGTAACGCAGCGTGTGGACGTCGCCCAACGGTGTGGCGAAATCCGCCTGCAGCGTGCTGGAGCGGTTGCTGCGGTTGATGGACGAAGCCACTCCGTTGAACATCAGATCGCCAATGAGATCGGGCTCAAACCGCAGGCTCGAATAGCGCTGCCCGATCGATACCTGGTAGTCGGTCTTGCCGAGTTTCCCCTGCAGCGCCAGCACGCCGAAGCGGGTCTGTTCGCGCTGGCGTTCGTTGAGATCGGCCGAGTTGAAATCGGTCTGATCGAGATAGCCGAATGCCGGCGCCTGTCCTGGCTTATTCGGAATCTCGAAGCGGCTGTTCGCCGCCCCGAACAGGAAGCTCAGGCGCGTGTTGTTGTCGATCAGATATGAGATGTCGCCGAAGGCCTTCACCTGATTCGTGTGATCGTGGATCGGCTTGCGGCTCGATGTCGGATTTTCGATGCCGACATCGCTTTGAAGATAGTTGGCGGTGAGGAAGTAGCTCCAGCGATCGTCGCTGCCCCAGATCGAAGCGTTCGGGTTGAGCGTTCCGAAGGAGCCTCCCGTGATCCCCACGCTGCCGCCGTTGCCGAGGTCGTGGCCGTTCTTGGTGGCGATGTCCACCACGGCCGCGGTGCGCAGGCCGTATTGGGCCGGCAGCGCGCCATCGAGCAGTTTCACGCTCTTGATCATGCGCGTGTCGAGCGTCTGGCCGAAGCCGGAGATCGACTCCGGGATGATCACTCCGTCGATGCGGTACTGAAGATTGGCATGGTCGCCACGCACGTGCAGCCCACCGTACGAGTCCTGCACGACGCCCGGCGCCTGCAGCAGTACCTGGTTCACCGGCGTGCTGTCGCCCAGCGGCAGCTGTGCGATCGCCTTCTGATCGATCACGTACTGGCTGCTGCCGGTATCGGGGGAAAGCGCGTTGCGCGACTGATCCAATGCCGCGGAAACGTCGACAGCCCCCAGCTGCTGCACCTTGTCCTTCGTCTTGTTGCGCGCCATGCCGTTCGGCGTATTCGTGTCGGTTCCGTCCGTGACGGGCGTTTCCGCGGCCTGGGCCGATACGGTAAAGAGCGCGGCAAGACTGATCGCGAGCAAGGTGGGTTTCATCAGGGCGACTCGGAGTAACGGGGGAAGGAGTTGTTATTGTTGATACGTTATAACATTGCCATCTTAGCTCGACCCCTGCCTGCCCCGAAAGTCATGTCCTTGGCCGTAAATTTTTGCGGCAACAAATAGTTGCAGCACCGGCGCCGGCCCCGTTCTCTGCATCTTCATCGGCCCGTCCTAGACTGCGGCGGCATGCTCCGGCGATTTCGAGGCCCTCATGTCCGACGACCGCAAACAGCTTCCTGCCGTCATTACCGCGGACGAACATAGCCGCGTGACGCAGGCGATCCTGGATTTCGTCAGCGAGATCCCGAACAGCAAGGTAGGTGCGAGCGGAGAGCCGGAAACCGAAGCGCGCCGGATCGCCAATCGCGCTGCGCAGCGCGCCGCGCTCACTGCCGGATCGCTGGCGCTGCCGCCCGGACCGTTGGGCTGGTTGACCGTGCTGCCGGAACTGATCGCTATCTGGAAGATTCAGGCGCAGATGGTGAGCGACATCGCCGCCGCCTACGGCCGGCACGCCGAACTCGGGCGCGAGCAGATGCTTTGGTGCCTGTTTCGCCATACGGCTGCCCAGGCGTTCCGCGATCTCGTGGTGCGCATGGGCGACCGCCTGCTGTTTCGCCGCATGTCCTACGCAGTAGCCGAGCGTGTCGCCAAGCGCGTGGGCCTGAAGGTCACTCAGCGCGCGGTGGGCAAGGGATTGTCGCGCTGGTTGCCGGTGGTGGGCGCGCTGGGCGTGGGGGCCTATGCGTACTACGACACCGGACAGGTCGCGAGCACCGCCATCGCGATGTTCGGTGGCGACTTCGATACCGAAAGTGGGAGCGGCGAGCATCTCATCGACCCGCACAAGCCCAGCTTCGCACGACGGGCCAAGAACGCCGCGGTGGAGAAAACGATCGGCGGCGTGGCACGCGCCATCGGTCGCGTGGCACGTTCGCGCCGCGACAAGCCTTCGGCGGAATGACACGCCGCGCCGCGGGATGACCTTCCGCATGCTTTCCGGCAAGCTGCCGGCTGTTTCGCCAGCAGGAGCCTCGCATGCCGTCTCGTGAAGAACGCCCGGTCGCCTTGATCACCGGTGCCGCCAAGCGGGTCGGCGCGGAGATTGCGCGCCTGCTGCACGCCGAAGGCTACGACCTAGTTCTGCATTGTCGACGGTCGGCAGCCGATGCCAGCCGGCTGGCTGACGAACTGGAGGGGCGTCGTTCCGGCAGCACGATGGTGCTCCAGGCGGAACTGGCCGAGCTGGACGCCCTGCCCGCGCTGGTCGACACCGCTGTCGCGCGCTTCGGCCGCCTCGATGCACTGGTCAATAACGCATCGGCCTTCTATCCGACACCGATAGGCACGGCGACGCCCGCGCAGTGGAACGATCTTTTCGCATCCAATGCGCAAGCTCCCTTCTTCCTCGCGCAAGCAGCCGCACCGGCGTTGCGGGAAACCAAGGGCGCGATCGTGAATCTCGTGGACATCTACGCCGAGCGCCCGCTGGCACGCCACCCCATCTACTGCATGGCCAAGGCGGCTCTGGCGGCCATGACGCGCTCGCTCGCGCTCGACCTCGGCCCGCACGTGCGCGTCAACGGCATCGCGCCCGGTGCGGTCATGTGGCCTAGCGACGGCAAGCCCTACGACGATCAGCAGGCGATGCTCGCACGCACGCCGCTGCAACGCGCGGGCTCACCGCACGACGTCGCCGGCGCGGTGCTATGGCTGCTGCGCGACGCACCGTTCGTTACCGGCCAGATCATCCGCATCGACGGCGGACGCACGCTTTCGGTGTGAACGAAAAAAGGGCGGCATCGCTGCCGCCCTTTCGCATGCACTCGACCGCCCCGGTTACGACTTGGCCCGGAACGCCTGTTCCAGCAGCGCCTGATCGAAGCCCGCGCCAACCGTGCCCTCCTCGGCGTACTGATAAAGCGCCGCCGAGTAGATGCCCTGCAGCGATGCCTGTACCAAGCCAAGCAGGCTCAGGCCGATGACTACGACGGCGACCGCGGCCACGATCAGGGCCGTGGACTGAGTGCTGGCCGCTCCCACGATCAGCGCGACCGAAATCAACCCCGCAACGAACGTGAGCAGACCGAACACCACGCCGATGCCGGCATTGCCGATCAGGTTTTCGCCCCAGGTCTGCTTGAGCAGTTCGACGCTGCGCTTGACCGCATCCATCGGGCCGATGTCCTGGCTCGCCAGCACCGGCACCACCAGGAAGGTGGCCACGGTCCACGCCAAGCCAAGCAGGCCGGCCACCAGGCGTCCGACGAAGCCCAGGCGCTCCTGCAACGCGCGCAGGAACAGGCCCACCGTAGCGGCGATCAGCGCATAGCCGAAGATCGCACCCACGCGCGAACGCGCCACCGCGAGGCCGTCGGAAAAGCTCGCCGGTTCGCCGCGCAGCCGCTGCAGCGCCGCGCCCGCCAACGCCGTATTGAAGAAGATGATCACGAAGTACTGCACCAGGTAGAACACGAACAAGCCGATGTAACCGGCCAGCGGCAATCCCTGGCGGCCTTCGTGCTCGGCACCCATCGCGACGATCCCGATCGGGATCAGGAAGCTCGCCGCCACCAGCAGGCAGCACAGTCCCGACAGCAACGGGAACATCATCAACGACTTGTCGGAGCGCAACACCGCCGCGCTCGCCTTCATCAGATTCCAACTGCGTGCGAATTTGCCCGCCATACCCCTACCTCGTTCCTTGGTGATGGATGCGATGCGCTTTCTAGCATTTGAGCCGGGCGGCCGATAGTGCGCCGAACGCCTTAGAGCGGCTCCGCCACCAGCGGCTCGCTCTCGGCCGGAAAGGCAGCCCATAGCTCGGCCATGGTCCGGCCATCGAGCGGGTGCCGCAGGCCTGGCGCGATATCGGCGATCGGGCGCAGCACGAACGCGTGCTTCAGCTCCTTGCGGGGAATGTCCAGGTGGCCTTCGCCCCGGCGCACCAGGTCGTCGTACAGCACGATGTCCACATCCAGCGTGCGGTCCGCATAACGCGGCACGTCGCGGCGGCGCCCGTGCCGGTCCTCAAGGGCATGGAGCCATTCGTTGAGCGCTTCCGGCGAAAGATCCGTCTCCATGCCCACGGCCAGATTGACGAAATCCGGCCCGTCGAAACCCACCGATTTGCTGCGATAGGCCGGCGATACCTGCAGTTTGCCGAAACGCTGCCGCAGCTCCGCGAGTGCGGCGCGCAGGTAGCGTTGGGGCTCGATGTTGGAACCCAGGCTCAGATAGGCACGCGCCATGTGAATCGTCTTCCGGTCGGACGGGAGGCGAGATTCTGCCCGGCACGGCGCCGCGCGCACCAGCGTCGCGTAAGGAAATCGCGTGCCCCGGATCAGTCCGCCTGCGGTTTGCGGCCGCGCTCGATACGGACGCCGACCGCGCGTGCGCCGCGGACCGCGCCCGGCTTGGAGAGCTTCAGGCGCACCCAGCCGACGCCGAACTCCTCGCGGATGATCGCCGCGCAGCGTTCCGCCAGCGTCTCCACCAGGCCGAAGCTGGACGCTTCCACGTAGTCGATCAGGCGCTTGGAAACATCTTTGTAGTTGAGCGTGTCGGCGATGTCGTCCGTGGCCGCCGGCTTCGTGTTGTCGAACGCCATTTCGATGTCGAACGACAGGGTCTGCCGCACGCGGCGCTCCCAGTCGTAGATGCCAATGACGGTGTCGATGCGAAGGTCTTCGATGAAAACGATGTCCATGGGAGGGCGCGGAGACGGGAGAAAGGGAGAGCGTAGCGCGTCGTCCCGAGCCATGCCTTGCCCGACCGTTTCCTTCCCGCCGCTAGACGGCCGGGAGGCTCTCAAGGTCCCAGCGCGGAAACACTTGCACGCTTTCGTCCTGATGCTGGCCGCTGGCCAGCCGGATCGCGCCGGCCAACGCGATCATGGCGCCATTGTCGGTACAGAACGCCAGCCTCGGGAAGTACACGCGGAACCCTTCCTTCGCCCCGGCTTCCGCCAGCTCGGCGCGGAGACGCTTGTTGGCGCCGACGCCACCGGCGATCACCAGGCGCTGCGCCCCGGCGGCCTGCAGCGCACGGCGGCACTTGATCGCCAGCGTATCGACGATGGCCTCCTCGAAGGCCCGCGCGATGTCCGCGCGGGTCTGCTCGCTCTGGTCGGACTGCTGCCAGGCCAGCAGCACCTGG
>JBCNOA010000099.1:0-14524 GCA_039594095.1 Dyella sp.
GATCATCGACACGGCATCTTCTTCGCTGATGCCGCGGCTGCGGCAGTAGAAGAGCTGGTCATCGGAGATCTTCGAGGTGGTGGCTTCGTGCTCGACGATCGCGCTGGGGTTCTTCACTTCCATGTACGGGAAGGTATGCGCGCCGCAGCGCTTGCCGATCAGAAGCGAATCGCACTGGGTGTAGTTGCGCGCACCGTCGGCGCCCTTCTCCACTTTCACCAGGCCGCGGTAGGCGTTGGAGCTGCGGCCGGCGCTGATGCCCTTGGAGACGATCTTCGACTTGGTGTGCTTGCCGATGTGGATCATCTTGGTGCCGGTGTCGGCCTGTTGACGATGATGCGTGAGCGCCACCGAATAGAACTCGCCCACCGAGCGGTCGCCACGCAGCACGCAGCTGGGGTACTTCCAGGTGATGGCCGAACCGGTTTCCACCTGGGTCCAGGAAATCTTGGAATCCGCGCCGCGGCAGTCCCCGCGCTTGGTCACGAAGTTGTAGATGCCGCCGACGCCGTTCTCGTCGCCGGGGTACCAGTTCTGCACCGTGGAGTACTTGATCTGCGCGCGCTCCAACGCCACCAGCTCCACCACCGCGGCGTGCAGCTGATTCTCGTCGCGCATCGGCGCGGTGCAGCCTTCGAGGTAGGACACGTAGGCGTCGTCCTCGCACACGATCAGGGTGCGTTCGAACTGGCCAGTGTTCATCGCATTGATGCGGAAGTACGTCGACAGCTCCATCGGGCAGCGCACGCCCTTGGGCACGAACACGAACGAGCCATCGGAGAAGACGGCGGAGTTGAGCGCGGCGAAGAAGTTGTCGCCGGTCGGCACCACGCTGCCGAGGTATTTCTGCACGAGGTCGCCGTGCTCGCGGATCGCCTCGCTCATCGAGCAGAAGATCACGCCCGCGGCGGCCAGCTCCTTGCGGAAGGTAGTGCCCACCGAGACGGAGTCGAATACCGCGTCCACCGCCACGCCGGCCAGCTTGGCTCGCTCGTGCAGCGGCACGCCTAGCTTGTCGTAGGTTTCCAGCAGCTTCGGGTCGACTTCGTCCAGCGACTTGGGGCCGGCCTTCGGCGCGGCGTAGTAGCTGATCGCCTGATAGTCGATCGGCGTGAGATTGAGCTTGGCCCAGTCCGGCGTCGGCATGGTCAGCCAGTGGCGGTAAGCCTTCAGGCGCCACTCGGTCATCCATTCCGGCTCCTGCTTGATCGCGGAGAGCTGGCGGATGATGTCCTCGTTGAGGCCCGGCGGCAGGCTGGTGGTCTCGATATCGGTGACGAAGCCGGCCTCGTAGCGGCGGCCTAGCGCTTCGGCCACGTGAGCGTTGTCGCGCAACGCGGCGGTACCGCTTTCTTCCACGGCCGTGTCGGTGCGTTCACTGGTCATGCGGTGGTCCTGCTTTTCAGAGTGCTGAGCGCGACGGTCGCCACGCGGGGAGCGGGCTGCGGCTTGAGCATGTCGGCCAGGCTCACGGCGCGCAGTGCGTTGTCCACCACGTGGCTCACCAGCCGCCAGCTGCCGCGCACGTTGCATTGCGATTCGCGCTCGCACTGCCCTTCGGCGACGCCGCACTCGGTCATGCCGATCGGTCCTTCCATCGCCTCGACGATCTGCGCCAGGGAGATCGCCTCAGCCGGACGCGCCAGCCGGTAGCCGCCATTGACGCCGCGGAAGGATTCCACGAGCCCCGCGTGGCTGAGCGACTTCAGCAGCTTGCTGACGGTCGGCAGCTCCAGGCGTGCCTCGTCGGCGATCTGCGCGGTGCTGAGCACATCGTGCGGATGCGCGGCGATGCAGGTCATCACCACCGTGGCGTAGTCGGTGAGGCGGCTGACACGGAGCATGGGTAGGAGGAGGACGAATCGGCTCGAATTGGGACCAAAATGGTACGGATTAAGAGGCCGCCGGTCAATCCGACCACGTTGCACCAAAGTCAGGCATTGGCTCAGGACTTAAGGGCCAATATGGAGCGTGAGGCAGACAACCGAAGCGCCAACCCATTGATCGCATTAACACTCTCGCTGGCACGCAATGTGCTGCGCTGCCGCATACCAACCAACTCCCGGGGGAGTGCCGGATGAAGTGGATCACCGCGATCATCAAACCCTTCACGCTGGATGACGTTCGCCAGGCCCTGTCCGATGCGGGCATCACCGGCATGACGGTGACCGAGGTGAAGGGCTTCGGTCGGCAGCATGGCCATACCGAGCTCTACCGTGGCGCAGAGTACGTGGTGGACTTCTTGCCCAAGCTCAAAGTGGAAGTCGCCGTGGCCGACGAACAGCTCGAGCACGCCATCGAGGCCATCAGCGGCGCAGCGAGGACGGGCAAGATCGGCGACGGCAAGATCTTCGTGAGCGAACTCGAACAGGCCATTCGCATTCGCACGATGGAGGTCGACGCCGATGCGCTTTGAGAAAGGGGAAAACGGCAAGACGCCGGCCGGCCGCCTCGGACTGGTCTGCATAGGGGCGGCGATAGCCTCGATCGCCTTGCCTGCCTGGGGACAGGCGGCGGCACCGACGCACATCGACAGCGGCGACACCGCGTGGATGCTGACGGCCACCGCGCTGGTACTGCTGATGACCATCCCTGGGCTCGCGCTGTTTTATGGCGGCATGGTGCGCGCGAAGAATCTGCTCTCGGTGCTGATGCAGTGCTTCGCCATCACCGCCATGGTGACCGTGCTGTGGATCGTGTACGGCTATTCGCTCGCTTTCAGCAGCGAAGGCATGCAGGCGGGAATAACGGGGCTGCATTCGATCATCGGTGGCCTGGACCGCGCGATGCTGGCCGGCCTCAAACCCGATTCGCGCTACCAGACGGTGCCTGAAGCGGTTTTCGTGATGTTCCAGATGACCTTCGCGATCATCACGCCCGCGCTCATCGTCGGCGCCTACGCCGAGCGCATGAAGTTCAGCGCGATGCTCTGGTTCAGCGGCTTGTGGCTGACCTTCGTCTACCTGCCGGTGGCGCACATGGTGTGGAGCGGCCCGGGATCGTTGCTGGGCGACCTGGGCGTGCTGGATTTCGCCGGTGGCACGGTGGTGCACATCAATGCGGGTATCGCCGGCCTGATCGCGTGCTTGGTGATGGGCAAACGCCGAGGCTACCCGCAGGTGCCGATGCCGCCGCACAACCTGGGCTACACGGTGATCGGCGCCAGTCTGCTGTGGCTGGGCTGGTTCGGCTTCAATGCGGGATCGGCGGTGGCTGCCAACGGCAGTGCCGGCATGGCGATGCTGGTGACGCAGATCGCCACCGCCGCGGCCGCACTCGGCTGGCTGGTCGCGGAATGGATCACCCATGGCCGGCCCAGCGTGCTGGGCATCGTCTCTGGCGCGGTGGCGGGCCTCGTCGCCGTCACGCCGGCGGCAGGCACCGCGGGACCGGGAGGTTCGCTGGCGCTGGGCTTCGTCGCAGGCGTGGTGTGCTTCTTCAGCGCGACCCGGTTGAAGCACAAGCTGGGCTACGACGATTCGCTCGACGTCTTCGGCGTGCACGCGGTCGCGGGCATTCTCGGCGGGCTGCTCACCGGTCCGCTGGCGTCGCCCACGCTCGGCGGCTTCGGCACCGTCACGTCGCTGTGGGGCCAGTTGTGGATCCAGGCCAAGGGCGTGGGCTTCACCATCGTGTGGAGCGCGGCGCTGAGCTACGTGCTGCTGAAGCTGATCGACAAGACGCTGGGCCTGCGCGTGGACGACGAACAGGAAATGATGGGCCTCGACCTGGCTCTGCACGAGGAAAAGGCCTACAACCTTTCGTGAAACGCCGCTCGTTCGATCGGCGAAGCCCGCGGGTACACGCCCGCGGGCTTTTTCGTGCCTGCGCCCCCGGCTAAGCTGCCTGCCACGCCAAACGCCGCCACATCATGACCGATCGCTCCGCCGCCCGCCTCGCCTGGGCCCGCTCCGTGCTCGACGCTCCCGCGCTCACGCTGGAACCGGCATCCTCCGATGCCAGCTTCCGCAGTTATTGGCGCACCCGCCATGAGGGCGAGAGCTGGATCGTCATGGATTCGCCGCCCGCACTCGAGGATCCGCGCCCCTGGCTGGCCATCGGCGAGCGGCTCGCCGCTGCCGGGCTGCATGTGCCGGCCGTGCGCGCCAAGGACTTGGACCAGGGTTTCCTGCTGATCGAAGACCTCGGCAACCGGCTTTATCTCTCCGAGTTGAACGAACACAACGCGGACGCGCTCTACGGCGACGCCATGGACGCGCTGCTGCGCATGCAGACGCGCATGGACTACCGCGATCTGCCGCCCTTCGACCGCGAGGTGCTGGCGCGGGGCTTGGAAGTGATGCCCGAGTGGTTCCTGTCGCGCCACTTGGGCCATACGCCCAGTTGCGAGGAATGGGACGTGCTGGAAGCGGCATTCGGCGCGATCGTGCGCAATGCCCTGGAGCAACCGCGCTGCTTCGTGCATCGCGACTATCACAGCCGCAACTTGCTGATCGTCGGAAGCAACAACCCCGGCGTCATCGATTTCCAGGGCGCCCTCGGCGGCCCGGTGACGTACGACCTCGCCTCGCTGCTGCGCGACGCCTACATCGTGTGGCCGCGGGAGCGCGTGGAAGGCTGGGTCGATTCGTATCGGCAGCGCCTGCTCGATGCCGGCGTGATCGACGCCGCGGTGGATACCGCTCGCTTCCTGCGCTGGTTCGACCTCACCGGCCTGCACCGGCACGTGCGCGTGCTCGGCCAGTTCTATCGGCTGTGGTATCGCGACGGCAAGCCGGGGTACCTCGCCGATGTGCCACGCGTCTATGCCTATGTCGTGTCGGTGGCGAGCCGATATCCCGAGCTGGCCGATTTCGCCGCCTTGCTCGAACGCCACGCTGCTGGCCGCGACCTGACCCAGGTGGCGGCCGCATGAGGCATGCACTGATCTTCGCGGCCGGTCTGGGCGAGCGCATGCGCCCGCTCACCCATCACACGCCCAAGCCCTTGCTCCTGGCCGGCGGCAAACCGCTGATCGTCTGGCATCTGGAAAAGCTCGCCGCGGCTGGCGTGCATTACGTCGTGATCAACACCTCCCACCTTGCGGAACAGTTTCCCGAGACGCTGGGCGACGGCTCGCGCTGGGGTCTGCGTATCCGTTATGCCTATGAGGGGCCGACGCCGCTGGAAACCGGCGGCGGGATGCGCAACGCGCTTTCCTTGCTCGGACCGGAACCTTTCATCGCGGTGAGCGCGGATATCTACAGCGACTACGACTACGCCACCCTGCCCCTGGAGCCCGCCGGGCTCGCGCACCTGATCATGGTGCCCAATCCCGATTGGCATGCCGCCGGCGACTTCGTGCTCGCGCAGGGCCAGCTGCAGGAGCAGGGGCATGGCGAGCGCCTGACGTTCGGCAATATCGGCGTATATCGGCCGGAGTTCGTGCAAGCCCATGCGCCGGGCCGCTTTAAACTGCTGCCGCTGTACCAGCGGGCCATGCGCGACGGCCAGCTGAGCGGAGAACGGTATGAAGGCTTCTGGCGCAATGTCGGCACGCCGGCGCAATTGGCCGAACTGGACGCCGATCTGCGCGATGCCTGAGCGGGGCACATACCCGCAAAATCCTGCCGGATGGATGGCACCGGCGCTCGGCGCTATCCTGTACTGACCGGTTCTGTAGTAGCAGCGGCTCTGCCGCGCATCGTGCCCGCACCTCGCCTGCAGGATCGACCGCTTCTTCTTGCAAGGTATCGATGATGGCCGAGTTCTGGTCCCCCCTGGTCAACTGGTTCGCCGGCCATGGCGTCCTCCCCGTCCTTCACATCCTGCATCTCGAGGGGCTGGCCGGCGACCCGAAGGACATCGCCGAATCGCTGCTGATCGCCGCGTTGCAGTTGTGCATCATCGGCTTGATCTTCCGCCCGCTGGAGAGCCTGATCCCGGCGGAAAAGTGGAGCGATCGCAAGCTCACCCGCGTCGATTTCCAGTACACGCTGATGATGCTCGTAGGCATCTTCCCCATCTTCAGCTTCCTGGTGCTGACGCCCATCGCCAATTACTTCGGTGGCCCTGACACCGGCCCTGGCGACGCCAGCGCCTCACCGCTGGCGATCACGCACTGGGTGCCGTGGCTCAAGGACCATCCCTGGCTGCTGTTCGGCTGCTATTACGTGGTGTACGACTTCGTCTACTACTGGATGCACCGCTTGCAGCACGCCCTGCCCTGGTGGTGGGCGCTGCACAGCATGCATCACAGCCAGCGGCAGATGAGCTGCTGGACCAACGACCGCGGCAGCCTCGTCGACGGCTTCCTGCAGTCCATGGTGCTTGCCACGGTGGGCATCGTGATGGGCGTGGAGCCGGACCAGTTCGCATGGCTAGTGCTGCTTGGCGAGCTGGTGCAGAACTTCTCGCACGCCAATGTCCGCATCGGGTTCGGCCCGGTGTTCGGGCGGATCTTCGTGGATCCCAAGTTCCACCGTCTGCACCACATGCTGGTAGATCCGGAGCGGCCAGGGCTGCACAACTGCAACTTCGGACAGGTGCTGTCGGTGTGGGACGTGGTGTTCGGGACGTCGCTCTACGGAATGGCCCCGCGACCGACGGGCGTGGGCGACCCCACCGTCGATGCCGACAACGACCACGGGCTGATCGGGTTGCACTGGGCGGCGTTCAAGCGGTTCTGGGGAGCGGTTCGGAGGCCGGCGGGGTGGCGGCTTGGCGAAGTGGCGTTTGGGCCGGGGTATGAGCCGATTCCCGTCGCCCACTGGGAACAAAGAGGCCTGGGGCATGGTGGTCACGCCCCTAGCCACCAACAGCCCTCTGTTCTCAGCAGTCTTGGCAGCCCAACACAGACGACCTCAGATGCATCTACCGCATAGAGAATCTTTGCTTGGCGGCCCCTCTGCCTTGGCAAGCAATGAATGCATCTCCGGTCCAGGTCTGCTGTTGTTCTTACCGAAAGCTAGCGCTTTAGAGCGCCCCAAGAGAAGTCCATTAGCCTTAGAAAGGGAAGCCCGGTTTAGCCGGGCTTCGTTCACTCAGCCCGCGCAAATGGCCTCGGGATATGGCGTGTACACAATCTGGCAAGTCGGCGGCCCAGGCAAATCGCCATCGTTACCCGGCGGCCTAGATGGATCAGTACTTGGACACTCTTTGGCGGTGAAAGTCTGAAACATCGTCAGCTGCCCCCAGCTATTCAAGCGCCCTTGGCAGTCATAGTCCCTCTCGCCTACTCGTACTGTGAGCGAAGCATCGCTGTAGTAGGTATTTTTAACGATTGCGCCACCGGGATTAACTGCACCAGCGATACCACTTACCGACAGACCCACGGCTAGGCAGAGTCCAGAAACATATTTCGTTACCCTCGAATTACTTTGCATGCTCATCTCTCTCCTTGTTGATGCAACAAACGCGATTCTCTGCCCAAGAGCAAAGAATCATCCAAAGCACATTTAGGGCGAAAAAAAGAGGTGCCATCAAACGATGGCACCTCTTCCTGTATCAACAAACGATACGCAGAGACCGATTAGAAGTCATACGTCACGCCAAAACGAACGTAACGCGGAGTCTGCGAAGAGTACGGGCGACCGTAACTCGGAATCACATTGTCCGACGGACCATGCAGGGCATAGGTCTGCGTAATGCGCTGCTTGTTGAGCAGGTTGTAGACCATCACGTTGAAGCCAAGCTTCTTATCCGCCCACTCCGGACGGTATTCAGCACTTACGCTCAACAGATAGGTCCAAGGCTGACGGGCGTCACCGGGAACAAACGGCTTTCCGCTGCACCAGTGGTAGTAGCCAGGCGTGTAGCCGAGGCCGGGGTTGGTCTGATCCGGGCCATAAAGACCCAGACACTCCTTCGGCGAACCGGAAAGAATGGTCAGGTTGCCGGACAGCATCCACTCCGGAGCGATCTGATACGAGCCGTAGGCCTTGATCTGGTGGCGGCGGTCATTTGCCAGGGCACCATTGGCGTAGTCCATCAGCTGCCAGTAGTCCCAATCGGAGGTGGCCGACACGTCAGCCTGGCCGACATCGGACTTCACCTGACCTTCGCTGTTGCCGTAGCTGCGCGAGAACAGGTAGTCGACCTTGCCGTACCACTTGCCGTCGAACGGATGCTCCAGGTACAGGTTCAGACCGTAGTAGTGACGCTTCATCGTAGTGTTGAAGCCCAGGTCCTTGTTCCAGTCCAGCGGGACCTGATAGTAGCCACCACCAAGCTTGGGTACATTGATTACCGGGCTGACACCCGGGTTGATCAAATAGCTACCCAACACGGTGTTCGGATCATACGTTTTCGGGTCAATGCCCATCGCGTTCATCTTATCGATGATGCGACCGGTATCGCCAAAGTCATCGATGGCGCGGCGCAGATTGCGATAGGTAGCCTTAGCGCCAAAGACCCACGAATCGTTCAACTTCTTATCGAAACCCAGGATGTATTCGTCCTGGTACTCAGACTTGATGTTGTTTGCGGTCACCGTCTTGGGGTCAGGCGGAATGCCGTACTCCAGATTGGACGAGATCGGACCATTGGTGCTGGTCTTGATCGGAGTCAAGCCGGTTGGAATGCCATTGGCGTCGATGCCGGTGTAGGTGAAGTACTCGTTGGTATAGGTCGAGGCACCCGCGGCGCGCAGCGCGACGCTAGCCGGCAGCGCAAGGTAGTAACGGCCAGCATTGCCGTAAACCTTGAAGCTGGAATCGCCATACACGTCCCAGGCAAATCCTACGCGCGGAGCCCACTGCGGCTTTGTCAGACGCAGATACGGAACACCATCGCCGTTGTAATTGGTGAACTGGTCGTTACGCAGACCAACTTTGACCAACCAGCGATCATTGATCTGCCAAGCGTCCTCGATGTACTGAGCCCGCTGCTTCACACGTACGGACGAGTTGTTGCTGTAGATGTACTTGGAAGCGTAGTAACCCGTCTGACCACCCGCGTAATTGCCCGGAGCATCTACCCACGGCTGCGACTGCCAGTCCGGGCCATTCGCCACTGGGCCACCAGTGATGAACTGAGAAGGCTGGCCGGATCCGTACTGCCAAGCGTAGCCTGGGCCCGCCGTAATCTGACCATCGTTCAGGTCACGCACGTCCTGGTTGTCGATACCTGCGGTAATCGTGTGCGAACCGAGCTTGTAGGTCACATCGAAGCGAAGATTGGTGTTCTTGGATGTGTGCGCAGGGTTCGCGAGCTGCTGAAGCGTCTGCCCGTTGGTGATGATGCCACCGCCAGTCAACGCCGGATTCTGCTTATCCGGCGAGATGAGGTACGGCATGGTGGGATCATACCCAGGCGTTTCGCTGTAGTACGTGCCCTTCATCTTGCCGTACAGAGCCGTCACCGTCAGGTCATCGGTGATATAGCTGGTGAACTTGGCGGAGTACAGGTCCGCGCCATTCTTGGTCGACGTGTCGTAGCTATTGAACCCGCCTTCCTTGCCCGTTGCATAGTCATAAGAGTTCAGCGTGCCCTGGTACGAAGACTTGCTGGACGCGCCAGTCAATTCCAGGATGTTGCTGTCAGTGATGTTCCAATCAACCTTGCCGTACCACTTCGGGTTGTCATAGCGATAGTGGGTCACGTAGGGGAGCGTCACCGCGCCAGTGCTTTGGCCCTGCTGACGCTCAGCCTCGTAGGCAGCGAAGAAGAACAACTTGTCTTTAATGAGCGGGCCACCGACATAGCCGTCCACCGTAGTGGTCCAGGCTTTATTTTCGTGTCGATCGCGATATATCTGACCAGCCTTGTTACCACTGACATAGTAGTAACTGCGCGGATCGGCCTGCAGATCGGTGGGGGTCCAGAGAATCTGCCCACCGAAATGCCATTCATTGGTGCCGCGCTTGCCGACCTGGCTAATTACACCGCCATCGGAACGGCCGTAGGCAGCGCCGTAGCCACCGGAGAGAATTTCCTGCTGGTCGATCGCTCCGTAAGGCAGGCTAAGTCCGCCCAGGCCATTGATCGGGTCGGTCGTATTGAAGCCGTTGATGTAGTACGCGTTCTCCGTCACGGAGGAACCGCCGAAAGAAACCACAGAGCTTCCGGTGGTTGTACCCGTGAAAAGCGAGCTACCGGCGACCACACCAGGCGCCAACAGCGCGATTGCCTCAGCGCTACGGGCCAGCGGCAAGCGAGCCAGCTGCTCGGAGGTAATAACGGTACGCGAGTCCACACCGGAGACGTCGATAGCGGGCAGCGAATTAGCCGTCACCGTGACCGCCGAAAGCGACGAAGCGTTGGCAGCCGAGGCAAAGGAGACTTCGGTGCCTGCTCCGACCTTGATCTGGACATCCTTGCGCGAGTCGACCACGGCGCCATTTTTCTGCAGCGAAACCGTGTAGGTGCCCAACGGCAGGTTGTCCGCGTGGTATCGACCACTGGCGTCCGTCTGGAGTTGGCGAGTCAGACCGGTCGAGCTGGTGATGGTAACCGTCTCACCAGCTTCAGCCTGACCAAAAATGCTGCCGCTGGTGGACTGACCAAACGCGGTGCCGACCATGCCCACCATGAGGGCAGCCGCCAGCGCCGAATAACGCAGACTTCCGCGATTCAACGAACGAAAACTCATTTGGATCTCCCCGAAAAGCCCATCTGGGGTGATGGGCAAAATTGAGCAAAACCACCTGGCACGCCGGGCGGTAGGCCAAAAGGTTGCAAAGCTGCGCCTGTAGGAAATTCCCCCTGCAGACTGCCCCTCTGCGCTCCCTGCTACGACGACGATTTCTTGCGAGCCTCCCGTGGCTGTAAACAAGCTGTCGTCTGCCTGTCGTAACAGGAACCTCCCGAAAATAACGTCGGCCGTTACACCAAGTCAACAATTACTTAATAAATGGCGCCGCTACGCCATTTAACAGGCCCATCATTGCGTCAATTTCCTTCGCCGACGACCGCCGGGATTTGGTGGCAAAGAGCAAGTCGCTGAGATGATTCGTAAAATATTGCGAATATTAAGCGCGCAGCTGCCTTGTTTTCTTTATCTGGCAGGTCCGTCGGCGAGAACCGGCATTATCGAATTAATGCCGCGGGCCTCTTTCACCATTAATCCCGGCTATAAAAAAAGCCCGGCCAAGGCCGGGCTTTTTTCAGTCACTTAGGCCCGCTCAAGGCCGGCGTGCCAGCTCCGGGTTTTCCTTCGTCTGCGGCATCAGGTCCTTCTTGGAGACGCCCAGCCACAGCAGGATCGGGCTGGCGACGAAGATCGACGACAACGTGCCGACCAGAATGCCGATCAGCATGGTGATGGCGAAGCCCTGCACTACCGAGCCGCCGATGAAGTACAGGGCCGCCATGGTGATGGCGGTGAACAGCGAGGTGATGATGGTTCGCGACAGGGTGCTATTGATCGAACGGTTGAGCACTTCCACCGGCTCGGCCTTGCGCGCCAGGCGGAACAGCTCGCGGATACGGTCGAACACCACGACCTTGTCGTTGATCGAGTAACCGATCACCGCCAGCACCGACGCCAGCACGGTGAGATCGAATTCGCGACCAGTGATCGCGAGGACGCCCAGCGTGACGAGCACGTCGTGCACCTCGGTCGCGAGAGCGGCGATCGCGAAGCGGCGTTCGAAACGTATCCACAGATACACGCCGATGCCGAGGATAACGAACACCGCGGCCACGGTGCCGTCGCTGCGTAGTTCATCGCCCACCTGCGAGCTTACCGAAGAACGGCTCTTGAGCACCGCGTCGGGGCGCGCCGCCTGCAAGGCCTTGCTGACCACGATGGAGACCTGATCCAGGTTCACGCGGCCCTGCGCATCCTTCATCGACGCGGTGGGCTGCATACGGATCGAGACTTCCTTGGTGCCGCCGAGGCTCTGCACGACGGCGTGTTCCATGCCCGCCTTGGCCAGCGCGTCGCGGACGTCGGACACGGCCACCGGCTGCTGGTAGCTCACCTCCGCGGAAATACCGCCGGTGAAGTCCAGGCCGTAGTTCAGGCCACGCGTGATGATCAGAGCGATCGAGACCAGCATGAGCAGCACGGCGATGCCGATGCTGACCTTGCGCATGCCCAGGAAGTTGACGTTGGCGTTGTGGTTGAAGATTTCCATGAGTTCCAGTTCCTCTTCAGACCGACAGCGTCTTGAGCTTGCGATGGCCGTGGATCAGCGCGGTGATCGCGTGTGTCACGGTGACCGAGGTGAACATCGAGGTCAGGATGCCGATCAGCAGCGTCACGCCGAAGCCGCGGATCGGGCCGGAACCCATCGTGGTCAGCGCCAGCGCGGCGATCAGGTGGGTGACGTTGGCGTCCAGAATGGTCGCCCACGCCTTCTCGTAGCCGGCGCGGATCGACGCCAGCGGCGAGGATCCGTTGCGCAACTCCTCGCGTACGCGCTCGCAGATCAGCACGTTCGCGTCGATGGCCATACCGAGGGTCAGCACGATACCGGCGATGCCCGGCATGGTCAGCGTGACGCCCACCATGGACATGACCGCCAGCAGGATCACCAGGTTGAAGAACAACGCCACGTCGGCGACCAGGCCGAAGAGCTTGTAGTAGATCGCCGCAGCCAGCAGCACCAGGCCCAGACCGATCAGCACGGCCTTCATGCCCTTCTCGATGTTGTCCTGACCCAGGCTCGGGCCGATCACACGCTCTTCGACGATGTCGATCGGCGCGGCCAGCGAGCCGCCCTTCAGCAGCAGCGCCAGCTCGGAGGCTTCCTTCGCGCTGCGCAGGCCGGTGGTCTGGAAGTTCTTGCCGAACACGCCATTGACCGTAGCGTAGTTGATCACTTCCTCGGTGATCTTCGGCGTGCGCACTTCCTTGCCGTCCACCACCTTGGTTTCGACGACTCGCTCGACATACACCACGCCCATCGGCTTGCCGACGTTGCTGGTAGTGAAGTCCAGCATCTTCTTCGCGCCGGCGGCGTTGAGCGTCACGGACACCATCGGCGAGCCGCTCTGCTGGTCGGCGCCGGAAGCGGCATCGACCAACTGGTCGCCGGTCACGATGATCTTCTTGCTGAGCAGATAGGGGCGGCCGTCGCGGTCCTTGTACAGGCGCGCATCCGGCGGCACGCTGCCCGTGCGCGCCGCATCTGCGGCCTGCTGGGGCGTACCGTAACCGGCGCGGTACTCCAGCGTGGCGGTCGCGCCGATCAGCTTCTTGGCCTCCGCCGTGTCCTGCACGCCGGCCAGCTCGACGATGATGCGGCTGTCGCCCTGCTGCTGGATGATCGGCTCGGACACGCCCAGTGCGTTGATACGGTTGCGCAGCGTGCCCAGGTTCTGGCGCACGGCGTTGAGCGAAATATCGCGCAGCTTGTCCGGACGCAGCACGGCATTGAGCACGAAGCGGTCGCCGGTCACCTGGCCGTCTTGCGTGGACAGATCCGGGTATTCGGCAGCGATGGCATTGGCCGCCGCGGTGCGGTCTTCCGCCGAGCGCAGGATCACGGCCACGCCCTGACCGCGCACGGCATTGCGGCTGACCGAGTCGTAGCGGATGTTCTTCTCGCGCAGCAGGCTGCGGATGTCGTCCGCATAACGCGTTTCCTGCTTGTCGACGACGTCGTTCTGATCCACCTCCATCAGGAAGTGCACGCCGCCCTGAAGATCGAGGCCCAGCGGCATGGAGCTCGCGTGGATCATCGAGAGCCAGTGCGGCACGGTGGACCTGAGATTGAAGGCGACCGTGTAATCGTCGCCCAGCGCGGCCTTGATGGCGTCGCCCGCGCTCTTCTGCACGTCGGCATTGCCGAAGCTCACCAGCAGGTGGTCGTTCTTCAGCTCGACGCCCTGGTAGGCGATGTTCTGCTGCTTGAGCGCGGCCAAAGCCTTCTGCTCGAGCGCCTGGTCGACGACGCCGTTGCGATTGGCCGTGACCTGTACCGCCGGCTGCGGCAGGAATACGTTCGGCAACGCGTAAACGATGCCCAGCACCAATACGATGGCGACCAGGAAATATTTCCAGCGTGGAAAATCACTCATGCCTTGCATCCGTCAAAAGCCGCGGTCAAGGCCGCGGCGGTAGCATCGTTTCGCGTCACGGCGAGGGCATCCGCCCGGCCGCCCCCCCCCCCCAGCGAAGGTCAGGACGACTTCAGCGAACCCTTCGGCAGCACCTGGGTCACGGCGCCCTTCTGTACTTTGACTTTTACGTTCGGTGCGATCTCGACGGTGACGAACGACTCGCCGACATCTTCGACGCGACCGGCCACGCCGCCGCTGGTCACCACCTCGTCGCCCTTCGAAAGGGCCGAGACCATGGCGCGATGTTCCTTCTGCCGCTTCATCTGCGGGCGGATCATCAGGAAATAGAAGACGCCGAACAGCAGGAGCAGCGGCAGGAAAGTCACCAGCGGATTCGCCTGCGGGGCGCCGGCGGCCGGAGCGGCCTGAGCGATGAAGAAGGTGCTCGGAAGATTCATCAGCTTGTCTCGTAAGTAGCGGCGCCGGCTGGAATTTCCGCCGAAAGCCTAAAAAAGATCGTGGATTATGCCACGCCCCCCGGTCCCCACGCACGGCGGCCGGAGGGGCTTCGGCGCGGGTCAGCGCATGGTTATGGGGGGGGTCGGGGGGCGCTTGCAAGCACCCAACCCAACCT